>CBDUQI010000021.1:0-43494 GCA_965369325.1 uncultured Gammaproteobacteria bacterium
CCCGTTACCCGGCCCGCGTGGATGGGCGAATGACGACTTCCCCACCCTTGGCACCGGGCACAGCGCCCTTGATCAGGATGAGATTACGTTTAGCATCAACCCGCACGACTTCCAGGTTCACCGCGGTGCGGTTCACATTACCCATGTGCCCGGCCATTTTCTTGCCCTTGAACACACGCCCGGGGGTCTGGTTCTGGCCGATGGAACCCGGCGCCCGATGCGCCAAGGAGTTACCGTGGGTGGCGTCCTGGGTATGGAAGTGATGGCGCTTAATGACGCCGCCAAACCCCTTACCGATGGTGACACCGCTCACGTCAACCGCCTGCCCTTCGGCAAACTGCTCCACCGTGACCTCAGACCCGGCTTCCAGATCCTCGCCTTCGCCATCGCGAAGACGAAACTCCATCACCATATCGCCGGCATCTACGCCGGCACGGGCAAAGTGCCCGGCCTGCGCCTTAGTCAGGCGCGAGGGCTTGATCGACCCGGCGGCGACCTGAATCGCCCGGTAACCGTCCCGTTGTTCAGATTTCACTTGGGTGACGCGGTTAGGCGTCGCCTCAATAACGGTCACCGGTACCGATGCACCCGCTTCAGTGAATATCCGCGTCATACCGCGCTTGCGGCCGACCACACCAATAGGCATCTGCGTTTCCTCAAAAACTCGTTCTTCGTACGCTGCCCTGCGGCAGCCACTCCCTAACCACCGGCTGTTACCGATGGGTTGGACTGTCGGCGTTGGCGGCGCTTGGCCTTACGGCGGCGCGCACCTGATCGAGGCCGCAGCGACCTCATCGACGACGTATCCCCAGGAGCAAATCAAGGCCCGCTTGACACAAAATTGTCGCGCGGGCCGAAGGAGCCGGCAAGTATAGCACTTCCCAACACCGAATCAATTCCTACCGGCATATTTCTCAGCACGAGATTCCTCGCGCCGCCAACACCGGCCGGAAGCACCCCGGCCACTCCCGACATCAGCCGCTGACGCCCCCCTCAGGACGCCGGCCAGCTACCTTAATTCAAGCGGATCTGCACGTCTACGCCTGCGGGCAATTCCAGCTTCATCAGGGCGTCAACCGTCTTGTCGGTCGGGTCGACGATATCCATCAGTCGCTTGTGCGTGCGCAGCTCGTACTGGTCCCGAGCGTCTTTGTTCACGTGCGGTGAAATCAGCACGGTAAACCGCTCTTTCTTGGTTGGCAGCGGAATCGGGCCCTTTACCTGCGCCCCGGTTCTACGTGCCGTATCGACAATTTCGCGCGCCGAAGTGTCGATCAACTTGTAATCGAACGCCCTCAGGCGGATGCGTATGTTCTGATTTGCCATGATGTTCTCTTTGCGCCCGCCTTTTGGCGGGCTGCCTGTTTACTCCCCGCCAATGCGGGCCAGCCTGCTTATTCGAATATCTTGGCGACCACGCCGGCGCCAACCGTACGACCACCTTCGCGGATCGCAAATCGCAGACCGTCTTCCATCGCGATCGGTGCGATCAGCTCAACCTTCATCTTGATGTTATCCCCAGGCATCACCATCTCGGTGCCGTCCGGCAACTCCACAGCCCCCGTCACATCCGTCGTGCGGAAGTAAAACTGCGGACGATAACCCTTGAAGAACGGCGTGTGACGCCCACCCTCATCTTTGGTCAGGATATACACCTCGGCCTCAAACTTGGTATGCGGCGTGATCGAACCCGGCTTGGCCAGAACCTGACCCCGCTCAACCTCATCACGCTTGGTCCCGCGAAGCAGGACCCCTACGTTATCGCCTGCACGACCTTCATCCAGCAGCTTGCGGAACATCTCCACACCCGTGCAGGTGGTCTTCGCCGTGTCCGTGATTCCGATAATCTCGATCTCATCGCCCACGTTCACAATCCCACGCTCGATTCGGCCGGTCACCACCGTGCCGCGACCCGAAATGGTGAACACGTCCTCGATCGGCATCAAAAATGCCCCATCGATCGCACGCTCAGGCTCCGGAATGTACGTATCCATCGCCTCAACCAGCTTGATCACGCTGGGCTTGCCTATCTCGCTCTCATCGCCTTCCAGCGCTTTGAGCGCAGAGCCTACGATCAGCGGCGTGTCATCGCCCGGGAACTCGTATGTCGACAGAAGATCGCGGATCTCCATCTCCACCAGCTCCAGCAGCTCTTCATCATCCACCATGTCGGCTTTGTTCATGTACACAACGATGAACGGCACACCCACCTGGCGCGACAGCAAAATGTGCTCGCGCGTCTGCGGCATCGGGCCATCAGCCGCTGATACCACCAGGATCGCCCCGTCCATCTGCGCGGCGCCGGTAATCATGTTCTTCACGTAATCCGCGTGTCCCGGGCAGTCGACGTGCGCGTAGTGGCGTGCTTGGGACTCGTACTCAACGTGCGCCGTGGCAATCGTAATTCCGCGTTCGCGCTCCTCGGGGGCGTTATCGATCTGGTCGAATGCCTTAACCTCGCCACCGTATGTCTCTGACAACACCTTGGTCAGCGCCGCCGTCAGCGTCGTCTTGCCATGGTCCACGTGACCAATGGTCCCCACGTTTACGTGAGGCTTCGTACGCTCAAACTTCTCTTTAGACACGGCTCAAATCTCCTAAGTTATCCGTTCATCATGCCATCGGTAACCGAGGCAGGTGCTTGCGCATATCGCGAAAATTCCATCGAGTACACCGCGCGACCCTGGCTCATGGAGCGCAGGTCCGTGGCATAGCCGAACATCTCAGACAGCGGCACTTCAGCGCGGATTGCATTGCCGGCCGGAGAGTCCTCCATGCCCTGCACCAAGCCGCGGCGCCGCTGTAAATCTCCCATCACATCGCCCATGTACTCGTTGGGCGTCACCACCTCGGTCTTCATGATGGGCTCCAGCAAAATAGGTCCTGCTGCCAGCGCCCCATCGCGAAACCCCATCGAGGCGGCAATTTTGAAGGCGATCTCGCTCGAATCCACATCGTGGAACGAGCCGTCGTACAACGTCACCTTCACATCAACTACCGGGTATCCAGCGAGCACGCCATTTTGCATTTGCTCCTCGATACCCTTATCCACTGCCGGGATAAACTCCTTGGGTACGGCACCGCCAACAATCGCATTGACAAACTCGTACCCGGCCCCGACCTCGTTCGGCTCTATCCGCAGCCACACATGGCCATACTGGCCGCGGCCGCCGGACTGGCGCACAAACTTGCCTTCCTGCTCCACCGTTTTGCGGATGGTCTCGCGGTAGGCCACCTGAGGCTTGCCGACATTGGCCTCAACCTTAAACTCGCGCTTCAGCCGGTCGACAATAATCTCAAGGTGCAACTCACCCATGCCGGAGATGATGGTCTGCCCCGTTTCCTCGTCAGTCTTGACGCGGAAGGACGGGTCCTCCTGCATCAACTTCGACAAGGAAAGCCCCATCTTCTCCTGGTCCACGTGCGTGCGTGGCTCAAGCGCCACTGCAATCACCGGCTCCGGAAACTCCATCCGCTCCAGCGTCAGCACGTGCTTGGGATCGCATAAAGTCTCTCCCGTGGAGATATCCTTCAATCCCACTGCGCCCGCGATATCGCCGGCGCGCACTTCCTTTAACTCTTCGCGCGCGTTCGAGTGCATCTGCACCAACCGTCCGATTCGCTCGCGCTTGCCCTTGATCGGGTTGTAGACCGTGTCGCCTGTGCGCATCACACCGGAGTACACCCGCAAGAACGATAGATACCCAACGAACGGATCATTGGCGATCTTGAACGCCAGCGCTGCGAAGGGCGCATCGTCTGCTGCCTCGCGCGTCGCCTGCTCGTCAGACTCATCGTGCCCCTGCACCGCCGGGACATCCACCGGCGAGGGCATCAGTTCAATCACAGCATCCAAGACAGCCTGAACACCTTTGTTCTTAAACGCCGAACCGCACAAGGCCGGCGTAATCTCGTTAGCGATGGTGCGCTTGCGCAAACCCTCGCGAATCTCCTGCTCAGTAAGCTCGGTGCCGCCAATATACTTACCCATCAGCACATCGTCGGCCTCGGCCGCAGCCTCCAGCAGTTTCTCCCGCCACTGCTGACAAAGCGCCAACATATGCTCAGGGATATCCCTCGCCTCGTAGCGCATCCCCTGAGTACTGTCGTCCCAGTAGATGGCCCGCATAGTGATCAAGTCCACTACGCCTTCAAACGTATCTTCCGCACCGATCGGCAGTTGCACCGGCACCGGATTGCCGTTCAGGCGCTCGGCAATCTGCTCCACCACACGCAGAAAATCTGCGCCGGGGCGGTCCATCTTGTTCACGAACGCCAACCGCGGGACCTGGTATTTGCTGGCCTGCCGCCATACCGTCTCAGACTGCGGCTCCACGCCCCCAACTGAGCAAAACACCGCCACCGCGCTGTCCAGCACCCGCAATGAGCGCTCCACCTCAATAGTGAAGTCTACGTGCCCCGGCGTATCAATAATGTTGATCCGGTGCTGCGGAAACTGCTTATCCATGCCCGACCAGAAGCAGGTAGTGGCAGCGGAGGTAATGGTGATTCCGCGCTCCTGCTCCTGCTCCATCCAGTCCATGATGGCCGCGCCATCGTGCACTTCCCCTATTTTGTGCGACACCCCTGTGTAGAACAGGATGCGCTCAGTCGTCGTTGTCTTACCGGCATCAATATGGGCCATGATGCCGATGTTACGATAACGATCGATAGGGGTGCTGCGTGCCACGGGAAAATCCTGCTCATCTTTACCAGCGGTAGTGAGAGAAGGCTTTGTTGGCTTCGGCCATGCGGTGCGTATCTTCGCGCTTTTTCACGGCGGTGCCACGGTTATCTGCAGCGTCCATCAGCTCGCCTGCTAGGCGCTGCGCCATAGACTTCTCGCTGCGACGGCGAGCCGCATCGATCACCCAGCGCATTGCCAGTGTCTGGCGACGTGAAGGACGCACTTCGATAGGCACCTGATAGGTCGCACCACCCACACGACGGGATTTAACCTCGACCGCCGGCTTAACGTTGTCCAGCGCCTGCGTCAGCACCTCAACAGTGGTGGCGCCCTCCTGGCCGGTACGCTGGGCAATCGTGTCCAGTGCGCCGTACACGATGCGCTCGGCAACGGACTTCTTACCACGGGTCATCACCATGTTGATGAACTTGGTCAGCATCTCGTTGCCGTATTTGGGATCCGGCAGAATACTTCGCTTCGGCGCAGCCGTTCTTCTCGACATCTCGTTGAATCCTGTTTACGGGCCATCAGGCCCCGGTAAATTAGCTTTTCGGTCGCTTGGCGCCGTACTTAGAACGTCCCTGGCGGCGATCTGATACGCCAGCGCAATCCAGCGTGCCGCGCACCGTGTGGTAGCGCACACCTGGCAGATCTTTCACACGCCCACCGCGAATCAGCACCACGGAGTGCTCCTGCAGGTTATGGCCCTCGCCACCAATGTAACTGGTGACCTCATAACCATTGGTCAGGCGCACGCGCGCAACTTTGCGCATCGCGGAGTTAGGTTTCTTGGGGGTAGTGGTGTACACACGTGTGCAGACACCTCGACGCTGCGGGCAGCCTTCCAACGCGGGAACGTTAGATTTTGCCTGCTTGCGGGAGCGCGGGTTGCGCACGAGCTGATTCACTGTCGCCATAATTCGTCTGGTCTCTGTTCTCGGCGCTGTCCGCCGATCAATGTCATGCACCAATGCGCTTGTGGCAGCGGTAACCCGCCACCTGAAACCACGCGCCGTATTGTTTACATAGCCGCGTGCGGTACAGTTTCCTGAGTTCCAGGGCGACTGGCGCGCGGTCGTATGTGCCGTCAGGACGCTGTTCTCCACATCCACCGACGGTCGTCCGTACGTGCCGCAGTGTTGCGATGGCACGCCTTCAGACTGCATCTCTGGGGCTGATGTGGGAACCTGCGCTGCCAAATTGGGCAGTACAGGACCGACGAAGACCGCGAATTGTAGGAATCAGCCGCCTGAGTGTCAAGCCCAAGATGTGGCGGTCGCAGCGATACTGTTGCGTCAAACCCACAACACCCCGCCCAATTGTGGGTAATGCGCGGCAATGCCTATTAATAAGAGAGGTCCAGCGCCACCACCCTACTCGCCAGACAGCCCGCCGTGGGGGCCTGACGCGCAACGGGAGGATGGGAGGCCACTTCGTCCGGGCACGAGCCGGGCGCAGTTCACATCAATCCCACCCGATTGCCCCACCGCCAATAGACCGCTCAAAGCCATCAGCCCAGAGCGGTTCGAGTGACAGAAACTCGGCGGTACGCAGCCTCCGAACTGCGATACATTTCACAGCTAATCGCACATATTCGCTCAAGAATTGACCTACGAAATGACGTCGGCTGACGTGCGCTTCGAACAATGGACTCGAAGCATGGAACCTGCAAGGGAGTGGGCACAAGACGAAAACCGCTGGACAATGCAAAAAGAAAATAACTTACGTCCCCACCCCAATGCCGCCCATCAACACGAAGCGCTCCAAAATGAGTACTTCGACTTGTGTAGAACACGAGATGAGCTGGCTGCTTCCAAAGAATTGTACAAGCTCGTATACGATGCCGCCCCGGTCGCGTACGTGACGACAAACCCTGACGGCATCATCGAGAACATCAATCGACGCGCCTTGGAAATGCTCGGGCAGCGTGCACACGAGTTGATTGGCACCGCCACGCTGCGGATCGGCTCATCCGGGAGTCGCACCGCCTTTGCAGCACATTTGCGCCGCGTGCAACTGGGTGAGGAAGATGAGATTGAGTTGCGCATCGCCGACGCCAACGGCGAGACCCGGCCGGTGCTCCTACGCTCCGTGCCAGTTTTTTGCGGCGTAGACGATGAGGCCACGGTACAAACGGCGATCACCGATATCTCAGCGTTGAAAAAAGCCGAAGAACGCCTGCGGCAAACCCGGGACCACCTCGAAGAACTTGCCAATCACGACCCCCTGACGCACCTGCCTAACCGAATGTTGCTGCTCGATCGACTGTCTCAGGCGGTCGCCCGTTGCGACAGGCAACACACCATCAGTGCGATTATTTTCATGGACATCGACCGGTTCAAAGTCGTCAACGACTCGCTCGGCCACGACATCGGTGACAGCCTGCTGCAAATCATCGCAAATCGTCTTAGGGACACGGTGCGGATCAATGACACCGTCGCCCGCTTAGGGGGTGATGAGTTCACCGTGATTCTAGAAAATGTTGTCAATACCGAAAATGCCGCCAGCATTGCGCGTAAGATCATCCGCCACATCGCCAAACCGATGCGGGTTAGCGGTCATACGCTGCGCTGCACGCCAAGCATGGGCATCTGCCTGTTTAACGGGGCGGACTCCGGCGCCAGCGACATCCTCAGGCGAGCGGATATGGCCATGTATGCTGCCAAAAGTGCCGGTGGCCATACCTACCACGTGTTCGATCCCTCCAAAGACCATCAGGGACGACTGCACCAGTTGGAACGCGAGCTCTACACCGCCTTGGAGCAAAAGCAGTTCCACCTGCGCTACCAGCCACAGTACGATTTCGATGGGGAGACGGTCATCGGCCACGAAGCGCTGGTGAGGTGGCAGCACCCGGTGCATGGCCTGATCTCGCCTGCGGATTTCATTCCACTGGCGGAGAAATGCGGCCTAATCGTGGAGCTGGGAAAATGGATACTGGAGGAGGCGTGCTCGATCAATGTACAGCTCGCCGAGCAATCAGGGGCGTTCCGTCGAATTGCCGTAAACGTCTCCCCAATACAACTCGCCCGCGCAGAGTTTGTTGACACAGTTGACGAAGTACTGCAGCGAACCGGGCATCCGCCGGAGCAGTTGGAAATCGAAATCACCGAAACGGCAATGATGACACACACCGCCCTGACCGAGCAGGTACTGCGTCAGCTACGCGACATGGGCGTCTCTGTGGCAATAGATGACTTTGGCACCGGCTACTCCTCACTGATCATGCTGAAACGATTTCCGATCAATCGATTGAAAGTCGATGCGTCATTCGTTCGTGGGCTGGACAGCAACGAGAACGATAGAACAATCGCGTCTGCGATCGTATCGCTGGCGCGTGAGATGCAACTTGAAACCGTTGCTGAAGGCGTAGAGACGCGCGAACAATTCAACTTCCTTAGGAAAATCGGTTGCACGATGTTCCAGGGGTTTCTCTTCTCCGAACCTGTGCTGTTAGAACCTGCTTAACGCCTGGGGGAGACGACTGACTGCCTGGGAGAGAAAAGTAGGCAACCGTACCCTTGTCGGGCACCGACGTACCCCATACACGCCCGTGGTGACGCTCATCCGCGCGGCAACGCTCGCGGTATCGCCAAGCACTCTGATGCAAGCAGCGCATTTGCGCGCCGTTCAAGCGGCCCTACCGGCCGCTTGACTCGACTTGTTGTTTCGGGCGCCAGCGCCCGCGCCCATGCTAGTCGGTTGCTGCGCTCTCATCCGCGGCCGGCGGCGCCGATTCCACACCGGCCTCGGCAGTCTCCGGCGCAGCACCCACGCTGCCCACAACCTCTTCGGCCGCCTTCAGGTAATCGACCTCGGCGTCGCGAGCACGGCGGGCGCGGCGTTCTGCGTGGTGCGCTGAGCCGGTGCCAGCCGGAATCAGGCGACCCACAATAACGTTCTCCTTCAGACCGCGCAGGTCGTCACGAACGCCGCGCACAGCAGCTTCGGTCAACACGCGGGTGGTCTCCTGGAACGACGCCGCTGAGATAAACGACTCGGTCGCCAGCGATGCCTTGGTAATACCAAGCAGCAGACGCTCGAACGTGGCCGGCTCTTTGTCCGCGTTGATGGCTTCCTCGTTGGCTTGCATCAACTTGGCACGGTCCACTTGTTCGCCACGCAGGTAACGCGTATCACCCGAACCGGTGACCTCAACCTTACGCAGCATCTGGCGGATGATCACCTCGATGTGCTTGTCGTTGATTTTCACACCCTGCAACCGGTAAACGTCCTGAATCTCGTGCACCAGATACTCGGCCAACTCCTCAACGCCCTTAAGACGCAGGATATCGTGCGGATTCGGCTCGCCATCAGCGATCTCATCACCACGCTCTACCCGCTCGCCTTCAAACACGTTCAGGTTGCGCCACTTCGGAATCAGCTCTTCATGCTTGTCGCCGTCTTCGAAGGAAATCACCAGACGCTGTTTGCCTTTGGTTTCCTTACCAAAACTGACCACACCCGAAGCCTCGGCCAGAATTGCCGGGTCTTTCGGTTTGCGCGCTTCAAACAGATCGGCTACACGGGGCAGACCACCGGTAATATCGCGGGTCTTACTGGTTTCCTGCGGAATTCTCGCCAGTGCATCACCGACTGAGACTTTCGCGTTTTCATCCATCGAGATAATGGCACCCTGCGGCAGTGGGTAAGCCGCCGCATTGCCGGTGTTCCCCAGCAACACCGGGTTGCCCTTGTCATCGACCAGACGCAATGCCGGGCGCAGGTCTTTACCGGATGAGCCACGCTGCTTCGGATCGCTGACCACGATGCTTTCAATACCCGTGGTCTCATCGATCTGGCGGTTGACGGTAACGCCATCCATAAAGTCGACGTACTCCAGGTTACCGCCCACCTCGGTGATCACCGGGTGAGTGTGCGGATCCCAGCTAGCTACCTGGGTACCAGCTGAGGCGGCTTCGCCTTCCTTGATAGTGATAACGGCGCCATAAGGCACTTTGTACCGCTCCCGCTCACGGCCCAGATCATCGAGCATCGCCAGCTCACCGGACCGCGACACGGCCACCAGGTGCCCGTCAGCGTTGGTGACGGTTTTCACGTTATGCAGTCGTGCGATACCGTTGTTCTTCACCTCGATGCTGCTAACAGCGGCAGAACGAGAAGCCGCACCACCAATATGGAAGGTACGCATGGTGAGCTGGGTACCCGGCTCACCGATTGACTGTGCGGCGATCACTCCCACGGCTTCGCCCTGGTTGATCAGATGGCCACGCGCTAAATCGCGTCCGTAGCACATTGCGCAAACACCATAACGGGTAGTGCAGGCGATGGGTGAGCGGACAAAGACCTGATCGATACCCATCCTCTCCAGATCATTCACACCCGCCTCATCCAGCAGCGTGCCGGCCTCCATCGCGACATCTTCAGTGCCCGGGTGGTGCGCCGGGCTGGCCAGCACACGGCCAAGCACTCGATCACGCAAGGGCTCGACCACATCGCCGCCTTCCACCAGCGGCACCATCAACGTGCCGCCCTCGGTGCCACAATCCATCTCGGTCACCACCAGATCCTGCGCCACATCGACCAGGCGACGGGTCAGGTACCCGGAGTTAGCCGTCTTCAACGCAGTATCGGCCAGACCTTTACGCGCACCGTGAGTGGAGATGAAGTACTGCAGCACGTCCAGCCCTTCACGGAAGTTGGCCGTAATCGGCGTCTCGATGATCGAGCCGTCCGGCTTGGCCATCAGGCCACGCATGCCGGCGAGCTGGCGAATCTGCGCGGCGGAACCACGTGCGCCGGAGTCGGACATCATGTAAATGGAGTTGAACGATGCCTGCTTATGCACCTTGCCCTGAGAATCGGTAACTTCATCCGTACCAAGCTTGTCCATCATGGCCTTGGCCACACGCTCGTTGGTGCGCGACCAGATATCCACCACTTTGTTGTAACGCTCGCCGTTGGTCACCAGACCCATGGCATACTGATCCTCGATCTCCTTAACCTCGGTCTCGGCCTCGTCGAGAATCGGGCCCTTCTCCTGCGGCACCACCATGTCGTCCACGCCGATAGACACGCCGGCGCGGGTAGCGTAACGGAAACCCGTGTACATCAGCTGATCAGCAAACACGACGGTGCGCTTGAGGCCCACCTTACGGTAGCAGGCGTTGATGACGCCGGAGATGGCTTTCTTGTTCATGTCCCGGTCGACCAGGTCGAACGAAAGCTGCTTCGGCAGTAGCTCTGAGAGGATCGCGCGGCCGATTGTGGTCTCGCGCAACGGCATGGTTGTGCTCTCCTCGCCGTCAACCACCACGGTCTCGGGGATACGCACCCTCACACGGGCCTGCAAGTCCGCCTGCCCGGCGGCATACGCACGATGCACTTCATGCACATCGGAAAACACCATGCCCTCGCCAGGCACATTCACGCATTCGCGGGTCATAAAGTACAGCCCCAGCACCACGTCCTGCGACGGCACAATAATCGGGTCGCCGTTGGCGGGCGAGAGGATATTGTTGGACGCCATCATCAAGGCGCGAGCCTCAAGCTGCGCTTCCAGCGACAGCGGCACGTGCACCGCCATCTGGTCACCGTCGAAGTCGGCGTTAAATGCAGTACACACGAGCGGGTGCAACTGAATCGCCTTGCCCTCAATCAGCACTGGCTCAAATGCCTGGATGCCTAGACGGTGCAGCGTCGGCGCACGGTTAAGCATCACCGGATGCTCGCGAATCACCTGCTCCAGGATGTCCCAGACTTCTGGTCCTTCACGCTCAACCAGACGCTTGGCGGCCTTGATTGTTGCCGCCTCGCCGCGCAGCTGCAGCTTGGAGAAAATAAACGGTTTGAACAGCTCCAGCGCCATCTTCTTGGGAATGCCGCACTGGTGCAGTTTGAGCGTCGGGCCTACCACGATCACCGAGCGACCGGAGTAATCCACACGCTTGCCCAGCAGGTTCTGGCGGAAGCGTCCCTGCTTGCCCTTGATCATGTCGGCCAGCGACTTCAGCGGGCGCTTGTTAGTGCCGGTGATGGCACGACCACGACGGCCGTTGTCCAGCAGCGCGTCAACCGATTCCTGCAACATGCGCTTCTCGTTGCGCACGATGATGTCCGGGGCGTTCAGCTCCAGCAGGCGGCGCAGACGATTGTTGCGGTTAATCACTCGGCGGTACAGATCGTTCAAATCCGAGGTGGCAAAGCGACCACCGTCCAGTGGTACCAGAGGACGCAGGTCCGGCGGCAATACCGGCAGCACGGTGAGCACCATCCACTCGGGATGGTTGCCGGAATCCAAAAATGACTCCAGTAATTTCAGACGTTTGGACAAGCGCTTAATCTTGGTCTCGGAGCTGGTGCCAGCCATCTCCTCGCGCACTTTGGTCACTTCGTCTTCAAGCTCGATGGTCACCAGCAGTTCGTGCACAGCCTCGGCGCCCATGCGCGCGTCAAACTCATCGCCATGCTCTTCGATTGCATCCAGATAGCCCTCATCGGAGAGCAACTGCCCCCGCTGCAGCGGCGTCATACCCGGGTCGATGACCACGAAGGCCTCAAAGTACAGAATGCGTTCAATCTCACGCAGCGTCATGTCCAGCATCAGGCCAATGCGCGAAGGCAGCGACTTGAGGAACCAAATGTGCGCCACCGGGCTGGCCAGCTCAATGTGCCCCATGCGCTCGCGGCGCACCTTGGACTGAGTGACCTCAACCCCGCACTTCTCGCATACCACACCGCGATGTTTCAGGCGTTTGTATTTGCCGCACAGACACTCGTAGTCCTTAACCGGACCGAAGATCTTGGCGCAAAACAGACCATCACGTTCCGGCTTGAAAGTCCGGTAGTTGATGGTCTCCGGCTTTTTAACTTCGCCGAACGACCATGAACGAATCATGTCTGGGGATGCCAGGCCGATGCGAATGCCGTCGAAGTCCTCGACCGGCGCGTACTGCCTGAAAAGCTTGAGTAGGTCTTTCATTCAATCCACCTGCCCTCCGTGAGGGCGTTTGGTTTTTCGTAACTCAACATATTCGGTTAGCACCGTGGCGGGCAGAGCCTGCCACGGGCCAGCGCCAGATTAGTTGCGCCTATGGGTTTGTGCTTTGCAGATCAACTCTGCTCAAGCTCAATATCAATACCCAAAGAACGTATTTCCTTCACCAGCACGTTAAACGACTCTGGCATACCGGCCTCCATCTCGTGCGAGCCGTCCACGATGTTCTTGTACATCTTGGTCCGCCCCTGCACGTCATCCGACTTGACCGTGAGCATTTCCTGCAAAGTGTATGCGGCGCCATACGCTTCAAGCGCCCACACCTCCATCTCACCGAAACGCTGACCGCCGAACTGAGCCTTACCGCCCAGCGGCTGCTGAGTGACGAGACTGTACGGACCGGTGGAGCGCGCATGCATTTTGTCATCGACCAGATGGTTGAGCTTGAGCATGTACATGTACCCGACGGTGGTCTCGCGATCGAAGTAATCGCCGGTACGCCCGTCGATGAGGCGGGTCTGACCACTGCGCGGCAACTCGGCGAGGTCCAGCATTCGCTTGATCTCGCTTTCCATCGCACCGTCGAACACCGGCGTTGCCATCGGCACGCCGTTGCGCAGGTTGCCGGCCAACTCACTCACCTCGGTATCATCCAGAGCTTCAATCGACTCAGTCTTGCCGCCGCTGGCGTTGTACACCTGCTCCAGTAACTCGCGCATTTCGCTAGAGCTGGCCCGGGCATCTAGCAGCCGCCCGATACGCCGACCCACGCCTTTTGCGGCCCACCCAAGGTGGGTCTCAAGCACTTGCCCGACGTTCATGCGTGAGGGCACACCCAGCGGGTTCAACACGATGTCCACCGGCGTACCATCATCGGTGTAAGGCATGTCCTCCACCGGCACAATGGTGGAAATCACACCCTTGTTACCGTGGCGGCCAGCCATCTTGTCGCCCGGCTGAATCCGACGTTTTACGGCCAGGTAGACCTTAACCATCTTCAGCACACCAGGGGCCAGATCATCACCCGCGGTGATTTTTACTTTCTTGGCGTCAAAGCGGTTTTCGAACTCGTGGCGCTGTTCTTCAATGCGCTTGGAGGCCGTTTCCAGCTTGTTGTTCAGCTCTTCGTCGCGGATGCGGATTTCAAACCACTTCTCGCGCGGCAGGCTCATCAGATAATCCTGATCCACGGTCGAGCCGGCCTTCAGGCCATTGGGACCGCCCTCGCTGACTGAGCCAACCAGCATGTTCTGCACGCGCTGGAAGATATCTTCCTCCAGGATGCGGCGCTGATCGTCAAGATCTTTACGTACGCTGCTGATTTCGGACATCTCGATGGACAGTGCGCGGGCGTCTTTATCCACCCCATCGCGAGTAAACACGCGAACGTCAATCACCGTGCCGTCCATGCCCGGGGGCACGCGCAGCGAGGTATCTTTAACGTCCGATGCTTTCTCACCGAAGATGGCACGTAGGAGTTTTTCCTCCGGCGTAAGCTGGGTCTCGCCCTTGGGGGTGACCTTGCCCACCAGGATGTCCCCTCCGCTCACCTCCGCGCCAATAAAGGCGATACCGGACTCGTCCAGTTTGGCTAGTGCCGCGTCACCCACGTTGGGGATATCTGCGGTGATCTCCTCGGAGCCCAACTTGGTGTCGCGCGCCACGCAGGTGAGCTCTTCGATATGGATGGTGGTGAAGCGATCTTCATGCACCAGCCGCTCGGAGATAAGGATGGAATCCTCAAAGTTGTAGCCGTTCCACGGCATGAACGCGACCAGCAGGTTCTGCCCCAACGCCAGTTCGCCCAGGCTGGTGGAAGGCCCATCGGCCATCACGTCGCCACGCGAAATAACATCACCCGCCTTCACCAGCGGGCGCTGGTTGATGCAGGTGTTCTGGTTGGACCGGGTGTACTTGGTCAGGTTGTAGATATCCACACCCGGCTCGCCAACGATGGTCTCGTTGTCGTTTGCAATTACAACGATACGCGAGGCGTCCACCGAATCGACCAGGCCGCCTCGACGGGCCACCACGGTCACACCGGAGTCAACTGCCACGGCGCGCTCCATGCCGGTGCCCACCAATGGGGTGTCGGCACGCAGGGTCGGCACCGCCTGGCGCTGCATGTTCGAGCCCATCAGGGCGCGGTTGGCATCATCATGCTCCAGGAACGGAATCAGCGAGGCCGCCACCGACACGATCTGCGAGGGCGAAACGTCCATGTAATCGATACGTTCACGCTCCTCGTTGGAGACGGTCTTGAACTCGTTCATGTGACGGCA
Organism: uncultured Gammaproteobacteria bacterium; assembly: GCA_965369325.1. Lineage (GTDB taxonomy): Bacteria > Pseudomonadota > Gammaproteobacteria > Steroidobacterales > JBCBZW01 > CBDUQI01. The sequence continues at coordinate 14,927 of CBDUQI010000021.1, forward strand.
AGCGATTAAATCGTCAATCAGCTCGCCACGCTCACCCAGACCGGCGTTGGCCTGGGCGATCATGTACTGGCCTTCTTCAATCGCCGACAGGTACTCAATGTCGTCGGTCACGCGGCCTTCGCTCACCCTACGGTAGGGCGTCTCGAGGAAACCGTACTCGTTGGTGCGCGCATAGGTCGCAAGCGAGTTGATCAGTCCGATATTCGGCCCTTCAGGAGTCTCAATCGGGCACACACGACCGTAGTGAGTGGGGTGTACATCACGCACCTCAAAGCCCGCGCGCTCACGCGTCAACCCGCCAGGGCCAAGCGCCGAGACGCGCCGCTTATGCGTCACTTCCGACAGCGGGTTGTTCTGATCCATAAACTGGGAGAGCTGGCTGGAGCCGAAGAACTCTTTCACTGCGGCCGCCACCGGTTTAGCGTTGATCATCTCCTGCGGCATCAGCCCTTCGGATTCGGCCAGCGTCAGACGCTCTTTGACCGCACGCTCCACGCGCACCAGACCAATGCGGAATGCGTTCTCCGCCATTTCGCCTACGCTGCGTACGCGCCGGTTACCCAAGTGATCAATGTCATCAATCTGCCCATCGCCGTTGCGGATGGAGATGATGGTCTTCAGCACATCGATCACATCGGAGCTGTCACCAAACTCCTCGCACAGCCCTTTAGCGAAGTCGTCATCCCGTGTGCCCAGGTACAGCCCGTCAAACAGGATACCGCAACCGGTGACCGCATCGCGGCCCACACGACGGTTGAACTTCATCCGGCCAACAGCGGACAGATCGTAACGCTCGGGATTAAAGAACAAGTTATGGAACAGGTTCTCAGCCGCATCTTTGGTCGGCGGCTCACCCGGGCGCATCATGCGGTAAATCTCTACCAGCGCCTCGATCCGTGAGGTGGTAGGGTCGATCGACAACGTATTGGAGATATACGGCCCGCGGTCCAGATCATTCACGTACAGCGTGTTGAGTTCCTCAACGCCGATCTCAAGCAGGACGTCGATCTTCTCTTCAGTTAACTCTTCGTTAGCCTTGGCTAGCAGCTCGCCGGTTTCCGGATCAGGCACATCGTGGGCCAGTATCTTGCCCACTAGGTACCGCTGCGGTACCGGCAACACTTCCACGCCGGCGTTTTCCAACGCTCGGATATGGCGACGGGTTACGCGCTGGTCTTCCTCGACCACCACTTCCTTGCCAATACGAATGTCGAACATGGCTGTCTCGCCCAGCAGGCGCTCCGGCACCAGGTCGAGCAACAGACCTTTCTTGGAAACCGTGAAATGATTGGTCTCGAAGAAGATATCCAGAATCTGCTGATCCGAATAACCAAGCGCGCGCAACAACACCGTGACCGGCAATTTGCGGCGGCGGTCAATACGCGCGAACAGTGAATCTTTGGCGTCGAACTCAAAGTCCAGCCACGAGCCACGGTAAGGGATGACCCTGGCGGAGAACAACAGTTTGCCGGAGGAGTGCGATTTGCCCTTATCGTGGTCAAAGAACACACCCGGCGAGCGGTGCAGCTGCGACACAATCACCCGCTCGGTACCGTTGATGATGAACGTGCCGTTGTCGGTCATCAGCGGCAGTTCGCCCAGATAAACCTCCTGCTCGCGCACATCCTTAATGACTTTCTCGCTGCCACTGGCTTCCTTGTCGTAAATAACAAGGCGCACTTTCACGCGCAGCGGCGCCGCGTAGGTCAACCCACGCAATTGGCATTCTTTTACATCGAATGGGGGTTCACCCAATCGATAGCTCACATACTCCAATGCCGCATTGCCCGAGTAACTGACAATAGGGAACACTGAATTGAAAGCCGCGTGCAGACCCTGGTCGTTACGCTGATCCGCATTCGCGTCCTCTTGCAGGAACTTCCTGTAAGAATCCAACTGGATAGACAGCAGATACGGCACCTGCAAAATACTGGGCCGTTTGCCGAAATCCTTACGGATACGCTTTTTCTCTGTAAAAGAATAAGCCATTAGGGATTACCCTCGCTTATGACTGACGGAGCGACACTGAATACCAGCATCGCGCTTCAAAAAATTCAAATCGCGCACAGGAAAAGGCCGGCCGCCATAGCGACCAGCCTCAGCCTTCGAATGCTCGAAAGGCCTACTTGATCTCAACCGCTGCGCCGGCTTCCTCAAGCTGCTTCTTGAGCTCCTCTGCTTCGTCTTTGGCCACGCCTTCCTTCACCGGAGCGGGCGCGCCCTCGACCAGGTCCTTTGCTTCTTTCAGCCCAAGACCGGTGATGCCGCGAACGGCCTTAATTACCGGAACCTTGTTGCTGCCGAAGCTCGTCAGCACGACGTCGAACTCGGTCTGCTCTTCAGCCGCTGCGCCTGCGTCACCGCCGGCAGGGGCTGCTGCCACAGCTACCGGAGCAGCTGCAGATACGTTGAATTTTTCTTCCATCGCCGATACCAGATCGGTAATCTGCATTACCGTCATATCGGAGATTGCATCAAGAATTTCTTCGTTTGATAAAGCCATTTCTAAATCTTTCTCTAGTAAAAAGTGTTACCCAAGTGCATACAGAACGTTCTCTGCAACTCGCACTCCCGATAAATTAACCTGCTTCCTTTTGGTCGCGCACAGCCGCGAGGGAGCGGACCAGCTTCGCCGTAGGCTCAGCCATCGTCCTGACGAATTTCGTAATCGGGGCCTGGATGACTCCAGCCAACATGCCCAACGCCTGATCACGAGTCGGCAGACTCGCCAGACGATCCAGAGCGCCAGCATCAAGCAGTTGTCCACCAATGGACACCAGCCTAGTTACCAGCTTGTCGTTACCCTTTGCATAGTCCTTCACCAGGCGTGCCGCTGATCCTGGGTCCTCTTGCGAGAACGCCAGCAACAACGGACCGCTAAGCGCAGATCCCATGTTTTCGAATTCCGTCCCTTCCAACGCGCGTGCCGCCAGCGTGTTCTTAACCACTCTGAGATACACACCGGACTCACGCGCTCTCTTGCGTAACTCCGTCATGTCCTCAACGGTAAGACCACGATATTCCGCGGCAATGGCCGAGTGTGCTTCGGCCGCTACTGTGTTGACCTCGGAAACCACGGCTTGCTTTTGCTCAAAACTTAAAGCCACCTGTAGCTTTCCTCCGGCTAAGGTCGTACCTGCGAGCCACCAGCAATTGCTGGCAACCCTTCCCATGGCACCAGATAGTCGGTGCCGTTTGACAGTGACCTCGCCGACTACCACTCAGTAGCCCAACTCGGGTACACCATCTGCGCAGGGGGCCAGTGCCCGATACGGGCGCCGATCATTACCCCATCAACACCCTAGGGTGCGATTAGGGACCTGCGGTCTTAGACGCCACGCTCGGCGCCTTCGCGCCGACCGTGGTTTTTTGCTTAAGATGTCACCATCTCAGCGCCAGTTCGCCCGGGTGACGACCAGCGCCCCCCGTACTCGCCGGTAGAATTCTTTTACAACGTGCCCTGGTCCACGCCGATGCCTGGCCCCATGGTGGTCGAAAGCGTTACCCGCTTTACGTAGATACCCTTGGCCGAGGCCGGCTTGGCCTTGGACAAATCCGCAAGCAACGCCTGCAGATTCTCCTTTAACGTACCGGGCTCGAACGTTACCGTACCGATGCCGCAATGGATGATGCCCGACTTGTCTGTGCGGTAGCGCACTTGACCAGCCTTTGCGTTGTTCACAGCCGTCGCCACATCTGGCGTGACCGTACCCACTTTCGGGTTAGGCATAAGACCACGCGGGCCCAAAATCTGCCCGAGCCGACCCACCACGCGCATGGCGTCCGGAGTGGCGATGACGACATCGAAGTCCATCCGGCCGCCCTTTATCTCTTCGGCCAAATCTTCAAAGCCCACGATGTCCGCACCGGCGTCTTCTGCCAGCTTCACGTTGTCGCCCTGGGCGAACACGGCTACGCGCACGCTCTTGCCAGTGCCATGCGGTAACACGGTCGAGCCACGTACCACTTGATCGGATTTACGCGGGTCAACGCCCAGGTTCACTGAGACGTCCACCGACTCGGTGAACTTAGCTGATGCCATCTCTTTAAGCATGTTCAGGGCGTCATCCACCGGGTACAACTTGTCGCGGTCGACATTCTCGCGGAAGGACTGCTTGCGCTTGCTCAACTTAGCCATTACTTCACTCCCTCCGTCTCCAGCCCCATGCTGCGAGCAGTGCCGGCGATGGTACGCACGGCGGCGTCCATATCGGCTGCCGTCAGGTCCGGCTGTTTGGCGGTCGCAATGTCTTCGAGCTGCGCACGAGTCACTTTACCAACCTTCTTCAGGTTGGGCTCACCGCTGCCTTTTTCAACACCTGCCGCCTTGCGCAGCAACACGGCCGCGGGCGGGGTTTTGGTAATGAAGGTGAAGCTGCGATCGGTATACACGGTGATCACCACCGGAACCGGCAAGCCCTGCTCCATGCCCTGAGTCTGCGCGTTAAACGCTTTGCAGAACTCCATAATATTCACACCGTGCTGACCAAGTGCCGGGCCCACGGGGGGGCTCGGGTTGGCCTGCCCGGCCGCTACCTGCAACTTAATGTAGGTTTGTACTTTCTTCGCCACTGTCTACTCCCGACGGGTGCTAGCGCCTTGCGGCTCCCCGGTTGGTTGAGTAAGGCCGCCAGGCGGCCAGAGTACTCAGGCCTTTTCGACCTGACCGAATTCCAATTCCACCGGCGCCGCCCGACCCAAAATCTGGACCGCCACCCGCAACCGGCTTTTCTCGTAATTTACTTCTTCGACCACACCGTTAAAGTCGTTAAACGGCCCATCGATAACGCGAACGACCTCGCCCGGCTCGAACAAAATCTTCGGCCGCGGCTTATCGGCACCTTCTTGCACGCGCTGCAGGATCACATCCGCTTCGCGATCGCTGATCGGGGCTGGCCGATCACTGGAGCCGCCGATAAACCCAAGCACTTTGGGCACTTCTTTCACCAGATGCCAGGTCTCATCGTCAAGCACCATCTGTACCAGCACGTAGCCGGGAAAGAATTTGCGCTCGCTGCGCCGGCGCTGCCCTTCGCGCATCTCCACCACTTCTTCGGTGGGCACCAGGATTTCGCCAAATTTGTGCTCAAGGCCATAGCGGGCAATGCGCTCTTCCAGCGAGCCCTTTACCTTGTGCTCGTAGTTTGAGTACGCGTGCACCACATACCAGCGAAGCGCCATATCAGCCTCCTCGGCCAGTCAACGACGTCGTCAGCCAGAGCAGCACAGAATCCAACATCCAGAAAAACACGCCCATGGTGATGGTGAAGATAATCACCGCGATGGTGGTCTGCACCGTCTCCTGCCGGTTTGGCCAGATCACCTTGCGTAGTTCGACGCGGGCGCCCTGGGTGAATTGCCAGAAGTTGCGGCCCATCTCGGTCTGCATAGCGACGAAGATCGCCAGCACCGTAGCTGCAAGCACACCAAGGAAGCGCAGCAGGTTCGACACGTCGGTGTAATAGTAGTACGCGACAATGCCTCCAATAAGGATTGCCAGCGCCAGCACCAGTTTTGCGGTGTCGAGTGCGCTCGAACCGCTATCCGTCTTTGCTTCCATCGTTTTCCTGCCGTGTGCGCCACGCATGCGTGGCGCCACTATTCGTGGCAGGCCAGGAGGGAATCGAACCCCCAACCTGCGGTTTTGGAGACCGCCGCTCTGCCAATTGAGCTACTGGCCTAGTGTTTAATTACTCAAAAATCTTGGCGACCACGCCGGCGCCAACCGTACGACCACCTTCGCGGATCGCAAATCGCAGACCGTCTTCCATCGCGATCGGTGCGATCAGCTCAACCTTCATCTTGATGTTATCCCCAGGCATCACCATCTCGGTGCCGTCCGGCAACTCCACAGCCCCCGTCACATCCGTCGTGCGGAAGTAAAACTGCGGACGATAACCCTTGAAGAACGGCGTGTGACGCCCACCCTCATCTTTGGTCAGGATATACACCTCGGCCTCAAACTTGGTATGCGGCGTGATCGAACCCGGCTTGGCCAGAACCTGACCCCGCTCAACCTCATCACGCTTGGTCCCGCGAAGCAGGACCCCTACGTTATCGCCTGCACGACCTTCATCCAGCAGCTTGCGGAACATCTCCACACCCGTGCAGGTGGTCTTCGCCGTGTCCGTGATTCCGATAATCTCGATCTCATCGCCCACGTTCACAATCCCACGCTCGATTCGGCCGGTCACCACCGTGCCGCGACCCGAAATGGTGAACACGTCCTCGATCGGCATCAAAAATGCCCCATCGATCGCACGCTCAGGCTCCGGAATGTACGTATCCATCGCCTCAACCAGCTTGATCACGCTGGGCTTGCCTATCTCGCTCTCATCGCCTTCCAGCGCTTTGAGCGCAGAGCCTACGATCAGCGGCGTGTCATCGCCCGGGAACTCGTATGTCGACAGAAGATCGCGGATCTCCATCTCCACCAGCTCCAGCAGCTCTTCATCATCCACCATGTCGGCTTTGTTCATGTACACAACGATGAACGGCACACCCACCTGGCGCGACAGCAAAATGTGCTCGCGCGTCTGCGGCATCGGGCCATCAGCCGCTGATACCACCAGGATCGCCCCGTCCATCTGCGCGGCGCCGGTAATCATGTTCTTCACGTAATCCGCGTGTCCCGGGCAGTCGACGTGCGCGTAGTGGCGTGCTTGGGACTCGTACTCAACGTGCGCCGTGGCAATCGTAATTCCGCGTTCGCGCTCCTCGGGGGCGTTATCGATCTGGTCGAATGCCTTAACCTCGCCACCGTATGTCTCTGACAACACCTTGGTCAGCGCCGCCGTCAGCGTCGTCTTGCCATGGTCCACGTGACCAATGGTCCCCACGTTTACGTGAGGTTTATTGCGTTCGAACTTCTCTTTGGACACTTGAGATTACTCCCCAGCCTGAACCCGGTTGTACTGCGCGGCTAGCAGCCGACGCCCCTAAACAAAAACTCACCCATCCTCCTTGCGCAGACGGCCCGTCTGGCTGGTGTGAATGGAGCCCACGACCGGATTTGAACCGGTGACCTCTTCCTTACCAAGGAAGTGCTCTACCCCTGAGCTACGTGGGCCTCTAACTCCTGCTCGCAGCCGCTGCCGGCCTCTCACCCCCACTCAATGGAGCGGGTGGCGGGAATCGAACCCGCGTCATCAGCTTGGAAGGCTGAGGTTCTACCATTGAACTACACCCGCGAGGGTTCCTAACCTTCAGGAAGTCTGCAACGCGTAAGCCATCCTGCGCTGACTAAAGCGCAACTGACTGACTTACAACAATTTATTCGGCGCACTTCCCGTTCAGCAACTTGGTGGAGGGGGTAGGATTCGAACCTACGTAGGCATAGCCAGCAGATTTACAGTCTGCCCTCGTTGACCGCTTGAGTACCCCTCCGAGAAAACGAGCCGGGCATTGTCCGTTTAGCAGGAGCGAGTGTCAACAGATAAAAGTGATCCACAAGCCCGTGGTAACCGGGCTAGACCGAGCTATCACCTTCAGCCCCCGCTCCAGTGTGCCCAAAACATCTTAAATCGCTGTTCTATATATATAAATACAAACCTAGGCAAGCGACCCAGATCCCCCTCGCCACAGTCATCGGCAGCCTCTCAAGAGGCAAGCCAAGCCACACTTGCTGGCGGTTCGCGCAAACCCGCGCGGATCCGGAGCCGCTAACGACGCCGCCAGCACCTTGCACGCCCTTCATGGCGTGGGCGAGGGCAGATAGCCCCGCATTCGCCCCTGCAATACCCCGAGAGTGTCTGCGCTGAGCGACGATTTAGAATAGTTTGACAGCCGTTGGCAGTTTTCTCCTACAATATCGGCGGAATCCGGGCCGACTTCTCTTTAAGATGGTGCCACGGATGCAACACTATCAGCAGATCCGCAATAAAGGGGATTGTCAAATGTCAATCAACGTCAGGCGTGCATTCAAGTTGCTTGCCATCGCCGTTGCCATAAGCGTCGCCGCCGGTTGTTCTTCCGTCCAATTGGAAGAGAAGGTCGATCGGGCTATCGCTTTGGCAGAACAGGCAGCATCAGATGCCTCATCCGCAAAAAGCTCGGCTTCTTCCGCTGCAGCCACTGCGAGCGAAGCAAAATCCATGGCTTCTAACGCAATGAACGCGGCCCAGTCAGCACAGCGTGCTGCCGATCAGGGCAATGCTTGCTGCGCAGCCAACAGCGACAAAATCGACCGGATGTTTCGGGAGTCGATGACCAAGTAACTCGCACATGTGAGTATGCGAAAGAGCCGCGCTAGACGCGGCTTTTTTGTGTCCGACTAATTGGGGCCAGAGCGATGTTACCTACCTATCTGTCGCGGATCGAAAGGCGCGAGTCCAGGCGCAGCGAGGGGACTGGTGAGGCACCGCCCCCGGCGCCGCAGCCCGCTTGAGTACGCTCATCGTCACAATCCGGTGCGTCCACTGGCCGCGCCGAGAGCGATCTGGCAGGGCGCTGCGACAGCCGCTCGGACAACGGCAAATCCAGCACATTCAGCAGACCCGTCGGTGCATTAGGCACCGCGGCAGTGCTGTCACCCGCCGGCGCACTGGCGCGCGCCAGTTGCATGGGCCGTGGCAGGCCCCTTGCCTGCGCGTGTATTGCCTGCATGGCGGTCCAGTCGATGTCGCTGCGCCGCTCATCGGTATTCGCTACCAGTACCTGGGTCAGCGCCGTCAGGCCTTGACTTTGCGCCTCCACATCCTCGATCAGGGCTGGATGCACTTCAAGCAGCAGCGCATCATCGTGCCAGCCCATCTTAAACGGCTGATTCACAATACGTACCTGCTCGCCGGTGTTCACCAGCTCAAACAGTTGTTCAATATCTTCCGGGAACATTCGCACGCATCCGTGCGTCACCCGCATACCAACACCGGCAGGTTTGTTGGTGCCATGAATAAGATACCCTGGCAGCGCCAGGCGAATTGCCCGCGCGCCCAGCGGGTTATCGGGCCCTGGCGGCACTACCAGCGGCAGTTCCGGGCGGCCATCTTCGATGCGTTCGCGCCGGATCGACGCCGGCGGGCGCCACGGCGGGTCCACCTGCTTGGCCACAACCCGGGTCAGCCCAAGTGGCGTGTTCCAGTCCATCCGCCCGATACTGACCGGGAAAGTCATCACCTGCGCGGGCGCACCCGCAAGCGCGGGCGGATAGTAGTAAAGACGCATCTCCGGAACATTCAGCACCAGCCCTTTGCGAGGGGCATCGGGGAGCAGAAACTGCGTGGGGATCGTCACTCTTGTGCCCTCACCAGGCAACCACGGATCCACTTTGGGATTGGCGCGCACCAACTCCTCATAACCCACGCCAAAGGCTCGCCCAAGCGCTACAAAGGTGTCCTGCTCAGCAGCTAGCACATACTGCACGTCGCCGATCAGATGCTGCTCCGGCGCCGGTAATTCATAGACAGCCGCCTGCGCAGGGCTGCCCGATACGAGCAGGACGCTCGCACACGCACTCACCAGCCACCTGACGGCGGCGACATTTGTCTGTTTAGGCTGCATGAGGGCCATCCTATAACGAGCCGGTTCGATCACGCCAGCATCGGGTCAACGGTTGACTGCGCGCGCTCACGCTACCCTAACTCCACCCGAATAAGCGACACGATGCGCTTCAGTACCGACTCCACCACCTCGGTGGACTTATCGCGCACGATGATATACCCGTCGCCTTCGTAACTGGCCGATGGTGACTGTCGCTGGGACGGCAGGCTGGCCTCGACGACCAAGTGGCCCAGCTCCTCGCGCGCCTGGCCAAGGCCGCTGATGCGCTGTACCTGCCCACGCCCCTGCCCACGCACATAGGCAGCCCCCACCGCGTACCGGCGCTGGGGTGGCTCGAATGCGCGATCAATCATCAACTGCGGCCAGGCCTGATAAAAATCCATCTCATGTGCATAGGACAGCAGACTGGTGAACTGTGCGCCCGGCGGCCGGGCACCCACCTCCGATATTTTTACGCTGCCATCGTCGCGACGGAACCACTCCATGTGGGTTAAACCGGTACGCAACCCCAGCGCCCGCAGTGCACGCGCGCCCGGCTCGACGATGGCGTCGTAAGGCGGCTTGTCAATGTCCAGCGGCAGTAACACCGTCCATTGCATCCACGGATTCTCCAACACCTCCAGCGGAGATGGCATGTAGCGGGACACGGAATGCCACAGCAATTGTCCGTCGATCATCACGCTGTCAAACGAGAACTCGGTGCCTGCGATGAACTCTTCCATCAGGCTAGCACCGCGCATTTCCGGCGGATATTTGCGCAAATAAACCTCTAGCTGTGCCTGATCCTCCAGCTTGAAGGTACGCGACCCGCCGGCCCCAGCAGGCGGTTTCACAACCATCGGGAATCCTATCTGCCCGGCCAGCTCGCGCGCCTCGCCCGCAGTGTGGGCGAGGGCAAAGCGGGCGCACGGCACATCGTTTGCCTGCAGCACTTTCTTCATCCGCGGCTTGTCACGAAAATTGCGCGCACTGCGCACACTCATGCCTTCAATACCCAGCTCCGCCCGCACTCGCGCCAGCGTAACCTGTAGCTGTTCAAGCGCGCCCAGCAAATGCACCACCGGACCGTAGCGATGTGCCAGGTTGGCAATCGATTCGCTCAACGCCTCCTCGTCGAAGCAACTGCGCAACCGAATGAAATGCTCGCCATCCAAACCGAGTGTGGGCGGCAACTTCTCGTAGCTGTCCTCACTGACCAGGCAAGCCTGTATGCCGGGTACGACACACAACCCCTGCACGAAACGCAAGCTGGCAGCATCCAAGCGTGGGACGACAAACACCACATGCCGCATTGGGGTCGAATCGGTCACCTGGCAAGCCCCGGTGCTCCGGGCGCCTGAACGCACAATTGTTGCGCGGCGTGCGCCAACGCGATGGCGCAATCCAGAGGTAATTTCAGTTGAGCTTCAGCGTCCCCTCGAGTGCGGCCCAGGCCCAGGATCGCGACCGGCTTTTGCGCAGCCCGCGCGGCACGCACGAAACGGTAACCGGACATCACCATCAGCGATGAGCCTACCACCAGCAATGCGGGCGCTCGCTGCAAGCATCCCATGGCCTCAGCCACGCGTTCGCGCGGAACGGAATCGCCGAAAAACACCACTTCAGGCTTAAGGATGCCGCCACAAGACTCGCATTCAGGCACCGCGAACGCACCGTAGTCAGCGCCTTGCAAGTGCACATCACCATCCGGGCGAGCGCCTGCAGCGCGCGCCGCCCAGCCAGCATTTGCATCGGTCAGTCGGCGCTGCATGCGATCCCGAGACGTGCGCGCAGCGCACTGCAAGCATTGCACCCAGGCCAGTTGTCCGTGCAGATCCACCACCCGCGTGCTGCCCGCACGTTGATGCAAGCCATCCACATTTTGGGTAATCACGCGCCGGACAATACCCTCAGCCTGCAACTGCGCGAGGGCAAGGTGGGCGTTGTTTTCACGTGCTTCGCGAAACGATGGCCACCCGTGCATACTGCGCGCCCAATAGCGCTGACGCGCAGCGGCACTGCGCAGAAAATCGCTATGCATGATGGGAGATGCATGTTTCCATTGCCCGTCGGCATCGCGGTAATCGCCAATTCCGGAATGGGTGCTGCAACCGGCGCCGCTCAGCACCATCAAACTGCGGTGTTGATCCAGATAATCAACTAACTGACCCAAATCAGCGCATACAACGGCCCCGGCGGCTGCCGGGGCAGTGGGGATTGCTTGGCGAATGCCACGGGTCATCCGCCAAGCATACTGCACTACCCTTAACGGCGCTGCGGCGCGCAAGGATGACCTATCGGTGAATTACTCCGAGCGCTCCATCCTCAGCATTTGCAGATCGGTCAGTTCGCCGGTGCCATCCAAGTAGCGCGCAACCACCCACATACGCCCACGCACCGAGCCATCAAGCAACGTCAACTGGATACTGCGGCCCGACAGGCTCAGCACCAGCGCACCGCTCGCATCGAGCTGCCAACTGAAGTCCTCCACGCCATTGCCGGTAGCTGCCTCGGCGAGATATCCACCGCCGCCTTCGCTCAGGATGTACACAAGCGCCGCGTTATCGGATAACGCGTAGGTGCCGGCGATGCCCACCGCATCAAACGCACCGGCGAACTGGCGGAAGCTGTACATGCGGTAGTCCTCCGCCGCCTCGTCCGGTGAGCCCACCACCGCGTTCAACAAGTCCTCCGATCGCGCCAGCGCCGCGAGAAACGACACCGAGCCGTCAGCCAGTTGCAGAGCCAGACGCCCGTCTTCGCCTACTGACCAACTGCTGATTTCACGCAAACCCTGACTGGGGCTGTTTACGTAACCGCCGGCCTCCAGCAGCATCAGTACATCACCGCTGCCCGCATCAGCATAGACGCCGGTTGCGCTGGCCGGGGAAAACGCCAGTACAGCATGCCCGTCGGATACCACGTCATTCAGTGCCCGATCGAACGCGCCAGGATTGCTCACCTGAACATCATCAACGAAGGTGCTCTGCCCGCTGACGATTGCCTCAGCCAGCGCCTGGCTGTCGGCTATGCCTGCCGGCAGCACAATGCCCTCGCGCTGTTCCACCACTAACTTGATGGCAGCGGATAGCTCGAGCAACCGCCGGGTATCGACAAACTGCGCCATATCGCGCAATTGAGTAACGCTTTGAATTTGTCCGTCTTCCAGAAACTGACGCACCAGCACCTGATGTGCGGTGGTGACATTGGTGATATTCATATCGCCTACGGCCCCACTTTCGGCCGCCGCATTCAGCTCGCCAAAGGTGCTTGGTACCGCAGTAAAACGTACGGTGCCGCTTTGATCCACGGCCTGGCAATAAACTAACTGGTCGGGATCGGTCGACTCGATTTCCACCTCGTAGGCACCGCTGGCATCGCTCAGCAGTGGAGCGTCGAACACTTGATCACCTACGGTGACGCTGACGCGCGCGTTAACAATGGGAGCATCGGTGACCAGACCGCGGACGGTCACTTTCTCGCTGGCCGGTGGAGGCACACTGCCAGTGCCCGTTTCCTGCTCGGCGCCTGTGCCATCGGCCACGGGTTCCGGCGGGGAGGCTGCGACCTCCTCGGGCGTCGCCCCCCCACTGCCGCCGCAGCCATTAAGTGAAATTGCCAGACCTGCGATAAGGCCCAGGCGTATGAAATCGTGGTGCCTGAAATCCATTTTGTCACCCTGTTTGCTCGCCGCGCTTATCCCAAGCGTCAGCCGCCCGCGTCCTTTGCGTGACCGGTTTACTGGCCGCGGGCGCGCCAACCGGTGGAATTGCAAAACAAAAGGTGCAACACGCTGCACACCGCAAACGGGGTTACCTGCCTTGGCAGCCCCGCTGTCGTTCGCCTGAAGGCGTCGGACCGGTGGCTTTGCGTCCCCGTCTCTCGACGGGTTTGCCTTTTGCTTGATCGCACTTGTATGCGAACAATGGCATTCTTCCGTAGGGCGCGGGCAAAGGCCTTGAACAGGTTCACAAATGCCCGCAGGATTCTTAACTTCGTGATCGGATGCGCGCGGATGGCCTCACTTATGTACAAGCCTCAAGCACTTATGTCCCACCGGCACATTGGCGCCGCATCCCCGGCACACTTAACGCCGTACGTGAGATCCGCCAACAAAGCGTGCTTGCGAGTTATCACGCTCATATTGGGCCTTAGCATTGCCATTAACGCGGGCGCCGAGGTGCGAGTACAGATCGCGCAGAAGCTGACGGCCAGTGATGCCGCGCCTGATGATGAGTTTGGGTTCTCCGTGCGCACGGATGGGCAGTACATTCTGGCCGGGGCGTTGGGGGCGAACCCGTTGGGTTCGGATTCGGGCGCGGCTTACATATTTTCCTTCGAGCCGGGTACCGGTCTTTGGACCGAACGACAAAAACTGGTTGCCCCGGATGGCATGGCAGGTGACGGATTCGGGCAGGCCGATATCAGTGGTGAGGTAATTGCGGTGGGCGCGCGCGGCGCTGACGCTGCGGGCCCCAACTCCGGTGCGGCCTATTTGTATTTGCGCCAGGGCGACGGCAGTTTCGCCTTCATCCGCAAACTGCTGCCGAGTATTGCGGGCAGCGGCGACGGCTGTACCATTACCGATATCCGCGACGATCTGGTCACGATGCCTTGCGTGGCCAACGATGCGGTTGTGCAAAACGGCGGTGGCACCACCTTGTTCCGCCGTGATGCCGGCGGCGCGGAGCAATGGGGCGAAGTAGCGGTGTTGACGCCGCAGGGCCTAGCGCCGTTTGATCGTTTTGGGGGCTCCGCGTTTGACGAGCAAGGCCTGCTCGCGGCGGCCCGCAGCGCCGACGCACTGGGTCAGGATTCCGGCGCTGTTTGGTCGTTCCTGCGCACACCGGGCCAGGACGAATGGCTGGAGCGGGGCCAGGTGCTGGCGAGCGATGGCGCCGCAGGTGACAGCTTCGGCACCCGCGCCGCCCTGCTGGACGACCTGCTGATCGTCGGTGCGCGAGCCGATGATGATCTGGGCGAAGACAGTGGTGCCGCCTACCTGTTTGCACGCGATGAAGCCGCCCCTAGTGGATGGCGGCAAGTTAAAAAACTGCTGCCCGACAACGGCCGGCCGGGTGATAACTTCGGTCGCGGGCTGGCCATCGTGGACGCGCGGACCATTGTCGTCTCATCGCCGTTCCATGAGGTGACCGACGGGCCAGGTGGTGAGCGCGAGGACGCGGGCGCACTGTACGTGTTCTCGCGCGATGAATGCGCCGACGGCGCGTGGGCGCAGTCTGCCATCTTCACCCCCGCCGACGCGGGCGCCGGCGACTGGTTTGGACGCCAGATGAGCGCTGGTGATGGCCTGCTGGCGGTGAGCGCCTGGCGCCACGACAGCCAGGGCCTGAACGCGGGGGCGGTATATGTGCTGGAACTGAGCGAGCGCCTGGACACCGATCTGGATCAGGTACCGGACGATCGGGACAACTGCACGCTCACGCCCAACCCGGAGCAGCGCGACACCGACGGTGATCTGATTGGCAACTTCTGTGACGGCGATCTGAACAACGATAATGTGGTCAATTTTAGTGATTTTCAGCTGTTCCGGGCGGCGTTCCAAAGTGCGCAGCCAGATGCGGATTTTGATGGGAATGGCACGGTGGATTTCCAGGATCTGGCCGTATTCGCATCACTGGTGTTTCAACCACCCGGCCCCAGCGGCGCACTGGATTGCCTGCAGGTGCCATGAAATCCGCCATTCGCACAAGGTACGCTTAAATATCATGTGCTTACGGGTGGTCTTTGCCAGTAATCAGTTTGGACTTTTGCCCCTGCTCCACTCATAATCTGACCGCCCGTGCCGCACGCAAGAACAAAAGCAGCCTGTAAAGCTGTCTTGTAAGGCGCGGAAATTCTGTATGGGGGAGGACATAGTAATGTTTCAGGAATTTAAAGACTTCGCGATGCGCGGAAACGTGGTCGACATGGCGGTAGGTATCGTCATCGGCGGCGCTTTCGGAAAAATCGTCAGCTCATTTGTGGGTGATGTGGTGATGCCGCTGATCGGCCAGATTACAGGTGGCGTCGACTTTAAGGACAAATTCATCAATTTGTCGGACGGCGTCTACTCCAGCCTGGCGGAAGCCGAAGAGGCGGGGGCTGTACTGGTGAAGTACGGAACTTTCATCAACACCATCATCGATTTTGTCATTATCGCCCTGGCGATCTTCCTGGTAGTGAAAGCCATGAACTCTGCCAAGAAGAAAGAGGAAGAAGCACCGCCGGCACCGCCGGAGCCGAGCGCACAAGAGAAGCTGCTGGGCGAGATACGCGACCTGCTGGCCAAGAGCTAGGCGAACCGCGCATTGATCAAAAGACGGTCGCCTCGGCGGCCGTTTTTTTCGCCTGCCCGTTAACCGGTGCTCCGTTTGCGAGCGCTCTGGGCCACGGCCGGCGCCACGCCCTGCGCATTGCGCCTGGCTGTGTCGGTATGCTCAAGTCCCTCAAGGATCGCATCCAGCGTCCAACCAATACGCCCGCTGTTGCGGATACGCTCAATCTTTGGCCAGGCCGCCCGTCGGCCATGCTCAATCAATCCCCCAATCTGTTCGGCCGAGCCGGGCGTCAACAGGCGTCGCGGGTTCACCCAACGCGTAGAGGGGATAATGTTGATGTCCGAAGTGTAACGCTGCAGCATCACCGAATAGTAAATGTGCGCAAACGAATTCAGGCCCGGCACATGGCGGGTGACTTTCTGCGTGAGCGGGCGTGAGGCCTTAAGGCTTTCGCGAAAAATCTGTGTACCCCACTCCCAGGCGATGCTACTGAGTGAGTCATCACGGCTCTCTTGTACTAACCACAGCACCAGCGGGTTACTTTGACTGGCCACAAAGTGGTTCACCCCATACAGACGAGCCAGCCGCTTTTGCGGCAGATCATCGCTTACCGCACCATCAATCCATTGCCGTTCCGGCAGGTAGGGCTGGCGTTCGCCCTGATAGTTTTTTGCCGCGAGCGTGCGTGCCGGATACACCCCCGGCACTGCACAGGAGGCAAGCACCGCCTCACGCAGATACACATGCGGTGAGGTTGTTGCGTTCAACAGGCGGGACTTCTGCTGCACCTCACTGGGCGCGACGGAAATATTCACATGCAGCCCGGTGAGATCAAATGCCTCCCCGAAGGTAATATCCGGAATCCAGCGACTCACAAAACGCTCTAGATCCTGCGTGCTGAGCGGTGCCGACCACAGCATGCTTGCGGCGGAGCGCTTGCGTGGCTGTTTATCGCTGGAGATATCCTGCATAAACCGTGGGTCGAAAAATTTGTGCAGGTGTCGACGACGGTGCGAGGCGAGAATCCCGGCCACCAGCGCGCCGCCACTGGCCCCGGAAATCACGTTCGGCAACACGTCTTCGTCCAGCATTGCCTGCACCACACCAATGTGGAATGGCGTGAGCGATCCGGCCCCACTTAGCATCAACGCCGTGCGACCGTAGCAATCACTGGCGCGTTGGAAAAAATCCAGTTGGGTATCGTGGCTGATTATACTTTGATTGACATCGGCCAGGCGGTTAAGCGCGGCATCCAGTGTATCGATGTACTGTTCTATCAGTGCTTTGGTACCGAAGCTGGCACGCTGGTACAGCGCGCTTTTGCCCATGCCACCCATGTTGCCGTGAATGCCCTCGTTCAGCACAAACAACAGTGCTTGGGGATCGCCGGCCCGCATAACCTCCTGCAGGTTGTCCAGACGGGTACGGATCGTCCGGTAGTCGTAGTGACGGCAGGCTTCGGTCTGCTTCCACTGCGCAGCCCCGCTACGCTCATCAAAAACCTGCGCCGCCTCAGCCCAGGCCTGATAGCTTTTCGCATCGCGCATGCTGGGGGTTTCGCGTGTTTTGCTCATACCAAACATCTGTGCTCTTTTTGTTGTGCTAGGCCGACCGACAAATCCGCGCCTAGTCTCTCACAGAAATGTGCTTTGCAGCATACGGCCTTAGTGAATATTTATATGCTGATGTTTTGAATGAACATTTCGGATGCTCTTGGTCGGTCACTACACTGCCGCCGGCGACAAAGCGGCGCGTGCTACGATTGGCATGACGTAATATACCGAAGGCGTTCATATTGACAGTCTCCCATCGCTTTACCGTTGTACTCTCACTAGTAATCGGTGCCGCTTTGAGCATTCCGGAGCCGGCCTACGCCACCGGCTCGAATCGCAAGATGCCACGTGAAGCACATGAAAGTTGCACGCCCCAGTTCGATCAGGCGCCGAAACTGAAACGCGGACGCGCGCCAATTTTCCCAGCCTCCAAGTCACTAAAAAACGAAGGTGGGTACGCCGTCGTGGAATATGACATTGGCGCGAACGGCAAGGTGAGCCAGGTCAGGGTGCTCGACACCGACTACGTGTACTTCGGCAATCACGCAATCAACGCCATGAGCAAGTGGAAGTTTCGCCCCGCGCGGCGTGATGGCGAGGCCATTGCAGTCACCTGTCGCATGCAGTGGGATTATGGCAATAAACTGCGGCAGGATGCTTTCGGTGACACGCCAGCAAAACCACAAGAGCGCCGCGCTTTGCGGGCAAGTCACTCCGATGGCAGTGTGCAGCAGGTGATCCTTGTGAACTCCGTGCAACCGACCTACCCCGCGCAGGCTCTGCGCGTTTGCCTGGAGGGCCGGGTCGAACTGGGGTTCGTTATTCTTGAGGACGGAACCACCGACAATCTGAGAGTGCTATCGGCACAACCACGGGGAGTTTTCGAGCGAACCACACTTGAAGCGGTGACGCAGTGGGTTTTCAGACCCATCATGAAAGACGGCGCACCCGCCCGGCAAGCTGCGACGCAAATGGTCGAATACACCCTACCAACCGGAGCGAACTGCCCCACTCGAGAGGAGGACCGATCCGGACAGTGAGTCCAGTGAGATGGTCGATACCTGGGACTGCTGCCTGCCGCCGCAGGGTATCGCGAGCAACCTGGCGCGTCGTTCAGACATTATCTGTACCGGATTGCCCGCAATCACTACATCGATGAGTTCAAACCTAAACACGAAGCCACGCGAACCGAGGCGCTGGATGATGCGGTGTTGATGTTGGCCGGGATTCGCGCACGGACCTGAAACTGCTGGAGACGCGCGGCGCCCGCAAGCGCCGCACGTCGCGTACTGTCAGAAATTTAGTTTCAGATTCACCGAGTACGTACGGCCCAGCGTGTCAAACAGGCTTGGGAACGTGTTGCCCGAATTGAACGACGTAGAGCCGGTTTCATTGCCAAGAATCGGCGGGTCTTCATCAGCGATGTTGGTGACCAGCAAGGAGAAGCGGCCGATATCCTTGTAGTTGAAGCCGAACGACAGATCGAAGTAGTTCTGTGCATCGACACTGCGAAACTCCGGGAACAGGGTGCCAGCTTCACTGCTCTGTGCATCCATGTCGCCGATGTGACGCCACAGCAATGAGGCATCCAGGTTGTTGCGGAACCAGCCGAAGCGCAGGGTGGAGCGGAACTCAGGTACCGGATCGCAAGAGGTGCCGTACACGCCCTTGCAATCAACCACCGGCGAGAGCGGTGTGGTCTGGAACTGGTTGGTCAGGTACTGATGCGCCGCCAGTGAGACATTAAAACCGCCAAGATCGCCGATATCGAAGCCGGTGCTCAGCGTCAGGTCCAGCCCTTCGGCCTGAAAGGCCACGAAGTTGGTGAAGAACGCAGGCGTACCAGTGCCCGTCTCGGTCAGTGAACCGCCGATGCGCACGATACCCGCGCAGCTGACCGGATCGCCCAGCACGTAACACAGGTCCAGCGACTCCTGGCCGGTTGGCGTATCGATGTAGTTGTTGATCTCGATGTCGTAGTAGTCCAGCGAAATCGTGGTGCCGTTGAGGAAGTCAAAGTTCGGTTCCCAAACCACGCCGAAGGTGTTGGTCGTGGCATCTTCCGGTTCTGGCAGCGCATTCGGATTGGTGCCGCTGAAGATGTTCACCTGACCGGAGATGATATCTGGCGTAGTGCCCACCTGACTCGGCAATTGACCGGTTTGCACACACAGATCAAACAGGGTGCTGCCGGGGGCCGGGGGATTGGGATTGCCGATCGAGCAAGGATCCAGGGTGGCGTTGTCCAGCCCAGTGGTGATCGGTTGGAACAACTCGCCAATATTGGGCACGCGCACGGCTTCCTGCTGCATGGCACGGAAGCGCAAGCCTGGGATGACTTCCCAGCTGATGCCGGCTTTCCACGAATCAGTATTGCCCTGCACATCATAGTCGGCGCTGCGGTAACCGGCTTCGATGCTGACATTTTCAAACCCTCGCTTGTCCTGCGCGATCGGCAGGTTGGCTTCGACGAAAAACTCATCGGAGCTGTACTCACCCGCCACTGGCAGGCGGTTGCCGCCCGCGCCGCCCTGGCAACTGGCTGGGGCCAGTTTCAGGCATTCGTCGGGCGAGGAGCTTGCTGATAACTCGCCGAACTCCACGCCGAAGGCCAGCGAAAGCCCGTCGCGGGCGGAGGGCAGCGTGACGTTGTCCAGGGCGCCGTCGACGGAGGCCTGGAAGATCGTCTGGGTGGCTCGGCGAATGTCGCTGGCGATGGCAATGAAGAAGCCGTCTTCGCGTTGCTGGTCGGTGATAGAGCCCACCGGGCCAAAGATGTTGATGGGCGTACACGGCGCCGCCGTCACGTTGCCGTCCAGGTCGATACACTGATTGGCATCAACCGTGTTGATGCCAAGCTGCAGATTGGTCAGGTTGGTAAAACCGTCGCGGGTTTCCACGAAGTCCGATTCGCCGCGCTGGTAGGACACATCGTAGTTCCAGGTATCCAGGTTGCCCGGCAAGGTACCGCGAACACCAAGTACGTACTGGAAGTAGTCGGTGTCGAAGATACCGGTGCGCGGTCCAAGCTCCAGCGTGCGCCGACGGGCGGTGGAGGTGAAGGCGTCGTTCTCATCGAAAACGCCATCGTTGTTGTGATCTTGAATGCCGACTGCGTTAAAGCCCATCGGGTCAGCCACCAATGCGTCCTGCAGGGCCGTGATCGAATCCAGATCATCCTGGGTGGGGTTCGCCACGGCCAGCAGATCGTTCAAGGCTTGATTGGTGTCGGTCAGGAACTGCACGGCACCCGCGTTGAGATCGTTGACGATGGTACTACGCGCGGCATCGTCGAAGAACGGATTCATCACCGGGATGGTGAAGGCGGTCCCAAAGGTGCCGGACGGCGCGATCTGGAAGGTCGAGGAGTTGGATGAAAAGGATGTGCGTGCGTACGCCTCGACATACTCGTTGATGCGATAGGCCCCGAGCGCGGTGGCCTGCCAGCGGTCCTGGGGCGTCTGGTAGTAGTTGAACGGATTGAAATTGAACCGCGCGCACTCGCCTTGAATCAGACTGCCGTCGTCGCGAAACTGATAGGAATTGCCGCTACGCAGATTCAACGTGGCCGGGATGGCCGTGGTTGAGCCGACGCCAGTGGAATGGGCAGTGGTGAACTCGGTGTTGCCCGAGCAGTCTGCCGAGGGCGTTTGCGGTGGCGCCCCGAGCCCGGAACCGGTGGCCGAGGAGACTCCGAATAAACCGAACTGACGCTCGGCCAACAGCACGCTGCCGCGTTGGGTGCGCCCACCGCCGAGCACCAGGTTGCCGCGGTCCTCGTCAAAGGCGACGCCGAACAGGGCATGGATGTACTTGGTGTCACCGCCGCCGCCGGAGACGGCCGCGCCCGAGTCGGTGTCAGCGTAGCCGAGATCCAGTTCGAACCCTTCAAAGTCATCCCGCAGGATGAAGTTAACCGCACCGGAGACCGCGTCCGAGCCGTATACGGCCGAGGCGCCGCCGGTCAGCACGTCAACCCGTTCCAGCATATTGATGGGGATGACATCGGTCGACACGATGCCATTAATGTCATATGGCGCAAGCCGCTTACCGTCCAACAGGATCAGCATGCGTTCGGGCCCCAGGCCTCGCAGGTCCAGCGTGGCCTGACCGGCGGTGCCGTTGTTGACGTTCTCGCCATCGCCGGGGATGGTGATGGGCAGATCCCGGAACACTCGCTCGATATTGGGTGTTTGTTTAAGCGCCAGTTCGTCGGAACCGATGGTGGTCACCGGGCTGGCCGCGGTGACGTTCGGGTTCCGTATCCGAGTCCCCGTCACCAGGACTTCCTCTACCTGCTCGCTGCGGTCGGCGTCATCGTCGTCGTTCTGGGCGATGGCATTCCCGCCTGGGATCAACAACACCCCCATGATGAGTGCGAATGTGCCTGCGCCGTTTGAGCATCCAATGTGGTTACGCATCTAATTGCCCCCGTAATAGGATTTCAGACAGGCGCCTGCGGTAACCGTCAGGTGGTATGCAGGCGCACTTTGCGTCTACCAAAACCGGCACCGATACGATTTGGGCCTGGATCGCCAATCTTCGACCGTCGATCGTCAGTCGATCACCGGGCCCCGTGCGCCGCAGTAACGGCCGCCAGCTGTGGTAATCGCAATCCTTAGCAACGACGCTGCGCAAGCAACGCAACTGATGCAGGGAGACGGGGTGGGTGTCCTCACCAGCGTTGGTGAGCGAGTGTTTCCCTGCCGCGGTTAGCATCCTGCGCGCAATCGGCGCGGGTTCTGCCGTGCAACGACCGAACCTGTGCGCGACCGGCACGTGCGGGGGTGCCCGTCGTTCTGCTCAAATGTCAGCCTGCTTGACGAGGACGCTTACGGCGACATCGTCCGACCGACCGCCAATGGTGGCAACGTCTTGGTTTCCAGCCTGCGGTCGAATGGCTCCCTGATGACGAATAGGACTGTGGGCACGGCGAAGCGTTCGGAATATGCGACTAAGGGAGTGTTGGTTTGCGATGTAACATTCGCACTTCTGGGTGTCTGCCTCATTGTGGATGGTCTTTTGCCAGCGTGGTGGCTTCCGCGCTCACCCTCTGGCCCCGACACCCTATTGCGGATAGGTACGCTCCGATGGGCGGGTTCGCAATGGATAAAATTCGTCCCGAGCATCATCAAGCGCCCTGTTCAGCGCCTGCACAATCGCCGGATGGCGATCTGCGTAGCTGTACGCTTCGCCTTCGGCACCGTGGGCGTCGAACAGCATCTGGTACGGTGATTCAAACCCGGGAAGCTGATCAAACTTCTCGAATGCACCCAGGCTGCCCGTGTAGTACGCGTGAGTGACGTACTTCCATTCCTGCGAGCGGATAGCGACGATATTTTCGTTGTTGAAAAAATACAGATAGTCGTGCGGCGAGCTGCGGGGGTCAGCAAACACCGGCAGGAGACTCTCGCCGTCCAGGACTCTGGCCTCGGGCGTTACACCGAGCAATTGCGCTATCGTCGGTAACAGATCAATATTCATCGTCATCGACTCCGATACCTGCCCGGCATCAATGCCCCTGGGCCAGGAGGCAATGAAGGGAACGCGGTAACCACCCTCCCATGCGTTTCCCTTGCCGCCCTTTAGTCCCGCAGTGCTCCCCTCAAAAAAGGGCCCGTTATCGCTGGCGAAAACCACCAGCGTATCTTTGAGCAAATGGCGCGCCTTAAGTGCCGCAACAATTTCTCCGGTACTCCAGTCCAGTTCCTCAACGGTGTCGCCGTACAATCCCGCCGCCGACGCGCCGCGAAACGCCTCGGATGCGTACAACGGGATGTGCGGGAACGTATGCGAGAGCATCAGAAAGAATGGCTCGCTAGAGTTCTCCGTGATGAACTTGACCGCCTCCTGCGTGTATCGCCGGGTCAGCGTAGACTGCTTGACCGGTGTTTCGATGACGTCTTTGCCATCAAACAACGCGAAGTCCGGCATGTCATTGCTATGCGGTACTCCGAAGAAGCGCTGAAAACCGTGCTCGAGCGGTGAGTACTTCGCCAGATTGCCGAGATGCCACTTGCCGACCAGCATCGTTTGGTAGCCGGCGCGCCTGACCAGTTCGGCGATGGTCTCCTCTGATTCGGGCAGTCCGTTGCTTGCCTTGGCCGTCACGACTTTCCAGGCGAGTCCGGCGCGAATCGCGTAGCGTCCCGTCATCAGTCCGGCGCGCGACGGCGAGCATACATTCGCGCTGGCGTAAGCGTGAGTAAAGCGCATGCCGCTCCTGGCCAGTTGATCTATATGCGGTGTACGGATGCGGGTTGCACCGTAGACGCCGATGTCGCCATACCCCAGATCGTCGGCGAGGATAATCACGATGTTGGGTGGTCGCGGTGGTTGCTGTTGTTCCGCGTTTGCCTTAGCAAGGCCCGGCGGCGAGGCCAACACCATGCCGACAAGGACCGCGGCCCGGGTGCGGTGTCGCACCGACTTAAAACCGTTTCCTAGCCAATCCCTGATTTTCACAACACGCCTCTAGTATTCGTTGGTGCATGGCGCTCAGAGGCGCACGATCACCGACTTCAGCTCCGTGTACTGAAGCAGTGACTCGAAGCCGTTCTCGCGCCCCCAACCTGACTGGCGATAGCCACCGAACGGCACGGCCATATCCGGTATTCCGTGGCAGTTCACCCACACGATGCCGGCCCTGATCGCGGCCGCCATGCGATGCGCCCGGCCAACATCGCGGCTCCAGATGCTCGCGGCCAGCCCGTAATCACTACGGTTGGCAACCGCCGCGATGTCTTCGCTTAGCCTGAACGGCATTGCCACCAGCACCGGCCCGAATATCTCCTCGCGCACCACCGACATGCCCGGATCGACGTCCGCCATGACCGTGGGCTGCAAGTAGTAGCCTTCGTGTTTCTCGATGCGCGAACCCCCAGCAACCACCCGCGCTCCTTCGCGCACACCGCCTTCGATCATCTGGCACACGCGATGCAGGTGTGCTTGTGAGATCAGCGGCCCCATGCGCGCATCCGGATCGCTCGCCGGGCCGACGCGCATGTCGCGCGCGATCTGCGCGACGCCCTTGATAACGGTATCGAAAACCGATTCCTCGACGTACAGCCGCGAGCCGGCAATGCAGGTCTGTCCGGCGTTGGCGAAAATGGCGTCGGCAGCGCCGGCAATCGCCTGCTCGATGTCCGCATCTGCAAACACGATCACTGCGGATTTTCCACCGAGTTCCAGCGTCACTTTCTTCAGGTTGCCTTGTGCGGCCGCGATGATCCGCCGGCCAACACCGGTTGAACCGGTAAATGACACCTTGTCAACATCATCGTGCTCAACCAGGTGTTGCCCCACGCGCTCGCCCTGCCCGTGCAGGATGTTCACGACTCCCGCCGGTACACCCGCCTCGATTAGCAACTCACCCAGCCTGGTGGTAGACAGCGGCGTGAGTTCCGCGGGCTTGACGATGCAACTGCAGCCGGCTGCTAATGCGGGCGCAATCTTCCAGGCCGCCTGCACCAACGGCCCGTTCCAGGGCACGATCAGCGCGGCGACCCCGATCGCCTCGCGCCTCGTATAGGCATGAAAATCCTGGTGCGGCACCGTGGACAATTGCTTGGTCTCACCCTCGATCTTGGTACACCAGCCGGCATAGTAGCGGAAGCACTCAGCCGCAAACGGCAGCTCGCCATGCAGCACCCCCGCATACGACTTGCCCGAATCAAGCATCTCCAACTCGGCGATCTGCGCCGCATTCGCCTCCAGCAGATCAGCCACCCTCCACAAGATTCTGCCGCGCTCGGCCGGGCTCAGGTGTAACCATGCGCCGGCATCAAACGCACGTCGCGCGGCACTGACGGCGGCCTCGGCGTCATCCAGCGATGCTGAGGCCGCTTGCGCGATTACCTGACCTGTCGATGGATCGTGTATGTCGCAGGTTGCACCGTCGCCGCCCAGCACCCACTCGCCGTCTATCAACAGGCGTTGGGTTTGCGAGAGGCGGCGTTCAACATCGCGCGACATCTCAAAATCACTGGGCATTACGGTCACCGCGCTCGGCGCTCATATACTCGGTCAACGCTGCGATGACGGCTTCGTTCTCCTCATCACGACCGACGGTAATTCGAAGGAACTGATCGGACCTGCCCGCCGGGCGCGGGATAATCCCCCGAGATTGCAGGAAGGCGGCCGCCGCTGTGCCGCTCTTACCACTGCCCGCTGAAAAACGCAGCAGATAAAAATTGGCCTGGCTGGGGACCACCTCAATGCCGAGCGCCCCAAGCGCTGGGTAGATACGCGCGAGTGACGCGGCATTACACTCACGCACCCGCGCAACGTGCGCGGTATCCTGTATCGCCGCTGCTGCTGCCGCCATGGCCGGCCCGGTCACATTGAACGGCGTGCGTATTCGCTGGACCAGATCGACAATGGGCTGCGGGCAGTAGGCCCAACCTATGCGCAGTGCCGGTAGCGCGTATATCTTAGAGAACGTGCGGGTCATCACGACGTTGTCAAACTCGCGCACCAAGGCCTCGCCGGCCTCGTAATCAGCCTCCGTTACGTACTCCGCGTAGGCACTGTCCACCAGTAGCAGGCAGTCCTGCGGCAAGCCCGCGTGCAGTCGGCGCAACTGCGCGCCATCAATGCAGGTGCCGGTCGGGTTGTTGGGATTCGCGATGGAGCAAAAACGGGTGCGCGCGCTTACTCGCGCCAGCATCGCCTCTACATCCACCCGATAGTTACGCTCCGGCGCGATCACGAGCTGCGCGCCTTGCGCGAGACAATGAATGTTGCACATGACAAAACCGTTTTCACTGAGCAGCGCCTCGTCACCAGGAGCCACAAACGTACGCACCATCAGCTGGATCAACTCATCAGATCCGTTGCCGCAAACGATACGCTCCGGCTCCAGCCCGTGCACCTGCGCAATGGCCTCCCGGACAGCTCGTTGCGACCCATCGGGGTAGCGGGAGATATCCGCAGCGGCATGACTATACGCGGCAACGGCGGCGGCGCTGGGGCCGTAAGAAGACTCGTTCGAGGAGAGTTTGATCGGCTGCTCGATGCCCGCGATCCCAGACTCACCCTGCACGTAGGGCGCAATGCTCAGGACGCCGGGATTTGCTTTCGGGCTTGTCACATACTTCTCCGGATCAGGAACACACGTGCTTGCGATTTTGCGGCATCATCAGAAATGGCCAGGGCGCAGGGAAGAATTCATCAACCGTAACCTCAATGATCGACGGGCCCTGCTCCTCGAACGCCCGTTGGATGGCACCTCGCAACGACTCCGGGTCATGCGCAGAGAATCCGGCGGCACCAAAGCTCTCGGCCATGCGCACGAAATCCGGGTTGTGCAGGTCCGAGCAGATGACGCGGCCGTCAAACCACTCTTTCTGCTGGCGCTGCACATTGGTGTAGCGGTTGTCATTGAAAATGATGCTCACCAGTGGCAGGCGGTATTGCACGGCGGTGGCCAGCTCCTGGATGGTAAACATGATGCCGCCGTCGCCGCTGATCTGGATGACGCGTTTGTTGGGATGTGCGGCAACCACACCGAGGGCTGTTGCATAACCGTAGCCCAGCGTTCCCATGTAGCCCGCGCTGATGTGCTGGCGCGGCTGATTGACGGGAAAGCCATACCACGACGCAAAGCCGACCTGAGTGACCTCATCGACGAAGATACCGTCGTCGGGCAACTCGGCGCGGATGACGTCCAGGTACGCCATCTGTGGCGCGACTTTGGCCCGTATCCGGGCATCGACGGAGGTACGCAGCGCAAGCAACTCGTCGCGACGTGATGGCGCGCGGAATCCGTCCTCAGCAAGATGTTCTGACATGGCCGAGAGCACTGCATCGGCATCACCGGTGATACCCAGTTCCGGCGTGCATATCCGATCCACCTGCGCCGGATCAATGTCGACCCGGATGAGTTTCAGGTCTTCGTCTTTGCCCCACATTACCAGTGGCCAGTGCAGGCGCGTGCCCACCGCGAGCACCACATCCGCCTCAGCCCACAGTGCATGCCCCATCGGGAAATTCGCGCTCAGGTAGTGGCTGTGTGGCAGCACGCCTTTGCCGCTTCTACAAGCCACCACCGGTGCCTGCACCGCCTCAGCCACCTGGCACACCATATCGGCAGCGCCGATCGCGCCGGAGCCGACAACGATCAGTGGTTTGTGCGCACCGCGCAGCATCCGCACCGCCTGGGCGATCGCCTCACGATCGGGTGCGGGCGCGCCGGATGCGCCGGATGCGACGGATGCGTGAGCTAGCGGGCCAAGCGAAACTTCCTGGCCCATAATATCCATCGGCATCTCAACCTCGACCGGTCGCGGCGCGCCGGATGAGAGCTGTCTGAACGCCTCGTCGATCACTTCGGGCGTATCCTCGGGCCGCTCGATACGCTCGGCCCACTTGGTGATGTGGCGGATCATACCCAGTTGATCGTCAAGCTCGTGCAGGTCACCGTAGCCCTTACCAATCGCCGTAGAGGGGATCTGGCCGGAGATGCACAACACAGGGGCGTAATTCGCCCAGGCGGTGCAAAGGGCTGCAGAGGCGTTGAGCAGGCCCGGCCCGGGCACCACCGCGCAAACCCCTGGGCGGCCGGTGGACTTGGCGTACCCGTACGCCATGTAGGCGGCGCCCTGCTCGTGGCGTGAGCTGATCAGGCGCAACTTGTCCTGCTGTGAATACATGGCATCGAACAGATGATCGAGCTGCCCGCCCGGCAACGCGAAGACAGTATCCACGCCGTGCCCACGCAGGGATCTAACGATGGCCTGGGCACCGCTCAGGCGCTGCGGTTTAATCAACTTGTTGTCAGTGGTGTCGGGCATATCAGCGCTCCCGTGCCCGCTTCTGAGCCCGGCGCCGGCGGTAACGAAACAGAAAGAACGGAAAGGCAAGGAAGTACAGCCACACCTGGGGGTTACGCAGGGCCGTAGCGAACGCCGACAGCACGTCGTTCGGGCTGACGTAGACCTTGCTCTGCATCGATTGTTCCGGCGCACTGTGGATGATTAGATGGTCTTTCTTATATTCGAAGTGACCGAACTGAAAATCAACATCTGCCAGTTTACTTCTTACCTTCATTTTCTTGATCAGTCCCGCGCTATCAGCTGCTCTTCAGGCGGCCGGTGCGCTGCGCGTATGCAATCCGCTTCTCCAGCAGGCCCGACATGTCTTCCGGCGCGTAGCCAGCGGGCGGCGTGAACTGCCCGCGGCCGTACAGATCGTCGAACACTTCTTTGCATATCGAGACCTTGTCCGACAGCGTCTTCGGTGGCTTGCCCGGCGGGAA
>CBDUQI010000022.1:0-43223 GCA_965369325.1 uncultured Gammaproteobacteria bacterium
CCGGAACGGCGGTGGAACCGAAGTACGCCGAACTCAGCGTTGAGCAAGTGTACGAGCGGCGGAGGGCCTTGCCGAAACGGCATCCGAAAATGTTGGCGATGGCCGCCAGATCCGCCGGACACACAAGGCAACCTGCGCCGTCCGCCCTAGCCGCAAGGCCGACACCGAGTCGCAACGGGCGTCCGGTCCTGGCCGATGACGACGCGCAGAAGGCGGCCGTGCGTCAGGCCCTGGCCCAGCGCTACCCGGCGACGCGCGATCTGCGCTATTCAACGGCGCGCGAGCCGCACCACTCAACCGCACGCGACTCTCAGGCGGCGAACAACACCTCGCCCGAGGGTGCCAAAGCTGAGGCGGCCCGCGTCACCAATCACTGGCGATCGGCATTTCGCAAGGCCGAGGCCAGCGCGCGTCTCGCCGGTGGCCGCGGCCATCGGCCTGCCGGCGTGGAACGGGAGATCGAGGCGGTGCTCAGTCATAAGCTCGACTGGCGCGTGCAACTGTGGCGCTTCCTGGTACGCACGCCCAGCGACTTTTGCGGCTTCGACCGCCGCTTCATCCATCAGGGGCTGTATCTGGACGACCTGCAGGGCGAGAGCCTGAAAATCTACATGGCCATTGATACCAGCGGCTCCGTCGACAACTCTCAACTGGGCGAATTTCTGGCCGAGGTGCGCGGCGTGAAGCAGGCGTACCAGAACATCGACATCGACCTGTATTTCGTCGATGCCGACATCACCGGCCCCGTGTCCGTCAGCGAGGTGTCGGACATCCCGATCCCGATCGGCGGGGGCGGCACCGACTTTCGTCCGTTCTTCGAGGACGTCGCCAAGCGCTCTTCCCCGGGCGAACAGGCGCTGATCGTCTACCTGACCGACGGCGACGGCGAGCTGCCGGAGCAGGCGCCCAGGCAAGAGATGTTGTGGGTGGTGACGGAGGGCGGCATCGAGGACTTCCCATTCGGACACGTGACGCGGCTGGCCGATCGATACGCAGCCTGACAAAGGAATTTGATACCGCAGCCATGCGGATGCACAAGGAGAGTTTAAGTGTCGACATTGGTAAATATGATCGTAGCGGCCCTGGAGGAGGCACTGGCTGCTCCAAAGCTACCTGATCTGGATCGCGCGGAGGCGCTCGCCACCGTGCAGGACCCGGCGACCGATGAGAAGCGGCTGCGCGAAACTCTGCGCGCCTGCCCGGAATCTATGGAGATCGCTCGCGCCGTAGCGCGCCACCCCAACCTCGGCGCGCCGGCACTGGCTCGCATGCATGCCTGGCTGCCAGAGGATGCCGCCGCCAACCCGTCCCTCGCCGAGTACAGCAAGGACGAGACCTGGGCGAAGAACGCGGCCAACTACCGTGATAAGGGCATGCGCGGCTACGCCGACGGGTACAGCAGCAGCGTTTGCGACACCCATCCGGAGCTCTACCGCGTCCAGCATTATCTTGAGAAAGGCTCGGCCTCGGATTTCCGTCACGTTGCGGCGATCGGCGCCATCCCCAACGACATCTTCCGCCCTCATCTCACCTCCAAAAACAGCCATCTTCGCAAGGCGTTGGCCGGTAGGACTCACTTCGAGCGGTCAGACCTCGCTGTGTTTTGCGGTGACAACGCAAAATCTGTTCGGCTGGCGCTAGCCGGCAACCCCGCGCTTGCGCCGGAGCTGATCGAGCGACTCACCAACGATGAGGATGCCGACGTGCGCGCGGCAGCGCTCGCGCACCCGAATTGTCCTGAAGCCACGGTGCACACGGCCGAGATGGCGAAGGCAGCCGAGTTGACCAAGGACGATAAGCCGATCGGCGAGCTCACCGAGACTGAGATCATTGAATCGATTCGAGACCCCGCCACTAGCGCTGCGCGGCTCGACGCCATCGCCGCCAGCGCCAGCACGCACATACGCTACGGTTGCGGCCTGCACCCCAATGCCAGCGTGCCGCTCCTGGAGTCTCTGGCAGCCGAGGAGACACATTGGCTTGCGGAGGCCGTCGCATTCAACACAGCAACGCCGACCGCCTTGCTGGAGAAGATCGCCGCCAATGCAAATGCAGCGGTACGGCAGGCGCTGGCCTGGAATGCCGCGACGCCGGAGTCGGTTCAACTGGCATTGGCCGAGAGTGGCCCGCGGGCGTTGCGGTACATCCTGGCCAACAGTACGAGCAGCATATCCGTGTGGGCGAGGCTGATCGAGCTAGCAACGCAGGAACAACCCGCGACGGCCAAAAAGGGAAAGAAACCTGAACCGCGCTGGGAGGATCATCTGGCCACCGCGTTCGATCCGAGCACCTCCGGCACCAAGCTGCGTGGCCTGCAACGCTCGACCAGCAGCCGCCACACCTTCGTGGCACGCCTTGCGGCGCGTCACCCGAATTGTCCTGAGTCGCTCTACGCCCAGTACGGCTACTACTGTTACGGGGATCTAGCGCAGAACCCGAAGTTTGCGCTGGCGTTGTTGGAGAGTCCGGCAGCAGTGCCGAGTGAACCGATCAAAGACTGGCTGTTGAACGACTGGGCGCGCTACGACGGCACCCCCGGGCACGTGGTCAACTTCTATCTCCAATCGAACGACAAACAGAACAAACGCCGCAGTGTGAGGGATGCGAAGGCCTCCGTGCCGTTGCTGCAGCGGCTCGTCCATGATCCGGACGTGCTGCTGAGAAACTCGCTGGCCTCGCGCAAAGACCTCACCCGCTACATGTTCGAAATGCTAGCTCGTGACAACAACAAGAAGACTCGCGAGCTCATCGCGAAGAACCCGCGTTGCCCCGCGGACGTGCTCCAGCTGCTCGGCGAAGACAAGGTGGCCACGGTGCGCGCCGCAGCCGTGCAGCATCCTTCCTACCCCGCCTCATCCGGCAAGCCCCGTGCGGGCTCAAAGGGCGGGAACAGCAAGCGCGATCGCGCCTCGTCCCGCGAGGTGATGCGCGATCGCGGACCCAGGCGGGACCGCATCAAGATGGCGAAGGAAGCCCGGAGTGCATCGCTACTGGAGGATCTGTCCCAGGACAAGGTTACCGATGTACGCGAAACCGTCGCGCGAAACATCAAAACGCCCCAGAAGGTGTTGCGCGCACTTGCGAGCGATAGCCAAGCCGCTGTCCGGGTAGGCGTCGCAAGAAACGACAAGGCGCGAATGGCCGTCGTTGAGCTGCTGTTTGATGATGCCGATGAGGACGTGCGCTGCACCGCGATGCGGGCCGCCAGCTGGCTCGTAGACAAGAATGACCAGGCCGAAGCGCTGTTCCGGCGAATCGCCGGCGACCCGGCGGGCCGCATCCGCGCAATCGCCGCCAGCGCAGCAACAGACAATGACCTTCAGGAGTCGCTTTCGCAAGATGACGACCCTCAAGTGCTCAGTGCGTTGTCGGGCAATCGATCATTGAGAACCCCTATCGCCCGCCGTCTGTTCGACAGCGACGATTACGGGGTTCGTCGCAATGTCATACGCCGCACCAACGACATCGCGCTACTGGAGCGCGGGGTGCGCGACGAAAGCACAGGTGTGCGGGAGGCAGCCGCATCCAACAAATTAACTCAACAGCATGCGCTGCGACTGGCGATGCTTCATTGCACCGAGGTCAACAGCTACCTGGCGTACAGCCCGAAGCTCTCGAACGAACTGTTCGACATTCTGCTCGATGGCGGCGATGCGCAGGTGCTTCGGCACGTGGCCAGTGAGGCGAAGCTGAATCGGTCCCGAGTCGAGCGCTTGCTGGCCACTGAGCAGCCCGGCGTGCCCGAGTACCTGCTACACCGCGAGCCACTCAAGCCTGGCGATATCGAGCAGCTGATGAACGGCGACAACCGGCGCGTGCGTTGCCTCATTGCTGAGAATTCAAAACTGACGCAGGAGCAGTTCGATAAGCTGCTGAATGAGCGATCGGAGGAGGTGTGTCAGGCGCTGGCTCACAACATCCTCAGCGAGGAGCAGGAGGCGCAACTCGCGCAGGTTCGCCGGGAGATCCGCGACGCACAACGTGCGGCGGCCGGCTAAGGGCAGGCCTCGCTCGCGCGGATATGTGCGTGCGATGTCGTCCAGCGGACACACGTTGGCACGCCAGCGCCTGCATGCTATACGGACGCATGAAAGCTAAACACATGAACCTGATCGCGCAGCGCTCGATTCACGCGCTATCCTGTTTTTCGCTGACGGCCGGCGTGCTGAGCGCAAGTCTGCTGATGGCCAGCCCCGTTGCCCAGGCGGCTGATACCGATCAGGACAGCATCGACGACACCCAGGACAACTGCCTGCTGGTCGCCAATGCCGACCAGCGCGACACCGATGTCGACGGCTTTGGCAACGCCTGCGATCCGGATCTCGATAATGATCTGGTTGTCAATTTCTCCGACTTGTCGATACTCAAGGCGGCTTTTTTTTCAAGCGAACCCAACGCCGATTTAGACGGTGACGGAGACGTTAACTTTAACGATCTTGCCATCATGAAGGGCTTGTTCTTCCAAGCGCCGGGGCCAGGTGCCGACGTCGCCACGTGGTGGCAACCCAGTCCCGGCACCTCGTGGCACTGGCAGCTAGTCG
The DNA here is from genome assembly GCA_965369325.1 of uncultured Gammaproteobacteria bacterium. GTDB lineage: Bacteria > Pseudomonadota > Gammaproteobacteria > Steroidobacterales > JBCBZW01 > CBDUQI01. Next base: position 4,542 of record CBDUQI010000022.1, read on the forward strand.
GCACCATCGACCAAAGTTACGACGTGACGATGTACGACATCGATCTTGATGTCGACCGCTTCGCTCCGCCCGGTGCGCCGTCCACCATCGAGCAACTGCAGGCCGCGGGCCGCATCGTGATCTGTTACATGAGCGCAGGCACGTGGGAAGACTTTCGCGCGGATGCGGGGGAGTTTCCGGAAGCCGTCAAAGGCAACACGCTTGATCAGTTTGCCGACGAGCGCTGGCTGGACATTCGCCGGCTGGATGTTTTGGGCCCGATCATGCAGGCGCGGTTGGACCGCGCGGTGGCGCAGGGTTGCGACGGGGTCGAGCCGGACAACGTCGATGGGTGGGACAACAACAGCGGATTCCCGCTCACCCCGGCAGACCAGTTGACCTACAACCGCTGGTGGGCGGATGAGGCGCACGCACGCGGGCTGTCGGTGGGGTTGAAGAACGATCTTGCGCAGGTTCCGCAACTGGTCGATGATTTCGACTGGGCGCTGAACGAGCAGTGTTTTCAGTTCAACGAATGCGAAACGCTGCAGCCGTTTGTCGACGCCGGCAAGGCGGTGTTTGGGGTGGAGTACCAGGGCAGCACCAACGTCTTCTGCCCGGTAATCAATGCGCTGGATTACGATTGGTTGAAGATGAACTTCGACCTGGACAATTCGGTGCGGATTCCGTGCCGGTAGACACGAGCTTTTGAGTACCCGTTTGCCGCCCCACGCCGGCTTCGCGAACGTTTTCGAAAAAGACGATTGCCGCGGGTGTCCGGCTGGCCCTATCACTAACTGAGGCACTACGGAAAACCACTATACCGCTCCGCGTTGGCCCTGCTTATGGTATGCGAGGAAGGGCACGTCCACGCGAGGGGACATGAGCGCGGAATCACATCGAGCGAAGCAGGCTGGCGAGCGGACTGGGCAGGGCGAGTTGTCCGGGCTGCCGTTCGCCGCACCGTGCCGAGAACTGGCGCTCGGCGCGCCGTTTCGCTGGCTGCGGCTGGGCTTTCATGATTTTCGCCGCGCCGCGCCACAGAGTCTCAGCTACGGGCTGTTCATGGCCGCGACCATTGCGCTGGTGTGCGGGTTGGCATGGCGTTACGGCAGCTACTGGTTCATGTTCGCGATGCTGGGCGGCTTTATCTTTCTGGCGCCACTGACATGCATTGGTCTGTATGCCATAAGTGCCCAACTCGAGCGCGATCAAACTCCCTCGCTGCGTCGGGCATTGCGGGCGGGCTTCCGCCGCCATATCGGCAACGAGATGGTCTTCGCGCTAGTGCTGATGATCATCTTTCTGGTCTGGGCGCGCGCCGGCGCGTTAGTGAGCGTGTTCTTTCCCGCAAACGGCAATGTTGAACTTGCCGATCTCGCCACCTACCTGACGCTCGGCACAACCGTCGGCGCCATCTTCGCCACCATCACCTTCTCGGCCAGTGCGTTCGCGCTGCCCATGATCGTGCATCGCAAGGTAGATGCTGTGACAGCCGTCGTGACCTCCATCAACGCCGTGCTGCGCAACCGGTTGGTCATGATGATCTGGCTCGCATTGATCGTCGGGGGCGTGCTGCTCGGCGTCGCTACCGCCTTTGCGGGGCTGGTGATTATCCTCCCGGTGATCGGGCACGCAGCCTGGCATGCTTATCTTGAGACGATCGATGCTGAAGGGTTCCCGCGCCACGAAACCGGCGTTACTGCCACGCCCCGAGCACACGGCTGACACCGTCGCCACGACCGCTGCGAATTCGTGTGCGTACGCGTTCCGTTGCCAGTTGTGCCAGTCGCCTCTTCTTCACCAGCGGAGCCTTCGGTTACGCCCTCATCCAGGCGGCCCCGGACACCGCGGTATCGTCATTTATGGCGCCCCTGATCACACTCGTTAGATCAGTTTAGGGCTTCACCTGGGAAATATTACTTTACATAACATTTTGACTCCGTCTTATTCTATACTGGCTGCGGGGGCAATACCTGGCCAGGTATTGCCCCCGCAGAGTTGGCCTGCCTGGACGGGCCGCCAACTCCGCGCGTTTCGATTAATTCCTATAAAAATAAGAGCTTAAGTGGGCGGCAATTAAAGTCGGACGTTCCGGTTTTCGTGTCGCATACCTATCTATTTGTCAGGGAGTTTGAGATGAAACGAGTCCATTTATCAGGTAAAGCGGCGTTGATTGCCGCGCTGCTGCCATTTAGCGCCACTGGCGCTTTTGGCCAGGGCGTCGGCCAGGTTGGGGAGGGGCCTAACCACCGTCACATCGAGCAGTCACAAATCGACGACGGTGAGTTGTCACTAGCACAGATCATTGCGCACGGGCGCCAGAAGTTCACAGTGGACTTCAATGTGCTGGACGGACTAGGGGATCCGGCGCGCCTGGGCATTAACGCGGTGGGTGAGGTTGCAGGTTTCAATCGCATCAGCGGGCCAGATTCGGTGGCATGCACCGCCTGCCACGGCAAACCGTTTGCCGGGGGTGCCGGCGACAACACAGCCGCGATTTTTCCTGCCTTTAACCGCCCGGATAACGTCGACGCGCCCTCCTTCGAGGGGCTTAATGTGAAAAATAGCCAGAGCGTGTTTGGAGGCGGTGCAAAACAACGTCTGGCTGAGGAGATGACCGCCGAAATTCAAGCTACGGCCGATGAGGCCGCCGCGCAGGCGGCCGACAGCGGGCAACCGGTCACCCTGCCCCTTAGCGCGAAGGGCGTGAGCTTTGGCCAGATCACGGCGATGACGGATGGCACCTTGGATACCGCTGCGATTGAAGGCATTTCGCCCGACCTGCAAATTCGCCCGTTTAACTCCATTGGTACAACGCTGAGCCTGCGCGATTTTACCGTTGATGCAATGGAGCAGCATTTTGGTATCGAGGCGGAGGAGCGCTTTGAGGCGGATGGCGATGGCGACGGCGTGGAGCGGGAGTTGACCGTGGGCGACGTCACCGCGACCGCACTGTTCCAGGCGGCACTGCCAATCCCGACCACCGTAGTTCCGGATACGCCAGCGGAATTAGCGGCGGCACTACGCGGACGTACCGCATTCTCACATGCGCAATGCGAGGGATGTCACATTCCCAGCATGATCATCGACGATCCGGTGTTTCGTGAACGCGCGCCAGATTCTGAGGTGGCCGCTGAGTTGGATCTTACCCGCGATGGATTCGCCCCCACCCTCAGGGGATTGGATGATGGCACCGCGATCATTCGTTTGTTTTCGGATCTGAAGCGCCACGATATGGGCGCACAACTGGCCGAGCCGCTGTTGCAGAACGAACGGGCCAGCACCCAGCACTTTATGACGTTACCGCTATGGGGCGTGAACAGCACCGGCCCCTGGATGCACGATGGTCGCGCCAGTACGTTGACCGAAGCGATCATGTTGCATGGCGGCGAGGGTGAGCCCGCCCGTCAGGCCTACCAGGAGTTGCCCGAAAGCGCCCAAGCCGACCTGATTGAGTTTCTAAAGACGCTGCAAATCGTGTTGCTGGACGAACGCTTGCGTGATCATCAGATCGCGCCTGCACAAGTGGTGGATGCCCTATAGGGTTGCGAGCCTATTAGCCAGTAAGGGAGCAGGCCGCCAGCGGCCTGCTCCCGTGGCGATCGGCTTGCGACGTTTTTAGATTTGCGACAAGCGCGGTTCCCCGAATTGATTTGCATAGGCGTGTACTGCTGGAGCGCCCCCCAAATGCATGAGCAAAACCTTACTGTCAGATTCAAATCGGCCCTGCGCCGATAACTGTTGCAACCCTCGCAGTGCTTTGCCTTCGTAGACAGGGTCAGCGACGAGTCCCTCACGACGAGCAAGCAATCGAATAACATCGAGCGTTTCTGGCTCGGCCATTCCGTAGTCGCTTTGATCCACCGATATAACTTCGACGTCGGTCGGCAAAACACGCGCAGACAACTCCAGCTCGTCAAGCGTGCCATTTGCAAGTTCAAGGACCCGGCCGCGCTTTATCTCGGTTTCATTATCGTCGGCGATCCCAATAACATTGATATCTTCGTTTAAAAAAGTGAACCCGGCGACAAGGCCAGCTTGTGTGCTGCTACTGCCGGTACAATGGACGACATAGTCAAACTGAATGCCTTGTTCTGCACTCTGCCTCACAACTTCGGCCGCGCAAGCGATATAACCCAGACCGCCAAGCCTGTGCTCAGAGGCACCACCCGGAATGAGATAAGGCTTGTGGCCGGCAATCTTTAGTTGTTCGACAAATCCAAGCAACGGGCTTTGGTCTTCTATTGGTCGCTCCGTCTCATCCAGATACAAATCGGCACCCATTAGGCTGCTGAGAAGAATATTGCCCGACTGCCGATACAAGGGGCCCGCATCTTTTGTCCAACCGAAATGAAGCAAGGCGCACTTGAGATTACACTTCGCCGCCGCCGCCGCTGTTTGCCGTGTATGGTTTGATTGAATCGCACCGGCCGTGACCAACATGTCACAACCGGACTCAACCGCATCACCGACCAAAAACTCCAGTTTCCGAGTCTTGTTGCCTCCCCCCTCAAGGCCCGTCAGGTCATCGCGCTTTATCCATAGCTCGGAGAGGTTTAGTTCTTGGGCGAAATTTCTAAGCCTGTGCATCGGTGTAGGCAACAGCGCCAGCTTAGCTTTTGCCCTAGCGTTCAGCGCAAGTAGCAGTTCGCGCATTTTTGGATCAGCCACACATCTCTCCAGGTACGCGCTGTACTATTTTCAACAACAACGCTCGCGGCCACGATCTCGTCGCCGCGAGCGTGTCGCCTGCGATCTATGGCTCACATACCGTGCCAGTAGCACTCGGGCCGGGTGAGGAGAACAGCTGGGCCTTGAGCAGGTTAAGATCTTCGAAGTCAATTACACCGTCGCTGTTCATGTCTTCACTGAACAGGCCATACTCGAAGAAGATACTCTTCATGTAAAGCAAATCGGTAAAGTCTGTGGTGCAGGTTTGGTCAAAGTCGCCATCGCAGGCGTTACCATAGCGATCAGCATCTGCGTCTTGCTGACCGCTGTTTGGGACCAGCAGGCAATTGTCAAAATTGTCACCCACGCCATCACCGTCGGCATCGATGGTGCCGAGCCCAAAGTACACATAGGCTTCGCCGGCGTTCTCGCGAGCGAACGGATCTGCGCTTGACGCACTGATCAGAACATCGTCAACACCATCGCCGTTCACATCCCCAACAGGCGCGACAAAGCTACCGGCGTCATCACCGTGGTCAACGCCGTTTAACACAAAACCCTCGCTGCCATCACCACCGCGACTCTGCAGTAACCCCGACACATCCACCACCGGGTCAGCCTGCAATCCGTTGCCAAGGTAGACGAATCCGCGGTTCTCAGACGCTAGGCCTACGATAAGGTCCTGGATGCCATCGCCGTTAACGTCGCCCGCGGCCGATGCCGCGTCGATATCCTCCTCATCGCGCGCTAACATGTAGCCTCTTGTCCCGTTCCCGTCAGCCGCCGGTAACAGGCTCATGATCGGAAACTGCGCCGGGAATTCATCGCCGGCTGCCCGCCCGAACACGACGTAGGCTTCGTTCGCTCGTCCATATCCTCCGACGTCCAGAACGATGTCATTAATCCCATCGCCATTGACATCCGCACCGGTCACATTGTCCGCGCTGGTACCATATTCGAAGCTAATGGCGAACCCGGCATCGTCCGAAAGCGTGCCCAAGGGCAGTTGCTCAGAAAAACCGGTGGTGCGGCCCCATACCACGAACCCGTCCACAATGCCGAGTTCCATGCGAGTCATGCCGGTGACGAACAGGTCGCCCAGACTGTCGCCGTTAACGTCGCCGAGCATAGCGACATGTGTTCCGATAGCGGAGCCCTCGCCAGGAGAATTTATTGCGAAACCCAGTGTCCCGCCGCCGACAAGCAAATTCGAAAGATCAAACTCTGCGCCAAACTGTGATTCGGGGGTACGCCCGAAGACAACATAGGCCTGACCGTCGCTGAATGTGGACCCAGAACCGTAATTGCTTTCGCCGAGGATTAGATCGTCTATATCGTCTCCATTGATGTCCGCGCCAATCGCTACGCTGCCACCGGCATTGCTCTCAATCGCAGATCCGTTCAGCACGAAGCCATCGATGCCCGTGCCTCCGTTCATCGCCTCCAGCGAGGCAGCATCAAAGGTGGCCGGTAGGTCAGCGCGACCATAGATCACAAATACCTGTGCGGTGCTGGAGCTCCCAACAACGATGTCATCAATGCCATCGTTGTTTACGTCACCGCGACCGTTAGCCAAAGCGTGAACACCTTCCACCGCAAGGCCGTCGTTACCAAGACTCGCCAGATCGATTTCGGCACCCACGCCGCCCTCGCGGCCATAGACGATGTATATCGGGCTTCCGAGCCCTTGTTCGATGCCGACGTCATCGACACCATCTGCGTTAACATCGCCGATGCGCTTGGCCGCAATGCGATCGAATGTCCCAGCGCCCCGGATCACAAATCCGGCGCTGCCGGTACCACCGTTGTTCGGCAGCAGGTCGCCCAGTTGCACTTCGGGAATCGCAAAGCCACCCGCGTGGGCGAGAGGTCCTGTAGCCAACGCTCCGCTGGTGCATAGCAACATAGTGAGCGCCGGTATGGGCGATTGCGGTCGTAGGCTTTTACGAACGGCTTGAGCTAAATAAGTCATAGTCCACCTCCCAGTTGGTAGTATTTTTACGCCGTGGGAAGCTCGATGGACGCATTTACGCACCACCTTGCCAAGGCCTCAGCGTGTCACCAAGTAAGGACGGACATACCGTCGGTTTCGGACAACATAAGTACGCCAAGTACGGTTGCTACCTCAGTCCGTCCAACATGGCGTCCACTGGGTGCGGATCAATTTGAGTGTGTGGTGTTCGCGGGCCAAAAGGTAGGTCTGCGCGAAGTCGATGACCAACTCTGGCAGGTCAGCTTCATGGCCGTATGATCTGGGCGATGTCAGCAAACTTGTGAGAGTTCGCCTATTTTCCGATATGGATTGAAACTGCAGTCATATGCTAGCATTGCCACCATGTGCTATCAAACTCCGGACGAACAGTATGGCGAATCTGAGTGTTCGAAAAATTGACGACGAAACGATCGCACGCCTGCGGGTGCGAGCCGCTCGAAGAGGTATTTCCATGGAGGAAGAGGTTCGACAAATCCTGCGCCGCGCGGCACGCGCACCTGATCGCCTGGGTGATCTCGCCGCGCAGATATTTGGCCCGCGCAATGGCGTCGAATTAGACCTTCGCAAGGAGCAGCCCCATGAACCCACTGCTCTGGACAGGTGATGATTCTCGACACCAATATCATCTCTGAGATGATGCGGCCAAAACCCAGCACGTCTGTTTTGGACTGGCTCAACCATCAGGATGCCTCAGAACTTTTTGTCAGCACAGTGACAGTTGGGGAAATTATGTATGTCCTGGAAGCATTACCCGCAGGTCAACGACGGCGAAGCCTGGAGGCTGGCTTTGAACGCTTGTTACGCGAAGCTTTTGATACGCGTTTACTTGTATTCGATGAGGATGTCGCCCGACACTACGGCAGGTTGATGGCAGCGCGACAAAAAATGGGCAAACCCATTAGTGCCCTTGACGGACAAATCGCAGCAACCGCGCTAGCTCACCGCATGGCAATCGCAACGCGAAACGTGAAAGATTTCGCAGACAGCGGGTTGAAAATTACTAATCCATTTGATGCCTGAACGCGGCCCGACCAGGCCGGCGCTTAAGAAGTTGGTGGCTATGGGTGGACTCGAACCACCGACCTCAGCATTATGAGTGCCGCGCTCTAACCAGCTGAGCTACATAGCCACACAGCCCCCGGCCCGGACGGACCCGAAGGGGCGCTCATTCTGAGTTTCCGGCACGGCACTGTCAAGAAATTAGCTAAAAAAATGCGGCGTTCGCAGCCGGCCGACACCGATGCTGTCGAATCCGGGCGGATAATGGGCCGGGCAAGCAGAAACGGCTGGGATTTTGGGGTAAAGGTGAGCAGACGACCCGGCAGCATCTGAGGATCCTGGGGGGAGATGGGGATAGCACGTCAGGGGGGGAGTGCTTGTCCTCAGCGCCGTCCGGGCCGCCCGCTCTTTCCAGCGCGTTATTCACCGCGGACAGCTGCTGCTGCTGGTAGACCGGCGAGCAGGCCTATGGCCTTGGGGCTAAGCAGCACGCAGGAGGGGAGATCGTGCGTGTCGCTTGCCTGGCTCTTCCTTTGAGCCGCTGCGCTCGGCTTGCCGTCCGAGGGGTACGGATTAACGCGCCTTATCTACTAAAGCGCCATCCGCCAGCGATCCCCCTCATCCTTGTCATAATTTTTTTCGTGATCTGGCTCGCACCCACCCAGCTTTGGGTTACTATCAATGTCAGCTGACAAAGGTAAACCCAGTGAAAGCTGGGGACACAAAGCTACCGGTCTACGGGATGTCCTATGACGGCGGAGCTACCAGCGAAAAGGTACCCGAGGTGCCTCCTCGCCTGTGACCGCATTCGATACCTTCGTATTCCGTAGCGCTGCCTCCCAACGTCTGGAGAAGACACATGCACGCCAACGGTACCCGAGCTGTTTCTGCGCCTCGCCTGCACTTTCGCCCTGAAAAAACCTACCGACCTGAAACGGCAGAGAACATCGCCTCTGCGCTCGACCCGTCTACTCACACGCCCAAACCAATTCGCCCCATGGGACTAAACTCGGCCGGCACCAATTGCGCAGCCGCCGAGGGTGGCACCCTGCTGGATATGACCGGCATGAACAAAATCCTGCAGATCGGGCGCACCAGCGTTACCGTGCAGGCTGGCGTCACCCTGCATGTGCTAGCTCAGGCGCTGGCCGCGGAAGGGCTGGAGCTGGCGGCCAGCTACGACTTCTCCGACCGCACTGTGGGCGGTGCAATCAGCAGCGGTTGCTTCGGGCCCGGCACCGAGCCGGGCGTGGGTATGCTGGCCTCACAGGTACTGCAGCTTAAGTTGATATCCCCGCGCGGCGCACCCATCGTGGTCAGCGCTACCCACCCGATGATGGCCGCCTACCGGATGAGCTATGGGATGCTGGGCGTCATCTACGAGATCACCCTTAAAGTAAGGCCGATTCGTGCCTTCACGGCCTATTACACCAAGATGCGGATCAGTAAATTCGCTGATATGGCGCCGCGTCTAGCCAACTCCGACGCTGGATTAAAGTTCTACATGCTGCCGTTCCGAGACCGCGTGTATGTTGAGTTACGGCGCAACGATGACGACACCCTACAAAGCCCGCGCAAGGGGCCGTGGAAGCTCAAAGAGTGGATCGAGAATGCGGCGTTGCCGTGGGTAGCCCGCTCCGTGGCTAAAGTGCCTATCCGGCAGATGCGCTACTCGCTGATCGACGGCTTTAACGAGGCCACCCACGCGTTGATGAACAACAAACTCACGCACGCGGGCAACAATTCGATTGAGCAGTCCGGCCGCGTGCGTGCCCTGAACGACTGGGGCAGCTTCAGTCATTGCACCTGGGTGTTCCCGGCCGCCAATTTCGGCCACGTGCTAAGCGAGTACCGCGCTTTCTGCAAAGAGTTTTATGCGGTGCACAGGTTTCGCTGCGACATGCCGGCGGTGGGCGTGCGCCTGAACCAGGACACCAGCGCCATGCTCTCGCCCTGCTTCGACACTTCGGCTTTCGCCCTCAGTGTGCTCAGCACCCCGGAGCGTCAGTGGGGCGATTATCTCATTGATCTGAGCGAATTCGCCGCCGAGCACGGCGGGCGCCCGATGTTCAATCACAGTCGCGGTGCCACGCCCGAGCAGGTGCAGGCGGCGTTCGCGGACCGGCTGGACTTTTTCCGCGAGATTCGCTACCGCACCGATCCGGATGATCGGATGATTAATCCGTTTTTGATGCAATATTTTCAGTAGACGCCTCTGCGGCCATCGGCTGGCCGGCGACTCGAACCTCCACCCGGCGGTTCTGGGCGCGGCCGGCAGCTGTGCGATTGCTCGCCACCGGCTGATTCGGGCCGCGGCCTGAGATTTGCACCCGGTCGGGCTGCACCTTCAGCAACCCCTGCAGGTACTCGGCCACCGCACGGGCACGCGCCAGAGACAGCACTTGATTGTTGGCAAACTCGTGCCGGTTACGCGGGGCGATACGCACGTTGTCCGTATGCCCTTCCACCTGAATGTGCAGATTGCGCGAATAGCGCATCTTCCCGGCAATCTCTGCCATCTTTTGTTTATCCGCATCAGATAGTCGTGTGCTGCGAGTGTCAAACATCGGGCGTAAGGTAAACACCTGCTTGATCGCACAACCACTTACATCCACCAGCACGCCAAACGGCGTACTCGGACAGCGGTCGTTCGCCAGCAGCACCTTGTCACGGTCCGCATCGGCATCGGACGCGGCTGTCGCCGGGTTCGGCCGGGCCGGCGCGTCCACGACGTTGCGCTGCGCGTTCTCCGGCGGGCTCGCAACAAGCACTTCCGATGGCAGCACCAGACAGCCCTTGGCATCCACTTGATCGCCGGCGTCCGTGCCCGGACAGAAGTCGCGGATATTACTCACGCCGTCGCCGTCGTCATCGTACTGCGCCTGTGGCCCACTTTGTACATTGTCCCGACCGCCAAAGTAACGGCCGCCCATTAGACTCCACATATTGGCGTCGCGATCGTAGCTAGTGAACTCGGTGCGAACAAACCACGGCGACTGATCAAGCCGCCACGACGCCCCGATACCCCCAGCGAACTGCACGCTGCTTTGCCGTTCGAAACCGACCAGATCGCTGTTGCTGGCATTGGTAATCACAGAGACGCCCAACTTGGCATAAACGTTAAGCGGGCGGTTGTTGTCGAGCAGATAATAGCCCGCCATCAGCGTCGGGACGCTGTAGTCGATGGCCGCATCAGGAGCGAGCGCATCCAGCGCCGGATTCGCATTGGCCAGCCCGGCCTGCCCGGCGTCTACCCAGCTGAGTTCGGCAAACCAGCGCGGGCGAAAATGATAGCCTGCACTAATTCCAAAACCCGTAGAGCTATTGTCGTCGGTGGACCAACCGTTGCTGGAGCCTTCAGGGTCCACGTGGGTAATGCCCAAGTTCAGTCCACCGTAAAAGCAGCGTCGAAAGTTCTGGATGGCTGCGTTAGGCGAGGTGCCCGCGATCGCGTCGCTCGCTTTGGCGCCATAGCCCTGATTATGGCCTATGCCGCACAGTGCCTGCGGATCGGCCGCTGCGGCGGGCGGCGGCATCCCGATAAACATCGTGCTCATGACGCCCGACACGGCCAGCACGCGTAACCCGCGCGAGCACGCTGCCGTGGGTGGTTGACGAACTGCACGATAGCGCCAGCTCAACAACCCCAGCAACCAGGCCAGGCTCAGCCATCCCATGGCACCCGCACCCGTCACGGCCGTCTCCAGTTCACCGCCGGTTGGCTGCAGCTGATCGCCTACATTGTCGTTGTCGAAATCACCGTCTTCCTGCGCGTCCGTAAACCCGTCGCCGTCGCTGTCCAGGTCGCGATAGTCGCTGGCACCGTCGTTGTCGGTATCCGGCACGAGCGCCGGGGCGCCTGCCAACGCGCCCGCGATCACACCGTCCACGGCATCGTCCAACCCATCGCCGTCCATATCGTTGCCGGTGGACGCATCGATAATTCCGTCGCCGTTGCTGTCCAGCGCCGCGGGCACGCCCGCTTCGCGCAGATCGAACAGACCATCACCGTCGGCGTCCAGATCCTGGAAGTCTGGTGTGTTGTCACCATCGGTATCGACCGGTGTCATGCCCGCATCAATGCCATCGTGCAAACCATCGTTGTTGGCATCTACAAAGTTATCCACCACACCGTCGTTGTCCACATCGGCCCCCTGTGTGCTCGCCTCGATGACATCCGGCACACCATCGTTGTCCGAATCGCTGTCCAGTGAATCCGGCACGCCGTCACCATCGGTATCGATGGCGCCGTCACCTTCGGCCGTATCCACAATGCCGTCGTTATCATCGTCCAGATCACCGGCGTCGGCGATCCCATCATTGTCGGTGTCGTTGCTGGTGCCGAAGATGCCGACGGCGGCGTCGTTAGGATCCGCAATGCCGTCGTTGTCGGCGTCGGTGATATCGTCCAGCACGCCATCGCCGTTCGCATCTAGCGCCGCACCTTTGCCAGTCGCCGCATCGAACTCACCGTCGTTGTTGCTGTCCAGATCCCGATAGTCCGCCGCGCCATCGTTGTCGGTGTCGGGCGGGGTCGCAACCAGTGCGCCCCCATCGGACAGACCATCATCGTCGGCATCGCTCAGGCCCGCTTCGAGCACATCGTTAACACCATCGTTATCGGCGTCCAGATCAACATAGTCCGGCGCGCTATCAGCATCGGTGTTGGTGGGCTGCACTGCATCGTCAACGCCGTCGCCATTGTTATCAACGCCACCGGTGCTCTGCGGATCGTAGCTGTCGTCCAGCCCGTCGCCATCGCTGTCCATGCCTGAGGTATCGGCCTCAATGGCATCTTCAATACCGTCGTCATCCGCATCGATGTCCAGGTAGTCCGGCAGGCTGTCGGTATCGGTGTCGGTCGGGTCGAGGGCGTCGTCCACGCCATCGTTGTTGGCATCCTCACCACCGGTGGCGTCGACATCCCACGCATCATCCAAGCCATCGCCGTCGGTATCTGTGCCGGTGGCCGTGCGGTCTTCCACGACATCGGGAATACCATCGTCATCGGCATCCGGGTCGGTGGCATTCGAGCGTCCATCCATGTCGTTGTCGCCGCCGCCCTCGACGGCATCAGGAATGCCGTCCGCGTCCGAATCCAGATCCTGATAGTCCGGCGTACCGTCCTCATCGGAATCGCGCGGCGCCATCGGATCACCGGCTTCTTGGGCGTCGGGGATGCCATCGTTGTCCGAATCAGCATCCGCCGCGTCGGGCACACCGTCATTGTCCGTGTCCTGTGCCCCGCCGCCGGCCGGCATACCAAACTCATCACCGTCGGACAGCCCGTCACCGTCGGTATCCGGATTGTCCGGATCAGTGCCCGCGTCGTTTTCCTCGCCGTCGGTAATGCCGTCCATATCGCTATCGCACGCTGCCACATAGGCATCTGGCACGCAGGGATCGGCAGGATCCGCGTCGATATCGTCGCCGGTGCCGTCCATGTCATCGTCCAACACGTCGTCGGCGCTGTTGCCGACGGTGGGGTTCAGACCAAGGCTGAGTTCGGTGCCGTCATTGGTGCCGCCGCCATCGGTGTCGGGATTGTTCGGATCGGTAACGCCAATCCCCGCCAGTGCACCGGTGCCCAGCACTTCGTCCCCGTCGTTCAGTTCATCGTTGTCCGTGTCGCTGTCCAGCGGATCGGTACTCGCCGCGCCGGACAAGGGGCCGGTGGCGCTCACCTCGTTGCCGTCCAATAGCCCGTCGCCATCGGTGTCAGGGTTGTTCGGGTCGGTCTCATCACCGGCCGTGCTGGTGGTGCCGGTGCCGGCGATCACACCGCTGCCATCGACCGCGCCGTTTGCATTGGCGTCTTCAAACCCATCGGTCAGCGCATCGTCGTCACTGTCCGGATCGTTGGGATCGGTGGTGGTGGCCGGGTCGGCGTCGGGCAGGTAGTTGGGCGAGCCGGTATCGGTGCCGGCAAACGGCACCGGTGAGGCGCCATCGGAGGTGCCGCTGACCACCGGAGCCTGCACCCCGATCTCGGTGCCATCACTCACGCCATCGTGATCGCTGTCCGGCAATAAGGGATCGGTCTCATCGCCAGTGTTGGTCAGCCCATCGCTGCCCAGGCGCTCATCACCGTCAGCCAACCCGTCGTCGTCGGTATCGGCATCCAACGGATCGGTGTCCTGACTGTCCCGTACTCCGTCGCCGCCCAGCTCAGCGCCATCATCGATGCCGTCGTTGTCGCTGTCCGCATCATCAGGGTCCGTGCCAAGGCTCAGTTCCAACGCATCATCCAGCCCATCGCCATCGCTGTCGGTGCCGCTGTCATCGCCGGCGTTACCTGCGGTGGGATTAGTCGCGGCCACCATCGCCTCGACACCATCGTCGATGCCCCCATCGTCGGTATCCGTGTCGAGCGGATCGGTGGCACCCATTCCAGTTAGCGGACCGCTGCCAGCCCTCTCATCGCCATCAATCAAATGATCGCCGTCGGTATCTGGATTGTTCGGATCGGTTTCACCGCTGCCGCTGCTGCCGGTGTCGCCCACCGTATTGATGCTTGCGCCGTCGCCGTTGCTGTCTTCCACGCCGTCGATCAGGCCATCGTCGTCGGAGTCTGCATCCGTAGGATCGGTGGTGGTGCCCGGGTCGGCATCGGGCACGTAGCCAGGTGCACCGGCATCAGTGCCCGAGTAGGCGATGCCCGCGCCGTCGCTGATGCCGCCCGGAACCGGCGCATCGACGCCGGATTCGGTGCCATCGGCCAAGCCATCGCCATCGCTGTCGGCGTTTAGGGGATCCGTTTCATCGCCGCTGCCGGGGAGTTCGTCCGGGCCCAACGTCTCGGCACCATCGCTCAACCCATCATCGTCGCTATCGCTATCCAGCGGATCGGTATCGCTGCCATCCACCACACCGTCATGGCCTGTTTCGGCACCATCGTCGATACCATCGTTGTCTGTATCCGGGTCAATCGGGTCAGTGCCAATGATCGCTTCCTGCGCGTCGCTGAGGCCATCGCCGTCGCTGTCATCACCCATGTCATCGCCGCCGTTGCCCGCGCTGGGATTGGTGCTATCGGCGAGCACCTCGGTGCCGTCGCGGGTGCCGCCGTCATCGGTGTCCGCATCTAGCGGGTTGGTGCTGGCGCCGCCACTTAGCGGGCCGGTGGCATTGGTTTCATCGCCATCGCTCAGCCCGTCACCATCGGTGTCCGGATTGTTGGGACTAGTCTCGCCCGCGCCGCCGCTTCCGGTGCCGCCCAGGGCATTGATGGTGGCGCCGTCCGCGTCCGCGTCCTCGACGCCATCGTCCAGGCCGTCATCGTCGCTGTCCGCATCCAGCGGATCGGTGCTCGTCGCGGGATCTGCGTCGCCGACAAAGCCGGCCGCTGTGCCCGCGTACGGCGTGCCATTCCCATCAGAAGTGCCAGCCGGAACCGCGCCAGTCGATGCACCCGCCTCAACGCCATCGCCGATACCATCGTCATCGCTGTCGGCATCCAGCGGATCAGTGGGACCGTACTCATCCAGTAGGCCACTACCGTTCACTTCGGTGCCATCGGCCAACCCGTCATCGTCGCTGTCGGCATCCAGCGCATCAGTCTCGCCAGCATCGCGGATTCCGTTCGGGCCCAGTTCATCACCATCGCTAAGCCCGTCGTTGTCCGAGTCAGGATCGTTCGGATCCGTGCCCTGCGCCGTCTCCACGCTACTGGCAATGCCGTCGCCATCGCTGTCAACACCAATGGCCAATTCGTCCGTCGTAGCGTCATCGACCGTGTTACCGGCGGCGTCACTTATCGTCGCTGTCACCGGATACAATACACCCGCATCAAAACTGCCGAGGGTGCCGTTGACCGGCACATCCACACCGGTGTCGAACGACCAGTCGCCCGCAGCATCCGGTACCACCGAGTAGGTCGCACCATTTACTGTTACCAGGAGCGTCTCGCCGGCGTTTAGGGCCGCGCCGGTGCCGGTGGCGCCGGTGATCTGCGGGGTGTTGTCTAAGGTCGTCTGGCTCTGCACCGTGGGCGCAAGTGGCGCCCGCGAATCGGTGGTACTGCTATCGCTTACCTGTGGCCCGACGTTACCGGCCACATCGGTGAGACTTGCGGTAACTGTCAGTGTGCCGTTGGCAGGCACGTCGGCCCCCGGCACGTTAATCGTGACGGTGCCGTTGGTGACGTCCGTGCCGCTCAGCACCACGCTAACATCCGCCACCGAATCGCCGTCAGTATCCACGCTGAGCGTATCGCCCGCCACGGAGCCTGCGGGCAAGGTGATGTCGGCGCTTACACCGGCGGCAATCTCCATCGCATTCAGCCGCCCGTCACCGCCGTCGTTAATACTCACCGCGGGCGCGCCGGGAGCGGCACTGTCGGCAATGCTGCTATCGCTTGCTTCCGGGCCGTTTCCGAGTCCGTTGGCAATACTGGCATCCACCTGCAATGTACCGTTCGCCGGCACGTCGCCGCCCGGCACATTAATGGTAACGACTCCGTTAGTAATGTCCGTCGCGCTTAGGACCACGGCCACATCCGCGATGTTGTCGCTATCGGTATCCACCTCCAGTGTGTCGCCCGCCAGCGCATCGACCGGCAGCGTAATGTCCGCCGTCACGCCAGCGGCAATCTCCGCCGCGTTCAGCCGTCCGTCGCCGGCATCGTTAATGCTCACCGTGGGTGCGCTCGGCAGATCGTCGTCCGTATATCCGCTGATCCCTACCTGATCGGCCGCCGTGGTAGTCAAAAAGGCACCGCCGCCCTGCGTCTCGGTGGGCGCCTGCAAAGTCACCGTCACCGTTTCGTGCGGCTCTGCCGTTGTATCTGCTGCGGTGGTGACGGTGAGTTGAACAGACGTATTGCCCGCCAGCACAGTGATCGGGCTAGCGCTGGCGCCCGTACCACCGCTTACGGTAAACGGAATCTGGGTGTCGGCTGAGTTGGCCTGATCCAGTGATACGGTAAACACCAGACTGGTACTTCCGCCGCCACTGCCTTCTGCGACCATTGCCGGATCGTCGATACTCGCGCGCACCTGATAGCGAAAATCAAATTCGCTGCCGTTGTTCGCTAGACCACTAGGGATTGCAGGATCAATACCGCCATCTGTATCGGCGGTACTAGCAAGTACGGCGCCGCCTGACTCGCTGGCATCGCTCAGGCTGTCGCCATCGTGATTGATATCGTGATCGTCCGAGTTCAGATCCAGGTAATCCGGCGTGCCATCACCGTCGGAATCGGTGGGGACGAACAGGCCGGCCGCCGCCACTTGGCCGTTGCTCACGCCATTCGCATCAACCCCGCTTAGGCCCGCGACTTGTATTGATTCGTCCAGCTCCACGTAGGTTGCGCTCGCCTGCGCCTCAATCGCATCCGGAATACCATCATCATCGGAATCCAGATCCAGCAGATCGCTCAGGCTGTCGCCAGCCGTATCGAAGCTATCCACGGGTGTCACACCCGCGCCGCCATTGGCATCGTCGGGCACGCCGTTGGTGTAGGTCTCGCCCAGATCATCGTGAGAACCGTTGTTGTCCGCGTCGTGCAGTGCCGCGCTCTGGCCGCTTTCAATCAGGTCGCTGATGCCGTCGTTGTCGCTGTCCAAATCTAGATGATCGGGCACGCCATCCTCATCGGAATCGTGCGAGCTTTCGGAGGACAATATTATGGTGGTGGCCTCGAAGCCCCCAATGATCAAAAACGCACCTTCGACATCACGCGCCGTCAGTACCATGTTGTCTACGAGCACCGACGGGTTAAACGTGGCCGACCATCCGTCGCCGTTGTTGGTGTCTGAGGGCTCGTTAACATTGATGATAACCTCGGACACCGCGCCCGCGTCGATCTGCGGCTGGAAGTCTACGGATGCCGGAATGGCATCGCCGCTGATGACGGTTGCGTTGTCGATCGCGGTATCGTCAAGCTGATATATGGACAGGCCGTTGGTGTTGGTCCAACCTCCGGGCACATCAAAGGCAAAAGAATCGCGCGGAACGTCGGAGTCGATATCGAAAAAATTGGTGAAGTTAAGCGAGTTGATGTAGAGCAGTTCACCCGGCGTGCTGCTCACCGTGTAAACGAGCATATTGGCTTCGTTGCTGCCATCATGCTGGTAGGTAACGCTGCCCAGCGTCGCATTCATAACAGTGGCCCCACCGACTGCGCCAGCAAAACCGTAGGTGGCGTTCGGCGCCAGATCAAACACTACGGCGTTGCCAGAGACATCGGTGTAGACCAGACGCGCGCCGTCCGCTGCCGCGCCGGACACGCTGGCGCCGGTGTCCAGCGTAAAGGTCGTCGCCGAGTTCAGCTGGTACCCTTCGTCGGTATCCAGGATGCCGTCGTTATCATCATCAGCATCCAATCTGTTGGATTGGCCGTCGCCGTCGCTGTCCTCGTCCTCAAACACCCGAACAGCGTCAATCGTGAGATCTGCGGTGGCAATCTCGCGGGGATACGCACAGGCGCCAGAGATGTTAGCGCCGCCAAATGGATCGCTGCCGCTGCTGTCGGTCTGCACAACAAAACTCAGCGTGGTAGAGGTGGCAGTGGCGACAAACGGCCCCACGACCGCCTGCTCCCACGCCGTTTGCCCAGGGTCGCTGGCGGGTGTGTCGGTAATGGTTGATGAGGACAACGCGCTAGCGAACATTGTCACTTCCCAGTGACCGGTGGCGCGCCCAAAATTAAGAATCCTCGATTGCTCGAACTGAACAAAATAGGTGGCGCCAATGGTCAGCCCGGTGACCGTCTGGCTCAGCCCTTGACCGCTCACGCCACGCGCAAAAGCACCGCTATCGGACGATCCCGACAAGATGCCCGTGGCGCAATCAACGGCGAAAGTGCCATCGCCTACATCAATAGTGCCAATGCTGCTCCAGCTATTGGGCACATTTGCATTGGGCATGTCGGCCGCGGTGCCAGTCATACTGCCGTTGGCGAGAACCTGAGCTTGAACGTTACCCGATATCAGCAAGGTGACAGCGAACAGCGCGGCGATCGCCGCCCGCAGGGGACGTGATCCGGGTAGAGTTATGTGAAAATTCAACGATAGGTCCCTGTCGAAAACAAACGTTCAAGACAGAGCAATCGGCCAGAGCGGCGAATTCTTTATGTAATCAACACAACCTATGTCACAACAGTGCCGCCCGATTTCGATGCGCGCAGCCCGGGCTTTAGCCGTCGTAGGAGGCGCTTAGAACACGAACGAGCCGACTTGCCGGCGTGCCTCAGCGGTCAGGCGTCACCGATGGCAGATACAGATCGCTAATGGCGTCGATATGCTTACCCGGCTCAAATTCCGCTCGATTACTCAAGACAACGATCGTCAGTTGATGATCAGGGTAGCGAGCAATGTGGGTACGGAAACCCACCCAGGCGCCACCATGAGCCACCCGCGCGTGGCCTAGATAGCTATCCAGCCGCCAACCGAAGCCATAGTTATGCGCGCTGCTGCCGTCATTGAGCGTTGATTTGCTCCAGGCCTGCGCCAAGCCCGCTTGCGGCACCACCCGGTCGGCGTATAGCGCCAGATCCCACGCATACAGATCCTCCAGCGAGGCGTACACGCCGCCAGACCCGATCACACCATTCCAAGGATCCTCGTCATTCAGCACGTACTCACCCCCGCGCTGCTCGTACCCCAGCACCCGCTTGTCGACATGCGGGCGCGTGTGATCGTATACCAGCGCTTGCTTCATCCCAGCCGGCCAGAAAATCTGCGTGCTCATAAAATGCCGAAAGGTCACACCCGCCGCCCGCTCAACGATGAGTGCCAACATCTCGTAGGCGGGATTGCTGTACTCGAAACGTTCGCCGGGCGCAAACTGCGCCGTGCCGGCGGTCGCCAGAAACTCCACCAGGTCTGCGTTGGCCGGCATCCGCTCGCTGGTGTCGAAGGCATCATAGTAATCCGGCAGCCCGGCGGTATGGGTAAGCAGATGACGAATGCTCACACCGGGGTAGCCAGTCAGCCTTGGCAGGTACTTAACGATGGGATCGTCGTAGTCCAGCTTGCCCTCCTGTGCCAGCAGCACAACAGCAGCAGCGGTGAACTGCTTGGATACCGAGGCCAGACGAAAACTGGAAGATGCCGTGATCGGCGTGCCGCGCGCGAGGTCCGCATAACCAAACCCGCGTGCATAGGTGATCTTGCCCCGCTCGATCACCATTACCGCCGCACCGGGCTGCACGTCCTCGTTCAACGCCTTGAACATGACGGTGATCTTCTGTGCCCTCTCGGCTGCGCCGCCCGATCCACCGGGCGTGGCGCCGCAGCCGGTGAGCAGAACGATGGCGAGAGCCGCCAGGTACCACCGGTGGCTTGCAGAGTTCTGGCGGGTGGCCGAGTGCCCGAAACAAACCGGCGAATGCCGTCTAGACATTAAACCGGAAGTGAATAACGTCGCCCTCTGCCACCACATAGTCCCGGCCCTCCAGACGCCAACGGCCCACATCCTTGGCCCCCTGCTCGCCGTTGTTGGCAACGTAATCCTCAAACCCAACCACCTCAGCGCGAATAAAGCCACGCTCAAAATCGGTGTGGATCTCGCCTGCCGCCTGTGGCGCACTGGCGCCAATCGGCATGGTCCAGGCGCGAGCCTCTTTCGGCCCGGCGGTGAAAAACGTCTGCAGGCCCAGCAAGGTGTACGCAGCACGGATCACCCGGTTCAGACCGGGCTCTGTCATGCCCAGCTCGGTCAGAAAGTCGTCTTTGTCCGCCTCATCCAGTAACGCGATCTCGGCCTCCATCGCTGCGCATACCGCCACCACCTGCGCCTGCTCGCTATCGGCCAGCGCCGTCAAAGCGTCCAGATGCGGATTGTCCTGAAAACCGGATTCGTCAACGTTGGCGATGTACAGTGCGGGTTTGGTGGTCAGCAAATGCAGCTCACGCAGCGCCACCGCCTCTTCCGGGGTCATCTGCATACTGCGCACCGGCAGGGTTTGATCCAGATGCTGCTGCACGCGGCTCAGGAAGTCGCGCCAAGCAATCGCATCTTTGGCGCCCGTCTTGGCGGCCTTGCTGGCGCGTTCCAGGTTTTTTTCCACCGTCGCGAGATCCGCCAGCGCAAGCTCGGTGTTAATCACCTCGACATCACCAGCCGGGTCTACGCGACCTTCCACATGCGTGACATCGCCGCTTTCAAAACATCGCACCACATGTGCGATAGCATGCGTCTCGCGAATATTGGCCAAAAACTTGTTGCCCAGCCCCTCGCCTTTGGATGCGCCGGCCACCAGTCCCGCAATGTCCACGAATTCCATCGCTGTCGGAATCACTTTTTCGGACTTGGCAATCTCGGCCAGCTTATCCAGCCTAGGGTCGGGCACTGGCACCACCCCGATGTTAGGGTCGATCGTGCAAAAGGGATAGTTCTCCGCCGCGATCTCCGCGGAGGTCAGTGCGTTAAAGAGCGTGGACTTGCCCACATTGGGCAACCCCACTATGCCGCAGCGAATGGCCATCAGGAATCCTCGGGTGAATCGCAGTTGTTACGCGCAATGGGTGGCGGCGTGTTCGGCTCACGCTTTACCTGGGGGGGCGCATCGGCGGCGATGCTATGCGCCTGATGGTCAGCTTTGTCGCTATCCCCCTGTTTGTCTTTATGCTTCGCGGCCTTGGCAGCGGCCGCTGCTTTGGCCTGCTCAGCTTTTTCCTTTTTCGCCTTCGAGTGCAGCCGATGCATAGCCTTCTGCTCGCCCTGGGACAGCAGATACGGCAACACATCTAGCGCATCCGCCATCGCATCCAAGATGCGCTCCTCGTCATCGCGGCTGGCTCGTTGCAACACGTGCCCGACCACTGCCTCGCGATGCCCTGGATGGCCGACGCCTAGGCGAAATCGCAAAAACTCGGCGCCAATGTGAGCGATAAGACTGCGCAGACCGTTGTGTCCGCCGTGCCCACCGCCACGTTTCAACCGCACCGTGCCGGCGGGCAGGTCCAGCTCGTCGTGCACCACCAGCACCTCGGACGGCTCGATTTTAAAGAAGTGACAGATCGCGGCCACCGACTGGCCGCTGTTGTTCATGTAGGTGGTGGGTTTGAGCAGGCGCAAATCATGCTTGCGCAACTCGATCCTGGTCAGATCACCATGGAACTTGGACTCATTGGCGAAGCGCCCGTCGCAACGGTGCGCCAGCGCATCCGCAAACCAGAAGCCCACATTGTGACGGTCGAGCGCATGCTTCGAGCCCGGATTACCCAGCCCGACGATCAGTTTGATTGAGCTTGTCACAAGCACACCCTCGAGATACCCCTCGCCCGGCGCCACCGGCTTGGCCAGTGCGGCCAATCCGCCAAACACTGTGCCGGGCCCGGCCCCGGGACGCAGCGGCGCGCGAGTCTCGCGCGCCGCCAGCGTTTACTCGGCGTCCGGCGGTGGTGTTTCGCCTTCGGCCTCGCCGCCCACTTCTTCTTCGTCTTCGGGCGTTGCCTCGACCTTGGGCAGGGTAATGGTCATGATCGGGTGATCCTGGCCACTGCTTTCGGTCAGCTCCACCCCCTTCGGTAAAGCGATGTCGGACAGATGCAGTACCTGATCCAGCTCCACCTCGGTCACATTCACTTCCAGGAACTCCGGCAGATCGCGCGGCAGGCAGGAGATCTCCACGTCTGACACGACATGCGAAATAAGCCCACCCTGGCGTTTGCCCGGGGACTCGTCCTCGCCCAAAAAGTGCAGCGGCACGCTCATACGTATCTTCTCGCCCGCCACGACCCGCTGAAAGTCCACGTGCAGCACGGCACGGCGTGCGGGATGGCGCTGCAGATCCTTCAAGATAGCTGCCTGCTCCTGGTCGCCCACTTTCAGGTTAAGAATGTGCGAATAAAACGCCTCGTGCTCCAAATGGTGCATCAGATCATCGTGATCCAGCGTTAACGAGCGCGGCGGCTCGCCGCCTCCGTACAAAATAGCCGGGACTTTGCCGGCATGACGCAGGCGGCGGCTCGCACCTTTCCCCGCATCAGTCCGAAAGTCGGCTTCGATATCAAAACTAGCAGCCATGATTGGCCTCCATTACAAGTAAAAAACGCAACCCCGCGACCAGACGTTGCGCTTTGCTAAGGACCGCAGGCACCGTGCCTGAGGTCAGAATTTTATCTGCCCTGGATCAGTCCACGTAAAGTGAGCTGACCGATTCCTCATCGGCAATTCGCCGGATGGTCTCGCCGAGCAGCCCCGCCACGGTGAGCTGGCGAATACGTGAGCACTGGCGGGCCTCTTCGCTGAGCGGGATGGTGTCGGTTACCACCAGTTCATCCAGCTCAGAGTTGTTAATCCGCTCCACTGCCGGGCCCGAAAGCACCGGGTGGGTGATATACGCCACCACACGGGTAGCGCCGCGCTCCTTCAGCGCTGCACACGCCTGGCACAAGGTGCCGGCGGTGTCGATCAGATCGTCAATCAACACGCACACCTTGCCTTCGACCTCGCCGATGATGTGCATCACCTTGGCCTCATTGGCGCGCGGGCGGCGCTTGTCAATAATGGCCAGATCCGCATCATCCAGGCGCTTGGCCAGGGCGCGGGCACGCACCACACCGCCAACATCCGGCGAGACCACCACCATGTTGTTGTACTTCTGCTTCCAGGCATCGCCCAGCAACACCGGCGAGGCATAAACATTGTCCACCGGGATATCAAAGAAACCCTGAATCTGATCGGCATGCAAATCGACCGTCAACACCCGATCAACCCCCGAGGTGGTGATCATATTGGCGACCAGCTTGGCACTGATCGCCACGCGCTGCGCGCGCGGGCGGCGGTCCTGGCGCGCATACCCAAAGTAGGGGATGACCGCCGTCACACGCTTGGCCGAGGCCCGCCGACAAGCATCCACCATCACCAACAGCTCCATCAGATTATCGTTGGCGGGGGGGCAGGTGGACTGGAGAAGAAACACATCGCGACCGCGGATGTTTTCCATAATTTCCACACTTATCTCGCCGTCGCTGAATCGCCCGCTCTGGGATTTGCCCAGTGGCTGGCCCAGGTACCCCGCGATATTCTCCGCCAGATCCCGGGTGGCGTTACCGGAGAAAACACTCATCATGGTGCCATCCGCCGTGTCCTTCATTGCGATCGCCATGAGTCTGGCCGGCCTTTGCTCAACAGTCATTGGGCTTAACAGTAAATTGGCTGGGGTGGCAGGATTCGAACCTGCGCATGGCGGGACCAAAACCCGCTGCCTTACCACTTGGCTACACCCCAATGGTCGCAACCCGATCCCGGCACGCGCTGCAATGAGCTATTGCGATTGAGGTGTACGGACGCTGCGAACCGGGTATTGTCCGCAGCGGCCCTGGCCCTGTCAACGGCCACGATGCAGAACCGACTATTGCACCTGCCAGTTATCCACGGCCACGCGAATTCTCACCTCGTGCCCGGTCATGACAATCCGCCTTGGCAGCACCTGTCCATCCACCTCCCGGTATCGATCAAAGTTCACCACCCAACCGCGCTGCTCCAGCTGTGAGGGGTTACCCGCCGCATCCAGCAATTCGCTGTATTCCGAGCGTGGGTCGGGCACACCCAGCATCCAGTAGCGCATGCTGTGCACGGGCACGCTCCAGCCGAACATATCGCGCAGGTCTGCCACCGGATCGGTCACTTCATATTCCTCGCCACTGGAGAGCGTAATGCGCAGTAAGCGCGGGTCGCCCTCGATCCGAAAACTGGCCACTCCCAGCGGCGCGGTAAAGCGAAAATCCAGCTGATCCGTGTTTTGGGTCCATTTTAGCGACCCGTTCCAGCCATCGGTGCCGGCTTTCAGCGCAATCCTCCCGCCCACTGTCCAGTCGGCAATCGACAACAACTGAGCCTCGCGAGTGCGCCTCACGGGCACGCTGCTGGGCAACTCCTCGGGACTATCTGAAGCGGTGGGGGCTGCAGGCGGTGTCACCGTGACACAGCCATTTAGCAGCATCAGTGCGCATAATGCCGCGCTGGCGTTGGCCACAACTGGCCGTGCGCGAATGCGCAGCGGAAACCTCAACATGCCCCCTCCCCCAAGGAAACAGCCGCCAAGCGGCGTCCGAGCCGTGTCGGCGTTACTCGCCGAGCCGTTTGATGGTGGCGTTCAGCACCGGGTTGTCGGGATTGCTGGCCAGCGCATCTTCCAGAATGGCCATGGCCTCATCCCGATCACCGGATATCCACAACACCTCGCCAAGATGCGCGGCGATCTCCACATCCTGCACCAGATCGTAGGCCTCACGCAGATGCGCCAGCGCCGATTGGTGACGGCCAAGGCGGTACTGCACCCAGCCCATGCTGTCGATAATGGCTGCATTGCGAGGATCGAGCTCCAGTGCTCGCCTGATGTAGCGGTGCGCCTCGCGGTAGCGATCGGTGCGATCAGCCAGCGTATAACCCAGCGCATTGAGGGCGGTCGCGTCATCCGGTTTTTGCTTTACCAGCGCGCGCAATTCGCGCAGCGCATCTTCCACCCGGTCCATGTCCTCATACAGGAAAGCCCGTGCATAAATCAGCGGCTCACTATCGGGGCTGATCGCCAGCGCGTCATCGTAAAGATTCAGCGCCGCCTGCTCGTCTCCCATCTCCCGCAGTAAATTACCCTGCGCCGTAATCATCTGCTCAGCATAGCCGGGTTGTGCTTCGGCGAAGCGCTGCAGGTGCCGCAATGCCTGTTGGCCGCTGCCCTCCTGCAACATAAGCTGGGCCGCCCGCACCTGCGCGGTGACCGCGTATTCGCCTCCGCGCACCTGCGTGTACAGGCGTCGGGCGCGCGGCAGCTGCGCCTGCTGGTCAGCCACTCGGGCCATAAAATAAAATGCATCGAACGTCTGGCGGCCGGTCGTCAGCAGAGTACTAAAATAATCTTCTGCCCGGGCAAGCTCACCCAACCGCATCGCAATCAGCCCGGCCGCCCGCAGCGCCGGAGCCAGCTTGGGCTCGTCCGCCAATACCTTATCCAGGATCGGCAGCGCCTCCTCGTCGCGACCGGCGGCGGCCAGCAGCACTGCATACTCCAGTTGCAGGGCCGCGTCGGCATCCGGCCGCTCTGCCAGACGCCGTGCTAGATCCAGGCCGGCGGACACCTTGTTGTTGGCCACCAGCACCCGTGCCAGCAGCAGATTGGCCTGCGGCCAGGACGGGGCCAAACGCACGGCAGCGCGCGCCTCGGTCAACGCCTGGTCCAGCTGGTCGTTGCGCAAAGCCAACGAGGCCAGCGAGTGGTGGGCCTCCGCAATCTCATCGTAGCGCTGGGTTAATCGCTCCATCAAAGCCAGCGCATTGGGCGGATCGTTGGCGAGCAATATCTGGGCCGAAACTAGCGCAAACGCCTGCCCTGGATCGTCGTTGCTCAAACGGTCAACCAGCGCGGTGGCATGCCCGAACGCCGAATCCAGATCGCCGTGGCGCATATCCAGCGAGAGCAGCAGCCGTTGCGGGTCCACTGCCGCCGGCGCCAGCGCCAGCCAGTGGGTAGCGGCCTGTCGCGCCGACGCATCCTGGCCCAGTTCAAAGGCGACCAACGCAGCACGCTCAGCTAACGCGGCATCCTGCACCAGCAACGCCGCCCGGGTGTACTCGAGCGCAGCCGTTTCCCACAACTCACGATGTAAGGCCAGTTCGGCCATCACCAGATGATAGTTGGACGCCCCTTCGGCGGTACTGAACGGCGCTTCCGGCACACTGGGCGGCGGCGCCACAGGCGCGCTGACACAACCGGCCAGCAGCAGGGGACCGGCCAGATACAATGATAATTGGCGAAATACGGTCTTCATGGGTGGGGCAATAGCTTGATACAAGTTGCAATATACTCCAAACGGTTCGTGAGTTGGCGACCGTGATCCTTGTTTTGAGTGGATTTTCGCCAGACAATTCCCTTTTTACACATTGCGGTTGAGATCGACCCCACTTGGGGATTGCCCTGAGGAGTACTCTGGGGGAGTACCGACTTCGACACAGCGTGGATACCCTACACTCGCTATGCCTTTATTTGTCCTCGGCATCAATCACCGCACCGCACCCATTGAGGTTCGCGAACGGGTGGCATTCGATCCGGCCAGCATGCCCCAGGCGCTGCGTGCTCTGGTGAGCCTGCCGGATGTCGATGAGGGCCTGATTGTCTCCACCTGCAACCGGACCGAACTGTATTGTGCCGGCCCGCGAGACGGCGTGCAGACAGCGCTGAGCTGGCTGTCCGAGCAACACGCCCTGGATGAGTCCACCCTGCAGAGCTTTTACCGCAAAAACGAGCAGTCGGCCGTGCGCCATGCCTTCGAGGTGGCGTGCGGACTGGATTCTATGGTGCTGGGCGAGCCGCAGATTCTAGGCCAGGTAAAAGATGCCTTCCGGGTGGCCGGCGAGGCCGGCGCCCTGGGGCCGGTGCTCAATCGGCTCTTTCAGCAAGCCTTCTCGGTAGCGAAATTGGTACGCACCGACACCGGGCTGGGGGCCAGCGCCGTGTCCGTGGCCTCGGCGGCGGTAAGTCTCGCCGGGCGTATCTTCTCTAGCTTTGACCGCCACACCGCACTGTTTATCGGTGCCGGGGAGACGGTCGCGCTGGCGGCCCGTCACCTGCACGGGCGCGGCCTGTCGCGCATGATCGTCGCCAACCGAAGCATTGAGCGGGCGCGGCTGCTGGCACGAGAGTTCAATGGTTATGCGGTCTCGCTGGATGAGATCGACGCGCATCTGGCCGAAGCCGACATCGTCATCAGTTCAACCGCCAGCCCCAACCCGATCCTCACTGCCCCGATGGTCAAAGCCGCACTGCATGCGCGCAAACGACGCCCGATGTTCATCGTGGACTTGGCGGTCCCGCGCGACGTCGACGCGCAGGTGCAGGATTTGCAGGACGCCTATCTGTACACGGTCGACGATATCGAGGAGGTTACCTCGCAGAACATGCGCCTGCGTGAAGAGGCCGCCAAGCAGGCCAGCACCATCGTCGAAGCCGAGGTCGACCGCTTCGAGCGCAGCCTGCGGATGCTTGATGTAGGGCCTCTTATTAAAGACTTGCGTGAGCACGCGGGGCAGATCAGCGAGCAGGCGTTGGCCAACGCACAGCGCCAGCTGGCGGCGGGCAAAGATCCACAGACTGTGCTTAGCACTTTGGCCGGGGCGCTGACCAACAAACTGTTGCACCACCCCACCACACGGCTGCGCGAGGCCGGCGCCGAGCACGACAAGCAGATCCTGCACGCAGCACGAGAACTGTTCGCGCTGCGTGATCCCGAGTAAGCTACCGGCCCATGCAGCCGGGAGTCCTGTCAAAACTTGAGAAACTGAGCGAGCGCTTCGAGGAGCTTGGCGCGTTGCTGAGTGATGCCGAGATCATCTCGGACCAGAACAAGTTTCGGGATTTGTCCAAGGAATACGCACGTCTAGAGCCGCTGAACAAAGACTTCACCGCCTTCCGCGCGTCGGTTGAGGAGATCGAGAACGCGAAAGCACTGGCCAGCGATGACGACCAGGAGATGCGCGAACTGGCGCGCGAAGCGCTCACCGAGGCCAGCGCGCGGCGCGAAACGCTGGAACTGGCGCTCAAAAAGCACCTGCTGCCGCGCGACCCGCATGACGACAGCAACATCTTCCTGGAAATCCGCGCCGGCACCGGCGGCGATGAGGCCGCTATTTTCGCTGGCGACCTGTTCCGCATGTACCAGCGCTATGCGGATGAGCGCCGCTACAAAGTAGAGATCCTCAGCGAGAGCGAAGGCGAGCACGGCGGTTACCGCGAGATCATCACCCGCCTGAGCGGGCATGGGGCCTACTCTCGGCTCAAGTTTGAATCCGGCGCGCACCGCGTACAGCGGGTGCCAGAAACCGAATCGCAGGGGCGTATCCATACCTCGGCCTGTACTGTCGCGGTACTGCCGGAGATCGACGAGGTGGATGCGGTGCAGGTTAACCCGGCTGACCTGCGCATCGATACCTACCGGGCCTCCGGCGCCGGTGGTCAGCACGTGAACAAGACCGATTCGGCCATCCGCATCACGCATTTACCCACCGGCATTGTGGTCGAGTGCCAAGACGAGCGCTCTCAACACAAAAACCGCGCCCGCGCGATGGGCCTGCTGCAAGCGCGCATGCTGGCGGCGGAACAGGAAAAACAACAGACCGAGCAGGCAGCCCAGCGCAAATCGCTGGTGGGTTCCGGCGATCGTTCCGAGCGCATCCGCACGTATAATTACCCGCAGGGCCGAGTGACCGACCATCGCATCAAACTCACGCTGTACCGGCTGGATGAAATCTTGCAGGGTAAACTTGAGCTGGTGATCGACCCGCTGATGAGCGAGCTTCAGGCTGAACAAATGGCCTCGCTGGGTCAGGACTAAGCCTGGGTGGCCTGGCCACCCGCATCCACCGCACAGGTGCGCACACCGCGGCAACCTGTCTCAGTTCCCGGAGCAGCACCGCCATGAACGCGACACAACCCGCCGCCAGCATTTTGGACACCATCGGCAACACGCCCCTGGTGAAATTGCGCGCGGCCTCCAAACTGACCGGCTGCGAGATTCTAGGTAAGGCCGAATGGGCCAACCCTGGCGCCTCAGTGAAGGACCGCGCCGCCCTTGGCATTGTGCGCGAAGCCGAGGCCAGCGGCATGTTGCGCCCCGGTGGCATCATTGTGGAAGGTACCGCAGGCAACACCGGCATTGGCCTTGCAGTAGTCGCCAACGCACTGGGCTATCGGGTGCAGATTGTGATGCCGGACACGCAGAGCCAGGAGAAGGTCGCCACCCTGCAGGCTTACGGCGCGCAGGTAACCCAAATTCCGGCGGTGCCCTACAAGAACCCTGAGCATTTCGTTCACACCTCCGGACGCCTGGCTGAGCAACTGGCAGAGTGCACACCTGAAGGGGCACTGTGGGCCAACCAGTTTGACAATCTGGCCAACCGGCGCATGCACGAGCGCACCACGGGGCCTGAGATTCTTGCCCAGACGGGCGGCAAGGTAGACGGTTTTGTGTGCGCAGCGGGCACTGGCGGCACCCTCGCGGGCGTGAGTCGGGCCCTAAAAAATCGCAACGCGGAGATAAAAATCGGCCTTAGCGATCCGCACGGCTCCGCGCTATACAACCACTTTGTGCACGGCGAGATGAAAGCCGAGGGCAACTCCATCACCGAAGGCATAGGCAACGCGCGGGTGACCGAAAACCTCAAAGATACCGAGATCGATTTTTTCTATTCCATCCCAGACAGTGAGGCGCTTCCTATCGTGTTTGATCTGATGAAGTACGAGGGCATTTGCCTGGGTGGGTCCAGCGGCATCAATGTGGCCGGCGCCATCCGCATGGCGCAGGCGTTCGGGCCTGGCCATACCATTGTGACGGTTCTTTGCGACACCGGCCTGCGCTATCTGAACCGCCTGTACAGCCCGCCATTTCTGCGGGAGAAGGGCTTGACGGTTCCCGACTGGCTGGCCCGCACGTGAGCCGCAAAACTAAACGGCCCGCACCGCCAATCGCACGCAAAAAACCCCAAACGCTGAACACTCACGGGCACACCCGGGTGGATGAGTACTTCTGGCTACGCGATGACACGCGCGAA
Source organism: uncultured Gammaproteobacteria bacterium (assembly GCA_965369325.1). Taxonomy (GTDB): domain Bacteria; phylum Pseudomonadota; class Gammaproteobacteria; order Steroidobacterales; family JBCBZW01; genus CBDUQI01. The sequence continues at coordinate 34,681 of CBDUQI010000022.1, forward strand.
GACGAGCAGGTGCTTGAGTACTTGCAACAGGAGAACGCTTATGCCGAGACGGCCCTTGGCCCTCAGGCGCAGGCATTGCAAGAAACCCTGTATCAGGAGCTGATCGAGCGCATGAAACCGGATGACGCCAGCGTGCCGGTGCGCGAGGGAGCTTACTGGTATTACTCCCGTTACGAGGCCGGCCGCGAGCACCCCATCTACGCCCGACGCAAAGACACCATGGCGGCCGAGGAGCAGATTATCCTCGACACCAATCTGCTGGCAGCCCCGCACGATTTTTTTGACCTAGGCGACATGGACGTCAGCGATGATGGCCACTTGCTGGCGTACACACAAGACACCGTCAGCCGCGGTATTTTTACGCTGCGGATAAAGGACCTGCGCACCGGCGAGCTGCTGCCCGAACGCATAGAAGGCCTGTCTGAGCCGGTGGTTTGGGGCGCGGACAATCGCACCGTTTACTACATCCGCCAACAGGCCGAAACCATGATTCCGCGCTATGTCCTGCGCCACACGCTCGGCCAGGACAGCGCCAGCGATGCACTGCTGTACGAGGAAACGGACAGCACATTTTACTGCGACATTGAGCGCTCGCGCGACCGCAAACATGTGGTGCTTGAGATCGCCAGCACCCAATCAAGCGAAGTGCGGCTACTTGATGCACACGATGCGCAGGCGCAGTTTCATCCGGTGATGGCGCGTGAAGCCGACCACGAGTATCAGGTGGAGCCGATCGGCGACACGCTCTACATCCGTACCAATTGGCAAGCGCCTAACTTCCGCCTGATGCGTGCACCGTTGGGCCAGGCGCAAGACAAGACACAGTGGCAACAAGTGCGCGGCGAAGGTGCCGAGGCCCTGTTAGAGGACTTTGTGGTATTCGAGCGGTTCCTGGTAGTGGAGGAAATCTGTGATGCCAATACCCGCCTGCAGGTTATCCCAACTGACGCGCCGAACGTGGCGCCGTGGTACATCGCGGCCGAAGGTGACGAACCTGCCTTCGCTGCCAGCATTGACGACAACCCTCAGTACAAATCGCACGTGCTGCGCTATGCCTATACTTCGCTCAGCACACCCGACAGCATCTTCGATCTGGATTTGAATACCGGCGAGAAAACGTTGTTAAAGCGCGACTTTGCCGGGGCCGGATTCGACCCCGACCGCTACCAGGTGGTGCGCATCAATGTGCCCGCCCGCGACGGCCAGGAGATACCCGTGAGTCTGCTGATGCGCCGCGGCACCCAACCTGAGGGCACCCTCCCGTTGTACCTGCTGGGCTACGGTGCTTACGGCATCTCCTACGAGGCGGGCTTTAACTCGCGTTACCTCAGCCTGGTGGACCGCGGTTTCGTATTCGCTCTGGCGCATATTCGCGGCGGCCAGGACAAAGGACGCCAGTGGTACGAGCAGGGGCGCCTGGCGCAGAAGGAGAACACGTTCCACGACTTTATCGATGTGGCCGAACATCTGATCGCGCTGGGCTGGGCCGACCGGAGCAAACTGGTAGGTTGCGGGCGCAGTGCTGGCGGCCTGTTAATCGGCGCAGTGGCCAACATGAGCCCGCGCAGTTTCGCCGTGCTGATCGCCGGCGTGCCGTTCGTGGATGTACTCACCACCATGCTGGATGACTCTATCCCGCTCACCACCTTCGAGTACGACGAATGGGGCAATCCCAACGAGCTGGAGGACTACCAGCGCATGCTGGCCTACTCGCCCTACGACCAGATTCGGGCGCAGGCTTACCCGCACATCTTTGTATTTACCGGGCTGTGGGACCCGGCCGTGCAGTATTGGGAACCGGCCAAATGGGTGGCCAAACTGCGCGCCCACAAGACCGACAAACACCTGCTGGTGATGCATACGGATATGCATGCCGGGCATAGCGGCGCGGCGGCACGCTTTAAGCGCATGCGCGACTATGCTCGCGAGTACACGTTTATTCTCAGCACGCTGGGCCTAAGCTGAATCGCACACGCACTTGTCGTCATAGCGCTGTCCCAGTACAGTAAAACACCTCTCCCAAATGGATTTGACCGATGGCAGCTGGCGACAACAAACATGCCATTACCGATCTGCTGCAACGCGAGCCGGAGGACGCGGCCGCACGCATGGAGGCGCTGTTGCCGCTTGTGTATGACGAGCTGCGAAAAATCGCCGGCCAGCAACTGGCCCGCGAGCACGAGCGCTACTCCATGTGCACCACCTCGCTGGTACACGACGCCTATCTGAAACTGGTCGACGACAGCCGGGTGTCCTCGCGCGGACGGGCGTATTTTTTCGCGGCCGTCGCCCATACGATGCGCCGTATTCTGGTGGATCGTGCGCGCGCACGCAGCCAGCTAAAACGCGGCGGCGACGTGCACTTTACGGCGCTGGACAACAAAGAAGTGCCGGTGAACGATCTGCTCGGACAGGTAATCGATCTAGACACAGCGCTGGCCCGGTTGCAGGCACTGAGCCCGCGCCAGGTGCAAATAGTGGAGTGCCGCGTATTTGGTGGGCTGGATGTGGCTCAGACGGCCGAAGGCCTGGATATCTCACCGCGTACAGTCAAGCGTGACTGGGCGGTGGCCCGTGCCTGGTTGTTGCGCGAACTCAAACAAGACGAGCACTAGGTACGCCGGACCACAATCCGCCGGACTCGACAACCGCAGGCACTCAGCCTATCGCCGGCAGCCGGCGATGATACAAGTGCATACTGAGCCCGCGGGCAGCCATAAATAAAGCAAATGCCGCCCACAACCCATGATTGTCGAAGTCCCTGAGTAGATACCAGGCAGGCAGGTACACCAGCAACACCGCAAGCACCATGCTGTTGCGCATCTGACGCGCGCGGGTGGCCCCTACAAACACGCCATCGTACAAAAAACACCAGACGCTGATGAGCGGCAAGACAACCACCCAGGGAAGGTACTGGCGCGCGGTGTGGCGCACCTCTTGCAGGTCGGTCATCAAATCGATCAACCCCGGCCCAATCAGAGCGAACACGGCACACATCCCCACCGCGAACCATAAGGACCATCGCAGACACATACTAACTGCGCGCGCAAAACCGTCGCGATCACGCGCGCCTACCGCCCGGCCAACCAACGCTTCGGCCGCGTGCGCCAGCCCATCAAGCCCGTAAGAGGCGATACTTTGAAAGTTCAGCAATACTGCATTGGCGGCGAGTACGACGTCGCCCATACGCGCGCCCTGTGCGGTCAGAAACGCAAAGGAAAACATCAGCGCCAACGTGCGCAGCAACAGATCCGCGTTGAAGGCTACCACTTTGCGGATGCGCGTGAGGCTCAGGATATCCTCACGCCGCCAGCGCCCCGGATACCGGCCAAGCAAGCGACGCACCATAGCGATGCCCAGCGCCAAGGCGCCCCCCTCGGCCAGCACCGTGGCCAGCGCCACGCCTTTCACATCCATGCCCAGGCCGAGCACAAACCACAAATCCAGCACGATGTTGCTGAGGCTCACCGTGAGCATTATCCAAAGTGCCGCGCGCGCATTCTGCACGCCCAAAAACCAGCCCACCAGCACATAGTTCGCCAGCACCAGCGGCGCACTCCAGATGCGCACATCAAAATACACCCGAGCGTAACGGCTCACCTGTTCGCCAGGGCGCAACGCGGCCAGGCCCAACTCGCGTAGCGGGTATTGGAACACCAGCAGCACTGCCGCAATGGACAGCGCTGCCATCAGTGCCTGGGCTAGCACCGTGCGCAGCTCATCGAAGTTATCGCTGCCGAAGGCCTGCGCAGCCAAGCCCGTGGTGCCCATGCGCAGGAAGTTCACGCCCATAAACAAGAAGTTGAACATCACGGCGCCGATGGCCACGGCGCCAAGGTAATACGGCGCCGGCAGGTGCCCCATCACCGCCGTGTCGACCAGCCCCAACAGCGGCAAGGAAAGATTGGAGATAATCATCGGTGCGGCTATGCGCCAGACCGCCGCGCCGGTGTAATGAGCAGGCGTGTGGGTATTATCGGTCAACGTGCGCGGGTACTGAGCCAGCCCCGACCTGCCCTGACGGGCCGCGGCCCGGCGGCCCGCTGCGTTGCGTTTCTCAGGCGCTCAGCTGCTTGCGTGTATGGTTGAGCACATCGGCACGCGTGACCAGGCCCAGGAAGTGCTCGCCGTCGGTCACCGCCACGTACGGCACACCACTCAGCAGCGCTACCAGGTTGTTGGTTGAGAAGCCTTTGTCGATGCTGGCAAACGAGGTGCGCATGGCATCACGTACCGGCCCGGTGAGGCGCTCTGGCTCACCAAACACATAGCTCATGATGTCCTCCTCGGTAAGCACACCCACTATCTTGCCTTCCTCAATCACCGGCAACTGCGAAAAACCAGCGTTGCGCAAGCGGTTGTGCGCGGTGGTCAGTATATCGCCAGGACCGACGGTAACGGTGGCGCGCTGCCCGTGCGGGCGGCCGATCAGATCGCGCAAGTCGCCACGCGGTTCACGCGTGATAAACCCCTGGTCTTCCATCCAGAAGTCGTTAAACAATTTGGACAGGTACTTATTACCGGTGTCGCAAGCAAAGCTGACTACGCGTTTGGGCTCGGTCTGCTCAGCACAGTACTTCAGCGCGGCGGCCAGCAACGTGCCCGAGGAGGAGCCGACCAACAGGCCCTCTTTGCGCAACAAAGTGCGCGCCGCGTCAAACGACTCGGCGTCCGTAATGGAAAACGCACGCTTTACCCCGCTCAGATCGGCAATGTCCGGCACAAAATCCTCGCCAATACCCTCAACCAACCAGGAGCCCTTTTCGGTCATCTTGCCGGTCTCGATGTACTCCACCAGAATCGACCCCTTGGGGTCAGCCAGCACAATCTCGACGTGCGGCGCATGCTCGCGGAAAAACCGCGTCACGCCGGTAATGGTGCCACTGGTACCGACGCCCACCACCACGGCATCCACCTGATGGCCGAGCTGTTCCCAGATTTCGGGCGCGGTGCCGGTCTCGTGCGCCACCGGGTTATCCGGATTCGCAAACTGGTTGATGTAATACGCGCCGTGCTCGCGCGCATAGCTTAGAGCCAGATCCTGGTAATACTCTGGGTGTCCGCGCGCGACATCCGAGCGGGTGAGGATAATCTCTGCCCCCATGGCGCGCAGATTGAATATCTTCTCCTGGCTCATCTTATCGGGAATCACCAGCACCAGCTTATACCCGCGCTGGGCGGCGGCCAGGGCCAAACCAATACCGGTGTTGCCCGCAGTGGCCTCAACGAGGGTGTCGCCACGTTTGATCTCACCGCGCTTCTGCGCAGCCTCTATCATGGCGACACCGATGCGGTCCTTAATTGAGCCGCCAGGATTCATCAACTCCAGCTTCAGGTACAACTCGCACAATCCAGTGTCCAGTGTGCTGGTTTTTAACATAGGGGTGTTGCCGACCATGTCGAGCACATTGTTGTATATCGTCATGCGTTTGGTTCCGAGCTGATGAATGCGGCCGTATTCTATCGTGGAACCCAGCCCGGTACACTGCACCGATGAGCCAAACCGTACAACTGCTGCTGGGCGAGGCCCACAACCGCGGGCTGGACCGCCTGGACGCCCAGGTCCTGCTAGCACACGCTCTGCAGTGGCCGCGCAGTGCGCTGATTGCGCGCGACCAGCAACCTCTGCCCCCGGTAGAGGTGGAGTACTTCCGTCGTCTGATACGTCAGCGACTGGATGGCAGCCCGGTCGCCTACCTCACGGGCGAGCGGGAATTCTGGTCGCTGACGCTGCGGGTGACGCCCGACACCCTCATCCCCCGCCCCGAAACCGAGTTGCTGGTAGAGACCGCGCTGGCCTGTGTGCCGGCCGCCACCCCAACCCGGGTGCTGGATCTGGGCACCGGCAGCGGCGCGGTCGCCCTGGCCCTCGCCAGCGAGCGGCCGCACTGGGACATCGTGGCGACCGACGACAGTGCGCAGACCCTGGCTGTCGCTACCGCTAATGCCATCCGCCTTGGGCTCCACCAGGTGCGCTTCGTCCAAGGTCACTGGTGGCATGCGGTGCCAGGCGAGCGCTTCGACCTGGTGCTCTCCAATCCACCCTACATCGCCGAGAACGACCCGCACCTCACCCAGGGCGACCTGCCTGCCGAGCCTTCTGGCGCGTTGCGCAGCGGGCCACGCGGGTTGGATGCGCTGCATGAAATCATCGCCCATGCGCGCGAGGGCCTGGCCGATGGTGGCTATCTGCTATTGGAGCACGGGCACGATCAACGCGCTGCGGTGATGGCCGCGATGACCGTCGCCGGCCTCAAACGCGTCGGCGCAGTGGCCGATATGGCGGGCATCGACCGGGTGTGCATGGCCCGCAACGGACAGGGACTGGTGCTGGCGCTGGGCACGCCGGGGCTATTTGATGGCTGATCCAACACTGCGCTACAGCCGCCACATCGTACTAGAGGGCGTTGGCGAACGCGGCCATGCAAAGATTCGCAGCGGGCGCGTGTTAATTGTTGGCGTAGGCGGGCTAGGCTGCCCCGCCGCCCAATACTTGACGAGCAGCGGGGTCGGCACCTTGCTGCTGAACGACTTCGATCGCGTGGATGCAACTAACCTGCAACGGCAGATCCTGTTTCGCGAATCGATGGTGGGCCAGTTGAAGGCCGCCGCCGCCGCCGACGCCCTGCGGGCGCTGAACAGCGACGTCGTGCTGCAGGTGATAGATACGCGCCTGCAGGAGGAGGCGTTGTTGCAGACGGTACGGGCAGTCGATGTGGTGTTGGACTGCAGTGATAATTTTGGTACCCGCTTCGCGGTGAACCAGGCCTGCGTGCGCAGCCGCACGCCGCTGGTCTCTGGTGCGGCCATACGGATGGAGGCGCAACTGGCGGTGTTCCGGGCCGATTTGCCGGCCTCGCCATGCTACCGCTGCCTCTACAGCGAAGAGCAGGAGGATGTGGAGGATTGCCGTGGCAACGGTGTGCTGGCGCCGTTGGTGGGCGTCATCGGTAGCATGATGGCCGCCGAGGCATTAAAAATTCTGCTGGGGCTGGGCGAGGAATCTCCCGGTCAAGTGTGGGCGTATGACGCGCGCGCGCTCGACTGGCGCCGAATCCGCCTCCGGCGGGCAAGTGGCTGCCCGGTATGCGCCAGACCAGCGGACGTCTAAGACCGTCCCTCTGAGCGCAGGCCTCAGTCGGCCAACAGTTGCACCAGCGCATCGCGGGTCTGCAGCGCGGATTCAAACACGATGCCGTGCATCCCCAGATCGCGGGCGGCGTCAACGTTCACCTGCATATCGTCCACCAGCACGCTGCGCTGCGCAGTGAGCTCGTAGCGATCAAACAGCGCTTGGAATATCTCCGGTTCCGGCTTGATGCTGCCTACGCGGCACGAGACGATACCGCCTTCAAACGAGGGCCAGAAAGCGCCGTGACGCTCCAGGTAGTCGATCGAGGTGTGGTGCATATTGGACAGGAACAGGGTGCGCAGACCACGACGGCGTACCGCGTTGATGAGCTTGACCGTATCCTCTTTGGTGGTGAGAAATGGTGGCACCTGCGCGAGGATCGCATTTACCAGCCCGGTCGGGATACCACTGCGGTTCACAAAGCGTTGCGTGGCCGTCGCCACATCCATCGTGCCCCGGTCCAGTGCCAGCCAGTCCTCATGACCGATAATGTGCACTAACGCGCTCTGGCGCATCTCATCATCTGCCAGCGCGTGTTGCACGAAGGCCTTGGGATCCCAATCCACCACCACACCGCCGAGATCAAATACCACTGTATCTATTGTCATTGTTGGTTCCGCAAACCTAGGCGCCCAGGAAGGCCGCCGTGTGTTGTACAAAAAACGCCGGCTGCTCGGCCGGTAACCAGTGCCCACTGTCCTCGTGGTAGTGCGTTTGCACGGCGCCAAAGCGTTGGGCAAACTGCGCCGGAATGTAAGGATCCTCGCGCCCCCACAGCACCATTGTCGGCACATCTGCGGTGAGGTTGTGCATCCGAGACTCCCACCCGCGAAAATTCGCCGGGCGCAGCGCGCGGTAGGCTCGCAGTATGTTGCGACGCATGGCTGGGGTAATCAACTCCCAGGTCTTGCGTTTATGCGCGGCGCTTAGATTTACGCTGCTGCGTTTGAGCTCATGCATGAACAGGGCGCGTGGAGCCAACAGCATACTAAGCTCGCCAAGCACCGGCACGCGCCAGATATGCGCCCACCGATGCCAGTGGAAATCTTCAGAAAAAGCGGTATTGCTCAACACAATGCGCGACACTCGTGCTGGGTTGCGCACAGCGAAGGCCAGCGCATACATACCGCCAATATCGTGCCCCACCACGGCGACCGGCCCATCAATATGCAGCCCATCCAGTAACTGCTCAACGAAATTGGCCATGTTGACCAGCGAGAAGTCGAAATCACGCGGCGCGATCGAGTGACCAAAACCCGGCAGATCGGGGGCGATACAGTGGAACTGGCTGGCAAGTTCGGATATGACGGGCTGCCAAAGCGCAGATGAGTCAGGGTTGCCGTGCAGAAACAATACGGGCCTCCCACGCCCTTCGCGCAGCAGGTTCACCCTTACCCCTTTTACTAACAGT
>CBDUQI010000023.1:0-42707 GCA_965369325.1 uncultured Gammaproteobacteria bacterium
CGCAATCCATGAAGTGGAAGATCAAACGCTTCAGCAACGATGAGCTGCGCCAGAAATTTATTGATGTGACCGTACCGCAGGCCGAATTCCTGGGTCTGAAGGTGCCTGACCCGGATCTTGAGTGGGACGAGGAAAGCGGCCACTACCAGTTTGGAGACATCAACTGGGAAGAATTTCATCAAGTGCTAAAGGGCAATGGTCCGTGCAATCGCGAGCGCCTCGCAAGCGTGCGCGACACCCATGAGGATGGCGCCTGGGTGCGCGAAGCCGCGCAGGCATATGCACAAAAACAGGCACAACGCAGTACCGAGCGCGCCGCCTAAACAGGAAGGTACACTCGCCAAGAGGGTCAGCCGATGAGCAATCAGTTGTTTGAAGTTTTCGTCCGGGCGCAGTCCGGCCTGAGTCACCGCCACGTCGGCAGTGTGCACGCGGATGATGTGCAGATGGCGATGGACAACGCGCGCGACCTGTACACCCGCCGACAGGAAGGCATCAGCCTATGGGTGGTAGCATCGAAAGACATTGTCGCCTCAGATCCCGCGCAGTCGGATGCTATGTTTGGCCCGGCCGCCGATAAGATCTACCGCCATCCCACCTTTTATGAAATTCCCGATGGGGTGGACAATCTGTGAGCACCCCATCCCCCGTCAGTGACCTTGCCAATGTGACGCCGGACGCGGAGCGCTTCGCCTATGTTCTGCGTCTTGCTGATAATGCGATGGTGTTGGGCCAGCGCCTGAGCGAGTGGGTACGCCATGCGCCTGCGCTGGAAGAGGAGATGGCACTGGCGAACGTCGCACTCGACTTTGTCGGGCAAGCCCGCATGTACTACGACTACGCGGGCGCGCTGGAAGGATCCGGACGCGATCAAGATGATCTGGCTTTTCATCGCGATGTGTTGGCCTATCACAACGTGCTACTGGTGGAACAACCGAATGGCCATTTCGGCGACACGATCGTGCGCCAGGTCTTCTTTGAAGCCTTCTATCTACTGCAATTGCAGGGCCTCACCAAGTGCGCAGATCCCATGCTGGCCCAGATCGCCGCGCGCGCCGAGAAAGAAGCCGCCTACCACCTACGCCACGCTGCACGGTGGCTGGTACGCCTCGGCGATGGCACCGAAGCCAGTCATGCGCGGGTGAGCGAATCGATCGAGGGCTTGTGGCAGTACACAGGCGAGATGTTCACCCCGGATGATATCGACAATCAGGCCACCCGCACCTTCGGCGCGCCGGACCTCCCGGCCCTACACGTCCCCTGGCTGGCCAGCATCGATGAGATATTTGCACGGGCAACGCTGAGCCGGCCGGATAACGACTGGATGGCCGGTGGCGGCAAACAGGGCCAGCACAGCGAGCATCTGGGCTATCTGCTGGCCGAGATGCAGTTTATGCAACGCGCTTATCCAGGCGCCACCTGGTGAGCGTGCCCCCAACGGCCGCTAAAGCGCCTGCGCGCGTGGAAGACGTGCGGGCAATTCTGCAACAGGTGCCTGATCCGGAAATCCCTATCCTCAGCGTGCTTGAACTGGGCATCATTCGCGACATCCAATTTCCCGACAACAACAGCGACGGTGCCTTGGTGATTGGCGTTGCACCCACCTACTCCGGTTGCCCGGCCGTCGCCGTGATCGAGCAGTCCATTGTGCAAGCACTGACGCTGCACGGCTGGCGCGAGGTTCGTGTAGAGCGCCGGCTAGCGCCGCCCTGGAGCACGGATTGGATCACCGCCTCGGGGCTTGCAAAACTCAAAGCGTACGGCATCGCGCCGCCGCAGCCCGGCAGCAGCAAACGCGGCCTGTGGGGCGAACCTCCGACGGTGGCCTGCCCCCGATGTGATTCGTGCGATACCACGCGCCTGGGTGACTACGGCTCTACGCCGTGCAAGGCGCCGTACACGTGCCGCAGCTGCCTCGAGCCGTTCGAGTACTTCAAGTGTCTCTAGCCAACAAAATGGGAGCCGCACGTTGCAGAAGTATCACCCCTTAACTGTCGCCGCCATCGAGCAAAGCCACGAGGCCTTGTCCATTGTGCTGGAGGTGCCGCCAGCGCTGCGCGAGACGTTCGCCTTCCGTGCGGGCCAGCATCTGCCATTGCAGGCCGTTATCGACGGCAAGCCTGTACGGCGAACGTACAGTATCTGCTGCGAAGAAGGGGAGTTCCCGCTGCAACTGGGCATCCGCATCCAGCCGGGTGGCGTGTTCTGTGAATGGGCGGCCGAGCACTTAAAAGCAGGCGACACACTTGAGGTGATGCCACCCCGCGGGCATTTTCATCTTGACGCAGACCCGGCGCATCCCCGCACCTACGCCGCCTTTGCGGCCGGCAGCGGTATTACGCCGATCATCTCTAACATTCGCACCCTGCTTGCGAGCGAGCGCGACAGCCAGATTGTGTTGTTCTACGGCAATCGGGCACAGGCCAGCACAATGTTCATTGATGAGCTGTATGCGCTTAAGAACCTGTACCCCGAGCGTCTGGCGCTGAACTTCATCTTCAGCCGCGAGCCGCAGGAGTACCCAATCTTTGAAGGGCGTCTGGACGGTGCCAAGGCACGTGCGTTGCTCACGCATTTTTGCGCCGGCCTCAAGGTGGACAAATATCTGGTCTGCGGCCCAGGCAACCTGCTCAAAGACGTGCGCAACACGCTGGCCGAGTTGGGGGTCGACCCCGCCGACATCCACGGTGAGCGCTTTGGCGTGCCGCGCAAAGGCCGCGACACAAAATCGAAAACAGAAAAAACCACCCACGATGCAGACGCTAAAACCAGCGAGATCACCGTCATTGCTGATGGCCGGCGACGCACGTTTACCATGCACCAGCAAGGCGCCAGCATATTGGACGGCGCCATTGCCAACGGCATGGAACTGCCGTACTCCTGTAAAGCAGGCGTTTGCTCCACCTGCCGTACACGTGTAGTCAGTGGCGAGGTAAACTTACCGCTGAATTACGCACTGGAGCCATGGGAGCTTGAACAGGGTTACACCCTCGCCTGCCAGGCCGAGCCACTCAGCGACCAGGTGACGGTTGACTACGACCAAGCCTAATCCAACCAAGGTAACCCAAGCATGACCGAACAGCGCTTCAATGAAGTGGTCCGCGTAGAGCAGCGCGATGAGTGTGCCCTAATTCTGGTGGATAACCCGCCGGTGAACGGGTTGTCCTTTGCAGTGCGCGATGGGGTATGCCAGGCGTTGGCTGGATTGCTGGCCGACGACCGCGTGCGGGCGATTGTGCTGGCCTGTGACGGACGCACATTTTTCGCCGGCGCCGATATCCGTGAGTTTGGTCAACCGCCCAAAGAGCCGATACTGCCACAGATGCTGGAGGCGCTGGACGCCAGTACCAAGCTTACGGTGGCTGCCATCCACGGCACCGCGCTCGGCGGCGGCTTCGAAACCGCGTTGTGCTGCCATTATCGCATCGCGCTGCCGTCCGCGAAGGTCGGCCTGCCGGAAGTAAAACTGGGCTTGCTGCCCGGCGCGGGCGGCACTCAGCGGTTACCACGTCTGCTCGGTGTTACGGGCGCACTGGATGCCATGGTCAGCGGCAATCCACTGGGCGCGCCGCAAGCGCTCGCCACCGGTCTGCTGGACCGCCTGGTCGAAGCGGACGATCCACGTGATGTGAGCGCGCTGCACACGGCTGCCGTGGCTTACGCCAAACAATTGCTGGCCGATGACGCACCTCTGCGACGGGTCCGCGATATGCCTGTTCCCACGCCGGATGCCGGTGAGTTTGAGGCTTTTGAGAAAAAAATGGCGCGCAAGACTCGCGGCTACACCGCCCCGGCGCGCATTGTTCAAGCGGTGCAGGCTAGCACCCAGCTGAACTTTGAGGCAGGGTTGCGCAAAGAACGCGAACTGTTTTTGGAATGCCAGGCCGATCCGCAAAGCAAAGCCATGCAACACATGTTCTTTGCTGAACGCCAGGTGGCCAAGATCCCCGGACTAGTGGTGGCGGCTAAACCCGCGCCAGTGCAGCATGTGGGGATCATCGGGGCTGGCACCATGGGCAGCGGTATCGCGCTGGCTTGCCTGGCCGGTGGCCTACAGGTGGTGCTGCTCGACAGCGACGACGCCGGGCTGGCGCGTGGCAAGGCGCACATCAACAAGCAGCTTGAGGCGAATGTGGCGAAGGGCCGCATGAACGCTGAGCAGGCCGACGCACAACGGGCCCGCCTGAGTTTGAGCCTGGACTACGACAGCCTGAGCCAGGTGGACATGGTGCTTGAGGCCGTGTTCGAGAGCATGGCGATCAAACAACAAGTATTTTCCCGGCTCGATCAGGTGTGCAAAGCCGATGCGATCCTGGCGACCAACACCTCCACCCTGGACGTGGATGCCATTGCTAATGCTACCAAGCGGCCGCACAGCGTTATTGGGCTGCATTTTTTCAGCCCTGCAAACATCATGAAGCTGCTGGAAATCGTGCGTGGGCAGGCGAGCTCGGATGAGATCATCGCCCGCTCCATGGCGTTCGCTAAACAGATTCGAAAAATTGGCGTGCTAGTGGGTAACTGCTTCGGCTTTGTCGGCAATCGGATGCTTTACGGGTACGGACGTGAGAACCAGTTCATGTTGCTGGAAGGCGCCTCACCCCAGCAGATCGACGCAGCTTTGTACGCATTCGGCATGGCCATGGGCCCGAATGCCGTAGGCGATCTAGCCGGCCTGGATGTGGGATACAAGGTACGCCAGGAACGCACCGACCTACCCGACGATCCCCGCTACTACCGGGTGGCCACGGCCCTGGCGGAGATGGGCCGCTACGGCCAGAAAACCGGTAAGGGCACATATCTGTATGAGGCGGGTTCGCGGGCGCCCGTACCCGACCCCGAAGTGGACGCATTAATTCAGCGCGAAGCCGCGGCTCTGGGGATCGAGGCACGCCCGTTTGAGGCCGAAGAGATTGTGCAGCGCTGCATCTACGCGCTGGTGCTGGAGGGTGCGCGCATTTTGGAAGAAGGCATCGCCATCCGCGCCAGCGATATTGATGTCATCTGGGCCAATGGCTACGGCTTTCCGCGCTTTCAGGGCGGCCCCATGCGCTACGCAGACAGCGTTGGGCTCAAGCAGGTGGTCGCGAGCATCGAAGGGTTCGATCGATCGCATGACGGCGACTACTGGCGCATGTCTGCCCTGCTGAAGCGGCTGGCCGAAGAAGGCGGCGCGCTGGCCACATACCAGAGTGCGTAGCCGGCAACAATCGCACAGTAAGACGCTGGAATAGTCTCGAATTGTGATCCTCGCGGGGTTGATTCCCGCGTGCATTGAATTAGAGTTGCTCCATTGCAGCCCCGCCACCTTAGGACACCGCATGTTTAACGATCTCCAGTCTCTGCCCGGCGACCCGATTCTGAGCGTGATGCAAGCGTTCAGGAAAGACACCCACCCGCAACGCATTGACCTCAGCGCGGGCGTGTACAAGACCGACGAAGGCCACACACCCGTGTTGCGCGCCGTGCGCGCGGGCGAAGCGATGGTGATCCGCGAACAGACCTCCAAGGTTTACGTGGGAATTCCCGGCAACCCCGTCTTTAACGAGGCGCAGCAGCGGATGATCTTTGGTGATACCCACCCGGCGCGCACCGATGCCCGGGCGACCACCGTGCAAACACCAGGCGGTTCCGGTGGGCTGCGGGTGGCGGCGGAGTTCATTAACTCAGTGCGCCCGAATGCCGTGGTGTACGTGTCCGACCCCACCTGGGGCAATCACATGCCGCTGCTTCGAAGCGCGGGACTTACGCTTGAAACCTACCCGTACTACAACCGCGTCACGCATGCGATTGACTTCGACACGATGCACAGCGTGCTGAGCACGCTGGAAGCCGGCACCATCGTCCTGCTGCATGGATGCTGCCACAACCCCACGGGCGCAGATTTGACTCTGGCGCAGTGGCAAAGCGTCACCACGGTATGCCAACAGCGCGGGCTGATCCCGTTCATCGATATGGCGTACCAGGGTTTCGCCGACGGACTGGACGAGGACGTCGCCGGCATCCGACACATGGCGCAACACCTGCCGGAGATGTTTGTTGTCAGTTCCTGCTCCAAGAACTTTGGTCTGTACCGCGAACGCACCGGCTCTTTGTCAGTGCTTGCCGCCAACACCAGCGCGCGGGAGGCAACCCTATCTCATCTGCAACGCATTATCCGCCGCATTTACTCGATGCCCCCGGATCACGGCGCCGCCATTGTCGCGGCCATCTCGCAAGACCCAGCGCTGTATCAGGACTGGGTGAACGAAGTGGGTGAGATGCGCGAGCGTATGCGGGAACTACGCAGTATGCTCAACACGCATCTGCGTCAACACAACGCCCAGGCGGATTTCGATTTTGTTTCGGCCCAGCGCGGCATGTTCAGCCTGCTTGGGCTGTCGCCGGAGCAGGTCGCCCGGCTGCGCGATGAGTTCCACATCTACATAGTGGGCTCCTCACGCATCAATGTCGCGGGCATTACCACCAAGAACGTGGACTACCTGGCCAGTTCCATTGCTCAGGTGGTGCGCTAGCCGCGCATCCCCTATTCCCAGTCCTGCAAGCGATCAACTACGGCTTTCAAAAAACCATTCGCCTGATAAGCATCCAGTACGCGATGATCAAGCGTCAATGTGAGATAGCACATGGGCGCAATAGCAATCACGTCTTGCCCGTCCACCTGCCGCACTATCACCTGCTTAGACAGCTTGCCTACGCCCAGAATGGCCGACTGCGGTTGATTAATGATAATCGGCGCCGCCAGCAGGCTGCCGCTGACCCCGTGGTTGGAAATAGTGAAGGTCCCGCCCTGCATATCGCGCGGGGTCAGTTGCCGGCTACGTGCTTTCTCGGTGATCCGCTGCAAAGCCTCAGCCACCCCGCGTAAATTCATGGTGTCGAGCCCGCGGATGACCGGCACCACCAGCCCCTCATCGCCCAGCGCCGTGCCGATGCCTACGTTGATCTCGTCGTACAACTCAATATGATCACCACGGTAACGGCTGTTGACCTGCGGGATGGCTCGCAATGCCTCCGCCACTGCGCACAGGATATAGGCCGTGACCGTGAGCTTGACGCCTTGCGCCGCCCACGCCTCCTTGCGCGCCCGGCGATGTCGCAGCACCTGACTCATATCGCACTCGAAAACGCTGGTGACGTGCGGGGCAGTCTGCAACAAGCTCTCGCTCATGTGCTGCGCAATCGCGCGACGCATCGGGCTGAGCGACTCGGGATGGCTGGCAATGGTGTTGCCAAGCGTACCGTCAGACGGCTTCGCGCGAGCGCCCGGCGGTATTGGTGTTTCCGTTGCAATGTTCTCCGTCGGCGACGCAATCGCACGGGCCGCCGCGTTATCTGTAGCGCTCGCAAGATAGCGGCGCACATCGGGCACCGTCACCCGCCCCCGCTTGCCGGTGCCGGGCACGGACTGCGCGTCAATCTGGTGCTCTTTCAGCAGCCGGCGCACGGCCGGACTTAAACGCGCACGACCACCGGTGGGATCGGCCCTCGTCGCCCGCTCGGGCAGCGGTGTGTTTGGCAGCCCCGATGCAGGCGGTTGCGTGGGCGATGCCGCGAGCGACGCCGTGGGTGGCGTGTCTGATGCCGCATGCGATTCCGCAACGGCCTCATCCGATCCAACCTGCTCACTGCTCGTTGCGGTCGACAACACGGCCATACGTGCACCGGGGGCAAGCTCATCACCCGCCTCCACTAACAACGGCCCGAGCACGCCATCGGCCGGCGCGGCAATTTCGATCACGACCTTGTCGGTTTCCACCTCGGCGATGGGCTCGTGCTGCTTCACCTGCGCGCCCGCCTCTTTCAGCCATGCGGATAACACTGAGCGAGTACCTTCCTGCTGCTCGGCAGGCATACAGATGTCCATATCGCCCGACATGCTAAATAGCGATCAGGGCCGTCATCGCGCCCCCAATATCAGTCACGCTTGGCACTGCCGCATCCAGTAGCAGCGGGCTGTGCGGGCTTGGAATATCCGGCATCGCCAGACGCCGCACCGGCGCGTCCAGATCGAAGAAGACCTCCTCGGTCAGGCAGGCCGCGATCTCTGCACCAAACCCGGCGCTGATGTTGTCTTCGTGAACGATCAGGCAACGATTGGTTTTGCGGATAGAGGCCAGGACAGCCGCTTTGTCCCACGGCACCAGCGTGCGCAGGTCGATCACTTCAATGTCCTGCTCCAATTGTGTTGCCGCCTGCAGGCAGCGCGACACCATCGCGCCCCAACTCACCACGGTAAGCGCCGCGCCTTCGCGCACGACGTTCGCCTGCCCGAATGGCAGCATGTACTCATCGCCCGGATACGGACGACGGGCGCTGGCATCATCCAGCAACGAGCGGTGCTCGAAGAACACCACCGGGTCGTTGCCGCGAATAGCGGTGCGTAGCAACCCGGCCGCGTCACTGGCGTTGGACGGCATGGCCAGTTTCCAGCCCACCGCGTGGGCCCACTTGACCTCGCCGCTCTGGCTGTGCCACGGGTCGCCGCACTTAAAGAACCCACCCGGCATTCTGACCACCATCGGGGCGGCGAAGCGGTTGTTGGTCCGCCAGCGCATGGTGCCGCAATCGTTCAACTGCTCTTCGGCCGGATCGGCGTATTTGCGAAACTGAATTTCAGGCACCGGCATCAGCCCGGCCAGGGCCATGCCGACCGCACGGCCGATAATGCCTTCCTCGGACAGGCTGGTATCAAACACACGGCCTTCGCCATGCTTTTGCTGCAGCCCCATGGTGGCCGCATGCACGCCGCCCTTGCGTCCCACATCCTCACCAAACACGACCACGCGGGAATCACGCGCCAGCTCGCTATCCAGTGTCTGGCGGATTGCGGTAAGCATGTTGATCCGTCCGCCCTCTATCACCGGCGCGGTGTCACTGACGGTGCTCAGCCCGAGTTCGGCGGCGCGACCGCCCATTTGTTGTACGTTGTGCTGACCGCCTTCGAAAAATGCGTGGCGGGTGACGGTGGCTGGATCCGGCATGGGTTGCGCCTGCGCCTGCTGCGCCGCCTCGGCCACCTCCGCCTGTACCTCCTGCTCCAAGGCTTCCCACTGCGCGTCGCTCATCAGCGCGGGCACCAGCATGGTCTTAAACCGGGGCAGCGGATCACGTGCTTGCTCCGCCGCCAGCACCTGCGCATCTTTGTAGGTCTGGGTGTCTTGCGCCGAATGCCCGCACAAACGCGGCACGGTCAGACGCACCAGTGCGGGGCCCTGCCAGCTACGCACGTGCGCCACTGCGCGTCCGAGCACAGCGCTCAGCGCCATCGCATCAGTGCCATCACCATCTGCCAGGTATAGGTTTTTGAAGCCGCTGAGGTTGGCCGCGATGTTGCAGCCCGGGGTTTGCATATCGGAACTGACAGAAATGCCGTAGCCGTTGTCCTCGATGTAAAACAGCATTGGCAGCTTCAACGTGGTCGCCATCGTCAGCGCCGACCAAAAGCCGTTGGTCGAGCAAGAAGCTTCGCCGCCGTGCGCGACGCCTATGGCTCCGCGGTACTGACTCTCGCCCAATAGATCATGCCGATAGCGCACCGACTGAGCCCAGCCGGCCACCGGCGTGTACTGCGCGCCAACACCGCCGCACATGGGCAGCATGGAAGGCGCATCGACGCCCGGGTGATTGAACACCACTCCGATATCGCGGCCATCGCTAAAACCGCCTGCCCGCATCATTGGGGCCGCCAATGCCTGCTGCGGCGACAGCCCGATGCCGAGCATCAGAGGCCGCGATCGATAGTAGCCGTTGATCGCATCATGCGGGTGGTCAAGCAATTGCGAGAGCACCAGTTGCGACAGATCATGCCCACGTGCAGAGAACTGGTAGAACAGCTTGCGCGCTGGCAACAGCGTGTTCTCTTCGAGGTCATCCAGCGCGCGGGAGGTTAGCAGCATGCGCGCAACATGTTTCCAGTCGGGCTGCCAACGAGGGCTGGGGTCGGCCGCCCAGCGGCGTCGGGGCACGGCGTGGTAGGTATCAGAGGTGCTCGAGGGCGAGGTTGGCACTGCGCTCATATCACTGGATTCCTTATTATTCGCTGTCCGCGCAATTTTATGCTTTATCAAGAGGAATCGGGTTCTTCTTTTAGCGGTATATTTTGCTGATATGGTATTATCTACCTTGATACTATGAATATCCGGAATATTATTCTCATGCAGCGAATCGACAAGACAATTTTGCAGGCGCTACAGGAAGACGGACGTATCTCCAACAAGGATCTGGCAGCACAGGTCTCGCTCTCCACCTCACCGTGCTGGCGCCGGGTGAGGGACCTGGAGCGGGAGGGGTTAGTGGATGGTTATGTCGCCCTGCTCAACCGCGAAGCCCTGGGCTTTGGCCTGCTGGCACTGGTGCATATCTCGTTGGACAACCACCATGCGGAAACCGTGGATGCATTTGATCGGGCGATCCAGGACTGGCCGCAGGTGCTTGAGTGTCACAAGATCAGCGGCGAGTACGACTACATGCTGAAAGTGGTTGCGCGGGACCTCGCCAGCTACGATCAATTTATCTCAATGCATCTACAGCAACTGGCTTTCATTCGCGCAATGAATACAACCTTCTCGATGCGTCAGCCCAAATACACCACGGCGTTGCCATTAGAGCTCACCGAGTAATAGTCACAAACGAAACGGCAGTTGTACTGGGCAAGATGGCGTGATACATAGCACTCATGAACCTTGCTGCGAACAACTGGGCTGTGCCCACCCCCCTGCGCCGACGTACGCTGCGACGTCGCGTTGAGCCATGCGCTGGGTATCCGTAGCTTAAGCAGTTCGTCATTTACGAACGACCAGGAACCCGGCCACTGCGCTGGGTTTTTTTTTGCAAGACGCGCCAAAAACTGGCGAAGGAGCACCTCTGGGATGCGACACTTTTTGACCACGGCAGATTGGAGCCGACAAGAGTTGCAACAGATTCTGGACAGCGCTGCGGAGTTAAAGCGTAGCCCGTTACAACCGCATCTGGCAGGGCGCAGTGTTGCGTTGCTGTTCCTCAATCCGTCGATGCGCACGCGCACCTCCTTCGAACTGGGCACTTGGCAGATGGGAGGCCACGCCGTGGTGCTGCAACCGGGCAAAGACGCATGGGGCATAGAATTCGATCCCGGCGTGGTGATGGACGGCGAGGCTGAAGAGCACGTTCAGGAAGTCGCCGGCGTGTTATCGCGCTACGTGGACATGATCGGCATTCGCGCCTTCCCGCGCTTTCAGGACTGGTCGGTAGATCGACAGGACCGCTACATTACGACGCTGGCCCAGCACGCCTCGGTGCCCGTGATCAATATGGAAACGATTACCCATCCGTGCCAGGAAATGGCGTTGATGCACACCATCCAGGAGCACCTGGGCGAGCCGGACAATCGCAAATTCGTGCTGACCTGGACCTATCATCCCAAGCCGCTGAACACCGCGGTCGCTAATTCGGCGCTGTTGATCGCGAGCAAGTTCGGCATGGACGTTACCCTGCTGTGCCCCAACGAGGAGTATCTGCTGGATGAGCGCTATCTGCGTATCGCGAAACAAAACGTCGCGCAGTACGGCGGCAGCTTCAATGTGAGTCACGACATTGAGTCCGCATACTCGGGCGCCCAGGTGGTGTATGCCAAAAGTTGGGGCGCACTGCCTTACTTCGGTCGCTGGGAGCAGGAGCAACCGATGCGCGAACAATCACGGCACTTCATGGTAGATGAGCAGAAGATGGCGCTGACCGACAACGCCCTGTTCAGTCACTGCCTGCCCGTGCGGCGGAACGTAAAAGTCTCTGATGCGGTGCTGAATTCGCCGCGTTGCGTCGCTATCGACGAGGCGGAAAACCGGCTGCATGTGCAAAAAGCGCTGATGAGCCATCTGATCAGTACGTGATGATGATAATCAGCAATACACCCGCCAACCCTATCGTTTGTTGTATCTGTCCGCCCGCCGGCGTGGCCGCCGGCACCCTGGAGATAATTCATGAGTAAACCTGAAGTCGTCCTCGCCTTCTCGGGCGGCCTGGATACTAGCTACTGCGTGCCGTGGCTGCGTGAGCAGGGGTACGAGGTCATCACGCTCTACGTAAACTCCGGCGGTGTCAGCGAACAGGAGGTCGCCGCGATCGAAGCGCGCGCCTATGAACTGGGCGCGCGCGAGCACATCAGCTGGTCCGCCGGACCGGCGTTGTGGGATCAGGTGGTGGTGCCGCTGTTGCAAGCCGGGGCGTCTTATCAGGACCAATACCCGTTGTTGTGCTCAGACCGCTATCTGGTCGTGCAGAAGTCACTGGAAATATGTCGTGAGCGTGACACCCCCTACTTCGCGCACGGCTGCACCGGAATGGGCAATGACCAGGTGCGTTTTGACGTGGCGGCCAGATCGCTGGGCGGCGTGCAGATCATCGCCCCCGTTCGCGAGGCGCAGGCCGACGTGGATGACGTGCGGGCCTACGAGCAGGCGTATCTGGCGGAACGTGGATTTAGCGTAAGCGCGAAATCCGCTCAATACACGGTCAACGAGAATCTGCTGGGCGTTACCGTCTCCGGCTCGGAAATTGACGAGTGGAAGGAGCCGGGTCCTGGCAGCTTTATGCTCTGCGCACACCCCGACGACTGGCCAGACGCACCGCACCGCACCGCAGTCACCTTTGAAGCCGGCACGCCGGTGGCGCTGAACGGTAAGGCTATCGCCGGGCACGAGATGCTAGCGCAGTTAAATCGTACGTTGGGCGCTTACGGCGTTGGACGCGGTATCTACACGGGCGACACCTGCGTAGGTCTCAAAGGCCGAATTGTGTTTGAAGCCCCAGGCCTGCACGCCTTGCAAATCGCCCACCGGGCGCTGGAAGAGGCGGTTAGCACACGGCTGCAAAATCAGTTCAAACCGCAGGTCGCCCACAAGTGGGTGGAACTCGTTTACCAGGGTTTCTTCTACGATCCGCTCAAGGCTGATCTGGAAGCCTACTTGCGCTCTTCGCAGCGCCGGGTGAACGGTACGGTGCAACTGCATACCGCAGGTGGCTCGCTCAGCGCGGTTGGGGTGGACTCAGCCCACATTCTGAAGTCCAGCGAAGCCGTTTATGCCCAGAAGGCCAGTTGGAATGCCACCGAGGCAACCGGCTTTATTAAACTCTTCGGCCAGAGCTCTATGCTCTGGGCTGAAGTCAACGCCAAGAAGTAGCCGCGCCCATGCAGCAACTGTTAGCCCATCTGAAACAACTGGTCGGCTTCGACACGCGCAATCCCCCTCGCCAGATCGACGGCGACGGCTTGTTTGCTTACCTGCAGGCGCAACTGCCGGACTTCGAGCATCAGTTGAACGATCACGGCGAAGGCTGTGTGTCGCTGCTGAGTGTGCGCGGCAGGCCCCGCATTTTGTTCAACTTTCACGTCGACACCGTCCCTGACAGTAATCAGTGGCAACGCGACCCGCACGCGCTGGAGGTGATTGACGAGCGCGCTTACGGTCTGGGTGCGTGTGACATCAAAGGGGCGGCCGCTTGCATGCTCACCGCCGCACAGGCGGGCCAGCACGATGTCGCGTTGCTGTTCAGCTCCGACGAGGAAGCAGGCAGCAGCCAGTGTATCAGCCGCTTTCTTGCCACCGACCACGGCTATACTCACGTGGTCGTCGCCGAGCCGACGCAGGCGCGCGCGGTATTGGCGCATCGCGGGGTATTGTCCCTGGCACTGACATTTACAGGGGTGCCGGGCCACGCCTCCTCTGCCCAGGCGCTGCAACAAAATGCGATCCACCGAGCGTCTCAATGGATAGGCCGCGCCATCGCATTTGCGCGCGCACAAGGCGGGGAGCAGTTTCAGAATCTGACCGGCTTGCCATTGAACGTCGGTACGATTCGTGGCGGTATCAAGAACAACATTATCGCGCCGGACTGCCACATCACCGTCGGCATGCGACCGTTGCCGGGGCAACGCTTCGACGCTCTGGAGCAAGCGCTGCTGGATGAGGTCTCCCCTTCTGGCTGTGCCAGCATGCGCCGCAGCTTCGCCGGGCCCACCCTGCCCAGCGAACACGCGTTTGCCAGCGACACCGATCCGTTTGCACGGGTAAGCGCGTTCGCCGATGCACTGGGGCTACCCACTGGGCCCGCCGTCGATTTCTGGACTGAGGCCGCGTTGTTCTCCGCGGCCGGCATATGCGCCGTTGTTTACGGCCCGGGCGACATCGCGCAGGCGCACACCGCCGATGAATGGGTAGCGCTTTCCCAGCTGCGCGACGTGCATGCCGCCTACGCGCGTATCCTGGAGCAGCAAGGGGCCCAACTGCCATGAGCATGGTGAGCGAGCAAGAACGCAAAACCCGTATGCTGATTATCCGATTGCTGAGCAACATCGGCAGTACTCGGGAGATTCGTCAATACCTCAAACGCTTTGCCAACCTCGACCGCTCCCGGTTCGCAGTCGTCAAAGTCGGCGGGGCGGTGCTGCGAGATGATCTGGATAGCCTGGCCGATTCACTCAGCTTCCTGCATCAGGTAGGGCTGCTGCCCATTGTGATTCACGGAGCCGGCCCCCAACTAGATCAGGCGATGAGCGCGGCGGGCATCGAGAAGCAAACCTACGACGGCCTACGGGTGACCCCCCGCGAAGGCATCGGGGTAGTACGCCGGGTGATGTTGGATCAGAACCTACGGCTGGTAGAAGCGCTTGACCGAGTTGGCACGCGCGCTCGGGCGATCACCAGTGGCGTGTTCGAGGCGCAATGGAAAGACCGCGAACAACTAGGTTATGTCGGCGATGTCTGCGACGTTCATCTGCAGAGCGTGCGCGCGAGCATCGAGGCCAACGCCATCCCCGTACTCACCTGCATGGGCGAGACCGCCGACGGGCAAAAACTAAACATCAACGCCGATGCGGCCGCCAACGAGCTGGTGCGGGCAGTGGAGCCGTTCAAGGTAATCTTCCTCACGGCCACGGGCGGGTTGCTGGACGCGAACGAGGCGTTGATATCCTCGATCAATCTGCGCAGTGATTTCGAACTATTAATGAAGCAGCCCTGGGTGCACTCCGGCATGCGTTTGAAGCTGGCCCAGATTAACCAGCTGTTGCACGATCTGCCGCCCGCCTCGTCCGTATCCATGACCCGTCCGGAAGAACTGGCCAAAGAGCTCTTCACGCATGCGGGCTCCGGCACGCTCGTGCGTCGCGGGGAACGTATCGATACCTACCAAGCGTGGGCAAAGGTGGATCGGAGTGCGTTGCAGCGCCTGATCGAGAGTGCCTTCGCGCGGCCACTGGCGCCGGATTACTTCACCCGCACACCGCTGGAGGTTTGTTATCTCACCGAATGTTCTCGCGCGGGTGCGGTTATCTCAAAGTGGGCGGAGTATCCACTGCTGGACAAATTTGTCGTCGCCGACGCGGCCCGTGGTGAAGGGTTGGGCCGCGCCGTGTGGGAGACCATCCGCCGGGAGCACACTCAGTTGATCTGGCGCGCGCGACACGACAATCCGATCAACGACTTTTACTTTCAGGAATCGGACGGCTGTATTAAGGATGGCGAATGGAATGCCTTCTGGTACGGCATTGAGGATATGCGAGAAGTCGAGGCCTGCGCCGCGCACCTCATCGCCCGCCCCGCCACCTTATTGGACCCAAGATGAAAAACGTTGCTGTGATCGGTGCCCGAGGATACGTGGGACGCGAATTGCTACGCCTGCTTGACGGCCATGCCGGGTTTGCGATCAGCGCCGTGAGTTCCCGTGCCTTGGCTGGCCAACATTTGCGCGAGGCCTTTGAGTTGCAGGGCGACAGCGCGCGGCTAGTCGTGGAAAACCTGACGCCCGCAATGCTGGCAGACCGTGACATCGACGTGTGCGTGCTGGCGCTGCCGAATAATCTCGCGGCGCCGTACGTGCAAGCGCTGGATGCGCACCCGCGCGCGCCGGTGGTGATTGACCTCAGCGCGGATTATCGCTTCAACTCGCAGTGGTACTACGGGTTGCCCGAGCTTACCCGTGCGCAGTACAACGGCCAACGCCATATCAGTAACCCGGGATGTTACGCGACCGGTGCGCAACTAGCGATCGCCCCCGTCCGCGATCAACTATCGGGCCCCGCCAACATCTTTGGGGTGTCTGGCTACAGCGGCGCCGGCACGTCCCCGTCGCGCCGCAACGACCCCGACGCGTTGGCCGATAATCTAATGCCATACGCGCTCACCGGGCACATTCACGAGCGCGAGATCGCGCATCAGTTAGGCGCCCCAGTGCATTTCTCGCCGCACGTGGCATCGTTCTTTCGCGGTATCTCCTTAACGGTGATGCTGGCGCTGCGCACGCCAACCGATGCGACCGCTCTGCAAGCACGCTACCAGCAACGCTACGCACAAGATCCGCTCATTCGGATACAGACGCAGGCCCCTGAAGTAAAGCAGTCAGCGCATACGCCAGGTGCCTGTCTCGGTGGGTTCAGTGTCTCCGCAGACGGGCATCATGGCGTGGTGGTCGCGACGCTGGACAATCTCCTTAAGGGCGCCGCCACTCAAGCCCTACAAAACATGAACCTGGCGTTCGCTTACCCGGAACTGGATGGAATCGCGCATGCTTAAACCCCTTTGGCAGAAGGCGGACTCCGCCATCGATGAAAAACTGATGCGCTTCATGGCGGGCGAAGACGTCACGCTAGATCGCCAATTGTTCATCTACGATATTGCCGCCTCGCACGCACACGCGCTCGGTCTTCACGATATTGGCGTGCTGAGCGATGCAGAGCTCGACGGCATCGCTACCCAGCTAACCGCGCTGGAGGCCGCATTCAAAAGTGGTGAGTTTGTGCTGGACGCCCGCTTTGAGGATGGCCACTCCGCCATTGAGGCGTGGCTGACCGAGCATCTCGGGCAAACCGGCGAGAAAATTCATACCGGGCGCAGCCGCAACGATCAGGTACTGGTTGCTACACGGCTGTTCCTGCGCGAGGCGACGTATCGTTTGCATGGCTTGTGTTGTGAGATTGCCGAGCGTTGCCTGGTACGCGCTGAGCACGCGGGAAACCAGCCCATGCCCGGTTACACGCATCTGCAGCGCGCCGTGGTTAGCTCGGTCGACTGCTGGTTCGCGTGTTTTGCGGAAAGTTTTATCGACAACGCGGTACTGGCGTGGCAAACGACACAATGGTGCAATGCGAACCCGCTGGGCACTGCCGCCGGCTACGGTGTTAACCTGCCCTTGAATCGCACCCTTACCTCCAAAGTGCTTGGGTTTGATCGACTGCAACTCAACCCGCTGTACGCCCAGAATAGTCGCGGGAAATTTGAACTGCAGGCATTGTATGCCTTATCTCAGGCGATGGGCGACGTGCGACGGATGGCCTGGGATCTGAGCTTGTTTACCAGCCAGGAGATGGGCTTCGTGAGCCTGCCCTCGCACTTCACCACGGGCTCATCAATCATGCCGAACAAACGCAACCCAGACCCGGTAGAGCTGCTGCGTGGTGCCTATGCGGTCACCCACGGCGCCATCAACGAGCTGCAATCGGTATTGTCATTGCCAAGTGGTTATCAACGCGATCTGCAGGGCACCAAACCGCCAATGCTGCGCGGGCTAAACCATGGCCTGGACGCGCTGGCGGTGGTGGTAGATCTGGTGGATGCGATCGAGTTCTCGCCCACCGCGCTGGAGGCCGCCATCGAACCCTCAATGTACACAACCGATCTGGCGGTGGAGCTCACCGCACAGGGCCTGCCCTTTCGACAGGCTTATCGCCAGGCTGCCGAACAAGTGGATTCGTTGAGTACGCGCGATCCGAGACAAAGCGTGGCGGCGCGAGTATCGCCCGGCGCCGCGGGCGACCTGCGTCTGGACCTGTTGCGACAGCGCCTGAGCGCCACCACCGCCGCGTAGTGTAAGTGCTTAAGCCTTGCGCGAGCCGCGTTACTTCCGAACCTTTCCCTTACCTCGCCCGGGGTGATCATTACTAAATCCTGACCACATCACACTGGTTTAGAGGCGACCTACACCTTACGTTCTAGTGACTCAATCAGGAGGTCACTATGCGCAACACTCATCCGATCCGCGGGCATGCTCACGGCCTGCCGCACCATTGCATCGTTCTTTTTCTGCTGCTGAGCACTGCAGCGGCTGGGCCAATCGCGGCACAAGGGGACCCGACTGCTAGTTGCAACCTGAGTGCCATACCACTGGTCAACGGCCTAGTTTACAAACATACCAGCCCGTCGGGGCTAGGCTCCAATATCTACGTCTTCAAGGCGATGTCCTCGGCTATCGGTACCCCGCGAGTGGTAATTTTTGGTATGGGCAACGGCAACGGAAACGGCGCCGGATCGCAAGACTGGCAGGTATATACCGGCCACCGCCCCCCGTGTCAGGCGCTTGACGACGTTAACAGTATCGTCGATGTGATGATCAATCAGTTTGGCATCGCCTCCGTGTCGCAAGCGCAGATCAGCATAATTATTCAGCACGCCCATCTGGACCATGCGAATCAGGAGTTCGTCGACGAATGGAAAGCACTGAATCCATTATCGCTGCAAGTCTATTACCATCAGCGGGACCACGAACTGCTTACCTGCGACGGTCAATTCCAAGGCGTGGAGCTGGAGGAAGGGCCTTACTGCGGGGTGCCGCTACCACCCGGTGGAGATCCCGACGATCATCCATTTCTTGGCCATCCGTTCGCGTTCCCGATCAACATCGCCGACTGGACGGCGCTGGGCACACCCGGCGAGGCCGTGTGCACCGACCCAATCATCAACTTCACGCTGGCCGACGGGGCGCAACTCACCGGCTACAATGATGATGGGCATACGTTGGGAGGAATTACGATGTTCTTAGACAACGCGGCCGCTTTCACTAGCACCCGCCGATGCACCTCCGCCTGCGCGCTAGAGAACATGCTGATCTACGAACCCCACAACTTCGCCCCGATCGATTGCGATTGAGGCCACCGCAGTGGCGTTCTCAGCCCGGACACTTGTGCGCACGGGGCTCCGGTCCGGGCTGCCCACTTATTCTACCTGCAGGGACACGATGGGGGGTATCGTTACATTGTGGTCTGCGCTCACTCGATCCAGATTCGGTCGATTTGGAGGACGCCGCCCGCTCCCCCCGCATCTGCACCGTCACATTTGAGTCTGATATCTTCGCGCCCAGCACCTAGGCGTTCAGCGTGGCCGAAAAGTTGGCGTTCGTATCGTCAGCTCTCAAACCAGTGGGCGGCGCGCGGGCTGTCATGGGCACTGCGGTCTATTCAGCTTTGTATGACGAAGACCGCCCGACGCGAGCAATCACCAACGGGCCCGATATAATTACCCACCACCCTGATGAGCGTGCCCTATAATGCGCCTCGCGCCTGCGGACACGCATCGCAGCACTTGGCGGTAAAGGATCGGAGAGTATGCTGGTTTATCTCGGGCTGGGTTCTAATTTTGGGGATCGGCGAGCCAACCTCACCCAGGCAATTGACTCGCTAGAGCAAAACGGCGTGCAAATACTGCAAGTCTCCCCTGTCGTGGAGTCCCCGGCCTGGCTCCCGCAGGATGCCCCCTCGGACTGGCACCTGCCGTTTTTGAATCTGGTGCTGGCGTGCCACAGTAGTATGCAGCCGGCGCAGTTGCGCGAGGTCTGCAAGCGTGTGCAAAACGCCCACGGACGGACAAACTTCTCCCGCTGGGCGCCCCGCGCCGTCGACATCGATCTGCTGCTATGGGGTGATCAGATACTGGACCAAGACGGTATTCGCACTCCGCATCCACATCTTCTTTCACGCAATTTTGTACTTAGCCCGTTAACCGCCATCGCGCCCGGACTGCGGATACCCGGGCACGGCAAATCGGTCTTAGCGGCCACAGCCGAGCTACCGCATCACTTACCGTTGTGGATGGGTATTCTCAATATCACGCCCGACTCGTTCTCTGACGGTGGCCAGTTCACGGCATGGGATGCGCTTGAGCTGCACGTTGATGAGATGGTGAGATCGGGCGTGCATGTTCTGGATGTGGGAGCGGAATCGACCCGCCCGGGCGCCAGACCGTTGACGGAGGATGAGGAGTGGCGGCGCCTGCAACCAATGTTAAAACGGTTGATCGACAAATTTTCCGGTGTGCGCCTGCGCCCTCAAATAAGTGTCGATACCTACCATCCCCAGGTGGCGGCGCGCGCACTACACCTGGGCGCTGACATCATTAACGATGTCAGCGGGCTGACCAACCCCGAGATGATCTCCCTTGCACGCGAGTGCGAGTGCGACTGGATCGCCATGCATCACGTCTCCATCCCGGCAAGCAAAGACGCACTGATCCCAACAGATGTGCCGCCGATGAAGACCGTCGAGGACTGGCTGATGGCGCGAATGGAAGTCTGGGCCTTGGCTGGACTAGATCTAAACCGGATTATATTCGACCCGGGCGTCGGCTTTGGCAAAGACGCGTTGCAGTCCTTGGCGCTAATGCGCCACTGCGCCGATTTTCGCCGGCACGGCCTGCGCCTCCTGGTGGGCCATTCGCGTAAGTCTTTCATGAAGCGTATCGCCCAGCTACCCGGCGAGGATCGCGATCTGATTACCTTGGGTGCGTCGCTTAATTTATGCGCTCAAGGAGTGGATATTATCCGAGTACACGATGTGCCCAAACACGTCTCGGCCTATCGCGGCTGGTCCCACCTGCTTCCTGACTGACCCGGTTGAACACGCCGCGGCATCGCGGGGTGTGGTGGCTCAACTTGACCAAACAGCCGCACTCGGACAAAGTCTGATCTACAAGGCCGGTTTACCGAGGTCAGCTGTCGGTAGCCGGATAAGCCCATCGGCCTGCAACCGACGCTAAGGGAACATCCTTGAAAGCATTCTGGTTTGCAATTTTTCTGATACCTGCAACAGTTATCGGACAGCAAGTGCATACGCACGCGCTGAATCCGGCGCTCGGCGAGCGCGGCGCGGACAACCTATATC
The DNA here is from genome assembly GCA_965369325.1 of uncultured Gammaproteobacteria bacterium. Classification (GTDB taxonomy): domain Bacteria; phylum Pseudomonadota; class Gammaproteobacteria; order Steroidobacterales; family JBCBZW01; genus CBDUQI01. Next base: position 20,906 of record CBDUQI010000023.1, read on the forward strand.
TCGTCGGAAAGGTTTGGGGATACCTAAAATATCACCACCCCGTAGTTACAAATGGTTGTTTAGATTGGGACCAAGCATTGCTCGATCGATTGCCGGAATTTCGAGATATGGATCGCCGCGACAATCTAATCGCCAAAATAGACGCATGGGTCGCATCGTTAGACAACATAAAACTCAGCACAGAATGCGGAGAACCTACGCGGGAAGTTGCCGAGTCACGCCCAACAGAGTGGATCACCGATCCTAATCTTGTTGGACAGCAACTGAGCCGACGTCTGCAGAAGGTTAATTCCATCCAGTCGACGGGCGTCGACCAACACTACGTTTCTTTGCGAGCTGGCGTCGGAAATCCCTTTTTTCAAAATGAACCCTACTATCGCGACGTTGAGAATCTCGACTGGCGGTATCGCGTGCTTGCGTTGTACCGCTTTTGGAATATCGTTGAGTACTGGTCGCCCTACCGAAGTTTGATCAGTTCAAATTTTGACGATGTGTTGCGAGAGTTCGTGACAACACTTTACTCAGCTGACGAGCCGAATGAATACGCTTTAGCACTAATGATGTTGACCGCCACGGTTGAGGATGCACATACGAACCTATGGAGCGCCATCGAGGAGAGGCCACCCAGCGGTACCGCTATTGCGTCGTTCTCCATACGGTTCGTTCAAGGTCACCCCATCGTTTGGCGCAAACTTGCCATAGATCCGAGCGCCGATAGCGACGCGTCAACGATACTAGACGAGCTTAAAATTGGGGACATTATCCATGCCATCAATGGAGAATCGATCGACGAATTGGTCGGCGCGTGGACACCGTATTACGGCGTTTCCAACGACGCAACCCTATTTCGTGAGATCGCGAGAAATCTCCTTCGAGGCGCCGAAGGGCAATTCGATCTTGATGTCGAAAGAAATGGCCGGCGACTACGCGTGAGCGCCAATCGCATTGACGCCGCCCATGTCGATCTGTCAACAACCCGCGCACACGACGTAGAGGGTGAGGCATTTCAGCACCTAGAAAACGGAATTTCCTACGTGAAGTTATCCACCATCACCGCGTCCGACGTCGCCCGATTTAACGAGCACATAGAGGGCTCCCATGCCTTGATTGTCGACATTCGCGGGTATCCGAAAACCGGCGTTGTGTTTTCAATCGGACAGCACCTGGTAAACGAAAGTACGTCTTTCGCTAGATTCACCGGCGCCGATCTGTCACGGCCCGGCTCATTCTACTGGAGTGAGCCAGCCTCAATTACGCCCAAGGAACCGTATTTCGACGGTCTTGTCGTCATTCTAGTGGATGAGACCACTCAAAGCGCCGCCGAATACACAGCGATGGCATTTCGAGCGAGCCCGAGGTCCGTTGTGATCGGAAGTCAAACAGCGGGCGCAGACGGTAACGTTTCTCACATCCCGCTACCGGGTGGCCATCGAACAATGATCAGCGGGATTGGCGTCTTTTATCCCGATAAGCGTCCAACACAGAAAATTGGCATTGTACCGGACGTAGAGGTACGCCCTACAATCAAAGGCATACGAGCTGGACGGGACGAAGTATTGGAAGCTGCGGTGGAGTACATACACGCTAATTCCGGGAACGTCTCAACTCGGAGTTCTCGACATATCATCGACGAGTAGCGAGCGGCGAATTCCGCCACCGTACGAATCGCAAACGTATTCTTTGAACTCGCTTGCGCTACAAAAATGAAGGGGCCTGCAGTATGGAAACTTATCGCACCACATTCTCCGTGAAGAGACTTTGGATCGTCCTCAGCACAAGCATGATGTTAATGTTTTCAGTTTTACTCGTTTTTGGTCAAAAAATTTATCAACAAGCACCTCCCATCCCCGAGACCATCATCACGCAGAGTCAACAGGTCATATTCACCGGCGATGACATTCGCCGAGGTCAGAATGTTTGGCAGGCACTAGGTGGCATGCAGCAGGGTTCCATCTGGGGGCATGGTAGTTATCTTGCACCCGACTGGAGTGCCGATTGGTTGCATCGCGAAGCGCAGGCGCTGCTGGCAGTGCTTGAACGCACGACACAACGATCAGCCGCGCTTTCAAAGGATCAGGAAAGCATCCTGAGAACCGAAGTGATGCGGGAAGAGTTGCGCCAAAACCGTTACGACGAGATTGAGCAAACGCTAACGATATCCGAGAATCGCGCGCAGGCAATTGGCACGGTTTCAAAGCACTACAGCGATTTGTTCCAAGGCCAAGGCGATAGCGCGTTAAAGCTTCGACAGGACTACGCGTTCCCGCTTCATTCGAGCTTGAGCAGTGAGGACTTCCATGCGCTGTCAGCATTCTTCTTTTGGACTTCTTGGGCCGCTGTCACGAATCGCCCTGGTGCGAACATTAGTTACACGAGCAACTGGCCGCACGACCCGCTTGTCGGCAATACCCCGCCGGCATCGCTGTTCATGTGGAGTTTTATTTCGATAATTCTGTTGCTGGGTGGGATCGGAGCGCTGGTGTGGTACTACGCTCGCCAATTCGATGTTTGGCGCAAAGACATCGAGCCGGTGGAAGGGTTCTCCAAGGTCGATGTCTTAAGTGAAGCCACCATCACCCCTTCGATGCGCTCCACAGCGAAGTACTTTTGGGTTGTTATCGCTTTGTTCACTGCGCAGATTTTTTTGGGCATTCTTACAGCACACTATCAAGTAGAAGGCCAAGGACTTTATGGCTTACCGTTTGTGGACTATCTGCCTTACGCAGTGAGTCGCACCTGGCATACCCAGTTGGCGGTGCTTTGGATAGCAACATCCTGGCTCGCCGCTGGGCTTTATTTTGCCCCCATGCTGTCCGGCCACGAACCACGATATCAGCGAGCCGGCGTTAATTTTTTGTTTTTGAGCCTACTTGCAATTGTCGTTGGCTCGTTTGCGGGGCAGTGGCTAGCCGTTCATGGATTTATCAGCGACGGTCAAACGAACTTTTGGCTCGGGCATCAGGGTTATGAATATGTCGATCTTGGGCGATTTTGGCAAATCTACCTGTTGGTGGGGTTGTTTCTCTGGGTAGGACTGATGCTTCGCGCACTGTGGCCGCTGTTCAAAGCGAAAGCAGATAACTCATCTTTGGTGTTTTTGGTAATTGTATCGACGGTCACAATTGGCCTGCTCTACGGCGCGGGCCTAATGTGGGGCCAGAACACACATATTAGTATCATGGAGTACTGGCGGTGGTGGGTCGTCCATCTTTGGGTCGAAGGTATTTTTGAGGTGTTCGCGACCGCAATCATCGCGACGCTGTTTGTGCGAATGGGGATCTTGCGCGTCTCAGTTGCCACCGTATCTGTGCTGTTTGCCACGATTATTTTTCTCTGTGGCGGGGTTCTCGGGACATTCCATCACCTTTACTTCAGTGGCACGCCAATATCAGTAATGGCGCTCGGCGCGACGTTTTCGGCGTTGGAGGTGGTGCCTCTGATGGTTGTCGGTTTCGAGGCCTACAATCACGCGAAGATTGAGGGGCAGGAAAAATGGGAGGAGGCCTACCACTGGCCGTTCATGTTTTTCTCGGCCGTTTTGGTTTGGAATATGGTTGGAGCCGGGCTGTTCGGATTTCTGATCAATCCACCTATTGCGCTTTACTACATGCAAGGTCTCAACACTACCGCGAACCACGGTCATGCCGCTTTGTTTGGTGTTTACGGTTTTCTTGGTCTTGGTCTAATGCTCTTTTGCTTTAGAGGATTAACAGACGCCAGGCACTGGAACCAGAATCTGTTGCGTATTTCGTTTTGGAGCCTGAACATCGGTCTCGCAATGATGACTTTCCTTTCTCTGCTGCCCCAAGGGCTATGGCAAACCTACACGAGCATCAAACATTTCTATGCAGCGGCGCGTAGTTCCGAATTTATGCATAGCCCGATTATGGAGGGGCTCGTTTGGGCTCGTGTTCCGGGTGATATCATATTTAGCATAGGCGTTTTCGCGTTTGCGATGTTTGCGTGGCAGGCATTTAGATCGCGACCGAGCTAGGAGGTGTTCGCGGCGACTAGATATTCTTGCGGCCTCGGCGAGAAGCTCTCGAAATACCCTTCCCGTGAATACAGAGTTGGCGCGGCGACACATCTTGCCAGGAACTATGATCATGACGGTGGCTAAGAAAGACCAAATTTGCGCGTTGCTCAAGAGCATCCAGACCGGCGATCCCGGTCCGATCGGCGTGGTGGCTGAAGCGAAGTACATTCAGCACAACCCGCAGACCCACGAAGGGAGTGAAGGTCTGGCCGCCCTATTTCAACGACTGTCCGAGACCTCACCCAGGGTAAATATCGTGCGGGTCTTTGAGGACGGGGACTTCGTCTTTGGGCATACAGAGTATGACTTTGCAACCCGCAAGATCGGCTTTGAAGTCTTCAGATTTGAGGACAACCAAGCGGTTGAGCATTGGGATAACATTCAGGAAAGGCAAGGGCCAAACCAATCCGGTCACACGATGGTGGACGGGCCTACAGAGGCTATTGATCTCGAACTAACGGAACGCAACCGAGCGTTCGTCCGCGCTTTTGTTGAATCGGTACTCGTCGATGGGCAACTCGAGCGAATGACCGATTTTGTGGACGAGCACACCTACACTGAACACAACCCGCGACTCGGAGACGGCGTGGCCCTTCTGCGGGGCGAGTTGGAAGTCGCGCAGGCGAACGGGAGCAGGCGCATCAACTATCATCGCGTCCATCGCGTTCTCGCCGAAGGGAGCTTTGTGCTTTGCGTCAGCGAGGGCAACTACGAGGACGTCCATACCGCCTTCTATGATCTATTTCGCCTGGCCAATGGCAAAATCGTGGAGCATTGGGACACGACCGAAAAAATTGCACCACCCAGCAAATGGAAAAACGACAACGGGAAGTTCTAATCAGACTCGGCCCGGAACTGTTCGATGCGCGCCATCAGCCAACCCCAGGCTTCCTGCTCACGTGGGCCCGCGGTTTTCTCGATCGCAATGCTTAGATACGCCATTTCTTGATCGATTTTTTCGGCAGGAAGCATGTGCAACCGACTAACCAACACCGCAGCCTCAATCACTGCGGCCTGCGCACGGTTAAACCCGGCGAACGGCGCATGCGACTCGGCATACACCTGTTGGGCAAACACACGTGGCCGCATCTCGTCGTGCTCGATACGCACCACTTCTAGTTCCCGATGCACCACCGTATTGGTCAAACGATTACCGCGGATTCTCCGCGTCGGGCTCAGCGACCAGTCGCGGCGCCCGGTAAGACACCCCGCGAACACCCGCACATCATCCACCAGATTGATGACCGCACAGCCGGTGCTGCGCAGGTTCTCCAAGGTGCTCGACGGCTCGAACGGTGCCAACAACACCAGCCCGTCAACCTCACGCATGCCCATCGGCGCGATATGCGTTTGCCCGGCCGCATTGACGGTGGTTACCACGGTTTCCGTGATCATTCCTGGTCCTCTTCATCCGCTTGCCGGCGCGCTTTGCGGCTTGCCAGGGTGCTGCCTGGGGTACGGTAACCGCGTTCGTCCACCTGAAGCTCGTCAGGTGGGAAACGGCGCGCGACGCCCCACTCAAGTTCATTGTCCTGCAGATAGCGTTTGCCCAGTTGCCAGGCGATCTGCGCCCGTGCAAGTTCCACCCCCAGATAAAACGCATGTCCGCCATCGCTATCCACATCCAGGCCTTCAAACAAATCGAACGGATCGCTTGCGCACTGAATGCCATCGCGGTTGTACACGTGCACGCCCTCCTCACTCACCTGAATGCGAAAGTTCCGGTCACGAATGGATGCTGCCGTTTCGCCTATTTCCGCTTTGGTGTACGGGAACGGTTTCTTATCGTGATGCACCATCAGCCCCGGATGGTATGCGCGCGGTAGCCGCCCCTCGCTATGTGCCAGATACATGATGCGTCGTGCCAGATCCGCCTCACGCACCGCGCTGCTGGCATGCCCGCTTACCTGTGTGCTCAGCACCGCGTCAATCCGTAGTTCCGAGATGACCCCCATCAGAATTGCGGTAATACCACTGGTGTCGGCATCAGTCAGTTCGGTCACGTTACCAATCCCCATCATGATGGGGGCCTCCGGCAAGACCTCGCGTACGCTGCGGTAGCGCAGAATCGAATCAGTAAACCCAAAATGCACCGGATCCAGGATCGGGTCCAAATAATACTCGCGCCCTCTGGCCTGCATAAACTCTGCCGCCCGATATAGCGACGACAAGTCGCCCGCCTGCTCGGGAATAAGCACCGGCGTACTTTCCACTTCGTCTACCAGATGCAGCGTGCTTTGTTTCAGGCTCAGTAGATACGAAGCGCCCGCCAGCCCTGCGCGGCGCAGTTCATCCGGTTCTAGGGAATCCACACTCGCCGTCATCCCGGCGTCAGTCAACGCCTGCACCGCCTCTTCCAGATGCGCGAATGGCGTGCCCGGCAGGCAGCCAAGATCAATCACATCGGCGCCGGCCGCCACATACTGTTGTGCGCGGCTCACAATCTGCGCGACGCCTATATGCGGTGCGTCCACGATCTCGGCGAAAATTTTCACCCGATGCTGGGACAAGTCCGGCTTGCGGCCCCGCATGCCAAAGAACTCCGGCAGGTCTTTGAGATCTTTCGGGCCGCGCTCTACGCTGACGCCAAATTTGTCCCGCAACGGGGCCAGATCGCCACCACACAGGCCGGGCACCAGAACCCGGTCGGCGCCGCGCGCATCGTCCAGCCGACGGGCAATCATGGCTGCAGTCATTAAGGCCGCCACCTTCAGCCCCAGGTCATGCACCTGGTAGTCGAATGTGCGCTTGGGCAATGCCGCAAGCTCCCGCTCCAGGCTCTCGCGGGCCAGATGTCCCGTCAGAAATAGGATACGCTCGGGCACTAGTCGTCGTATTTGATGTATTTAAACCGCTGATCCTCGGGCGTGCCCTCCAGCGCGCCTTCCGCAAGCCCCGGTTGCCATTGCACTACCTCTTCAATTTTTAGCGCCAGCTCAAAATCTTTATCCGTCACCCCTTTTGCGGCGTGATTCATCAACTTGACCACCACAAACGCATACGACGCGCTGATGTCCGGATGATGCCAGGCGGCTTCCGCCAGATGCCCCACCGTATTGATTACCATCAGGGTGCCCTTCCATCCGCCGGTTTTGTACTTGCGCCGGATCCAGCCATTCTCGAAGTACCAGTGAGGCAACTCCCGCGCCAGGCGCGATTCGATCTCCTCCTGGGTGTAAGTCTTATCTTGCCGTCGATCGCCCATGTGGCACTCCCTTGGTATTCCATGCGGGACCACAGGTGGCCACCGCTGCCGACCCAAGCAAGTGTAAACTATCGAACCTGTCATCCCGAATTCTGGAAACCACTTGGCCGCAACCGAACGTACCGTCACTCAGTTAGTGCCCACCACTGGCGAGCAACTACCGGTGTCGTCACTGTATCTACAGCAGCGCATCGGTCACAGCACCTCATCCGCGCCCTGGATTTATGCAAACTTTACAGCCAGCCTGGATGGGCGTATCGCCGTCGCGCAGCCAGACACTGCGCACCACATCGTCCCGGCCGCCCTGGCCTCGGCGATCGACTGGGATTTGTTTACGCAGTTGCAAGCGCATGCGGATTGCTTGGTGACTCACGGGGGCTACCTGCGTGCGCTCGCACGGGGGCAGCACGGAAATATCCTGCAGATAGGCGTGCGACCCGCACAAGTGCATCTGGCGCAGTGGCGCAAGCAACAGGGCTGGCACGAACAGCCTGCGGTGGTGATTCTGAGTATGTCGTTGGACTTTGAATTGCCAGAGACGTTGCGTGCACACGCGCAGCGGGTGACGGTGCTGACGGGATCAACCGCGCCAGATACTCGCGCGGATGCTCTCGCCCGACAGGGGTGCACCGTGCTAAGACGGCAGGAGACTTTTGATACCTCCGCTGGGGATGCCATCAGCGGGCCGACCCTCGCCGCCTGTCTAACGGAGCACGGGTATCAGCGTGTCTACATCCAAGCCGGCCCGGACATTGTGCGCTCGCTGATTCAGCATCGATTGCTGGCGCGGTTTTATCTCACCCAAAGCCATTGCCTGCTGGCGGGCGATGAGGCCACCAGCCTAATGCAGGGCCCTTGTCTGGCGAACGGGCAGATGCGACTGGTGAGCCTCTATGCAAGCGGATCGCACGCTGCAGCCTCAACGGATACCGGGCCGGGGCAGTTTTTTATGGGGTTTGACTGTGAAGCATCAATGCGGCCCCAGTCTCAGACGACTGAGCGTTAATGCAGATATGGGGTCCCCGCGCGAACGCGCGGGAACCTCCGGTCTTATACGACGTTCGCCCCAAACGGGTGATCGGTGTTCTTCAGTGAACACACCTCAGCCGCCGTTGGCGTATTAGCCACCGCGCGCTGCAGTGCCTCTTTGGTTGCTTCGTAGTTGTACTTTTCGATCTTGGCATCATCCGTGGCTTCCCAATGGATGAATACGCCAACGCAGATAAACAGATCATCAGCCTCGTCAGCCGGAATAGTGCCGTCATCAACACAATCCACTACCGCTTTGGCGACCGCTTTTTGAGCGGGTCCGAACATCTGCACGGCCTGGGTGGCCCCTTTGATGGTTACTTTGTTGAACATCAGGGTATTCGGTTTCGCCGGCACGTTGGGTGAGATCACCGCCAGCAGGCTGGTGAACCCATCTTTGTTGTTCACCAGTCCGTTACAGAATGCGGTTTCCACCGCCGAGCCACGCGGGCCAACCAACAGGTCGATGTGGGCGACTTCATTGCCGTCGCCTACCAAAGATTCACCGACACACACTCCAGTAATTTTCGCCATTTTCCACTCCTCACTTGAACTAGGACCCGCGCGATACTTCCCCCCGCCGGTCATTCCCCCGATACGCCTGAGTAGTATTTAGGCCACCGGCGTATCTGTTAACAATTCTTGCAGGTGGAAGGCCAGCAATGTAGCCACGGTCAGGTCAGCGCTGGTACCGGGATTGAGCCCGTCACGTTTTAGCGCCCGATCAAACTGCATTAGCGAATCCTGCATTTGCTGCACCTGAGCGCACGCCAGCATCTGATCGCGCAGCCTCCCCCCCTGCGACATCACCTCTGTCGCCTTGTCCCTCCCGAATTTTCGAACAATATGCGAGTCCGGTATCTCCGCAAGGAAACTTAAGTATACCCCAACCGTTGCCCAGTCGAAGGGCACCGCACGTTGTTCGCGCCAGAACCCCAGTGCTTCTAGACCGGGCCCGAAAATCCCGCTGTAATCGCTTATGTACTCATAAGCAATTCGATCACGTTTTGCGGCACTGGCCATTGCCGCAAGCAACGTCACCCGCGCGCGCTCGGCCACATCGTGCTGCTTCGTTTTACCCAACCCGGCCGGTTGTGCCAGCGAAATTGCGTCAAATGCATCCTGTGCATCCGCGACGCTCAACCTTGCCAATGTACGACGCAAACGTTCCTGCAAGTCATCACCACCATCCATCTCGTACATACAGTGCGCTAGGGGTGCGGCCAGCAGGACGATACCTAGATTAGTGTTACAACCCACCGCTGCATGGGTCGCCCGGATGCTGCTCAATATCCGCTCACCAACGCTGCCATCAGCGCCACCAAGCGGATTCGCCACAACATGCGCGCTAACACGAAACTGCTCGAGCACCATGTTGTGCCCAGCCCCATGCTCACCCACGTTGCCCGGCTTGAGCGCGGTCAGCTCCTGCAGACAACTGCGCAGCACCGCCCCGGCCACTGGGTTGCTCGGTTGTCCCTTGTACGACGCTGATGCCTTGACGCCCGGCATCTGTCTGTTACAAACCGAACGAGTGTTTAAGCAAGGCCTCATCCACCCGGCCGGCACGGAAAGTGCGCCCACTGCGGACACTGGTCACCGCAACACGGGCGGGGCTGAACAACAGTGGATCGATTTTAAAAAAGTCGTAGTCGTAGTGCTTGAATACCGTCGCGAAGGGCTTGCCGTAGTCGCGCGAGCTGCTGCTCGGCAGTTCCTCAGCCAATGCCTGCGCGGCGGCGTCTTCGGTGTCCACCCACAGATGCACATCGCCACCAAAGAGAATGGTGTCGTTGGTACGGCCCATCGCCAGCATGTCGTCATTGCTGGGCGGTGGTAGCGGTGTGTTGCCTACACCTTCAAGCACTGCCGCTAACGGGAACTTAAGTTCATGCGCTTTGTGCATCGCCACTTCCACCACCCGAGCGGCAATCTGAGTCACACCTGCCAGACTGCCGGTAGGTGTCAGCACCAGCGTTAGCGCGCCGGGCGACACACCGCATGCCTCAGCGATGGCACGCGTTAGCACCGGTGGCGGTGTGTTAGATGTTTCCAATACCAGGCAACTGTGCTCAGCGTGATCAACGTAACGCAGCTCTTTCAGCAATGCCTCTTTGCCCGCCAGCGCGCGCCCTGGGCCAGAGCCCAGTGCATTAAACTTAGGCGTCTTATCGTGGTGCAAATGCCAACCCGCGTACTGACTGCACAGGCATGCCAGCAATGGTTGGCTGGTGCTGACCTGAACCTGCCATGGCCAATCGACAAAAGTTGACTGTGCGCTGAGTGATACGCGTCCCAGGTCGGCCATACAGATGCGGGCGATCAGCACTCCGGCAGCGAAGCTGCCGGGGCAGGCAATGCCCGCATCCACAATGGTCACGCCTGCTTCGTCCTGACTGACAATGACGCGCAGTGCATCGGCGTTAGCAATCAGCTCGCGCACGCGGGGCAGCGCGGAATGATTCACACTGATATGTGCGCCAGGCATGGCGTTGCTTACACGCACTCGCGCGCCAGCAAGAACGCGTCCGGAAAATCCAGCACCTGCGCCGAATCGGCGCTCTGCATCTGCTTGAGCAAGCCTGACTGAACCTTGTACTTAATATTACCTATGGCCAGTGCGCCGATGCCCGAGGCGCTCCCCGCACCGGTGTTGACACTGGCATCTTTGTCCGTGGCCTCAACGCCTTCGATGCCGCTGGGTGGCACCGCGTTAACGTCGGCCAGCACGCGCGCCCGAGGTGCTTGTGTCAGTAGTGCTTGATCCAGAATGCGAATACCGGCCTTGGCGCTGGTAACGACCACGTCAGCGTCCATCAGTGCCTGCTGCTTTGCGGCGGCGTCCTGCGCTGACAACCAAGGAATGTCTACGTCGTAACGCTCGAGAAAACCACGCGCTGCCGCTTCCCGCTCGGGCTTAGGCGAGGTCAGCCGTGCCAACGCCACCTCGCCGCCCTGCCGGTGAATAAGCACGGCCGTGCACAAGCCGACCGGCCCGCCACCGAAAATAACCGCTTTGCGCCCCGCATACCCCTCACCGGTTTGCTCACGCAGACGTTTCTCGGCCAATGCCACCAGCGCGGCCGCCGTGGTGTAGGCCCCGTTCGGGTCCGCCATCACCGACACTTCAAACGGCGGCACCTGTCCTTTGCGCGCGGCGGCAAGCATGTCGGCCGCCAGATTTACATCCCAACCACCGAGAAACACTGCCGTCTCGCGAAAGCGCCCCGGAGGGCGCGAAAATATCGCGTCCTGTACCAGCGCGGTCACATCACTCGCACTAACACCCGTGTACGGAACAACGTGCTGATAACCCGCATCGATAGCCATGTTCACATCGAACGGGCTTACGTTCGCTGCCGGAGACAAGAAATGTAAAATGCGTGCCGCGCTCAACGTGTTGCCACCTGTTCAGTTGCCGGATGTAGCTGATCCGTGCCCGTGCTCACCGTGCCACCCGCGTTGCGCGCCTGGCACACCATAAAACTTAAACTTGGCTGATCGCCAAACTGAGTCTCCGCGCGCAGCCGCAGATCCTGTGCATCTCGTGCGCTACGGCACACGATAAAGCCGGTCGGTCCCCAGGAGCTTTGCCCGCGCGCACGATAGTGTTGAGCACCCGCCCAATCCAATACGCTGCCGACCGCTTTGCTGGCATAGCGCCCGCCCTGGATCGGCGCAAAGTAGTCACCCACCTGGGCCTGCAACTCGCTGATCGCCTCACCGAAACAATCCAGATCGTGTTCAGCCAGAGCGGGCAGCGCTTCCAGCAATGTAAGGCGGCACAAGTGCGATGCCAGCACATGACTAAACGGTGGCAAGCGTTTGAACGCGTCTTTTTCTTCTTCTCCGGCGACGCCGCTAGCACTTGTGTCGAACACGAGCAGCAGCCTCCAATCGCTCGGAAACGGCATGCGGCTGACAATTGGCGGCGGACGATCGCGCACACCCCGACCGCCATCCACCAGAAACCCACCCAAATCAAAAGCCCCCACGCCAATGCCGGACCGCGCACCGCGACCAAGCAATTCGGCGACGCGTGCGGTACTTAACTGAAGACCAAATAATTCGCAGATGCCCACACCCACAGCCAGTGCCAGTTGGGTACCGGAGCCGAGGCCGGTATGGGCCGGAATAGCCTCTTGCACGGTGACCGCCACACCACTCGGCAGACGTATCTGCCGCGCGATCCGCGCGGCGTACTGCTGCGCCCGTTCGGCGTGCTCGCCCTCAGCGGTGATGCCGCAATGGCGGGTGACCTTGACGATGGTCTGCGGATGCTCAAGCGCCAATCCGGCACCGCCGAAGCGCCGAGCTCGATCAACTTCACCCGCGCCCTTGGGGTTGCCAAAAGTGCTGGCCGTACGCCCGCTCGGATCCATGAACCCCATGTGCAGGCGCGCGGGAGCGCATATGCGCACCTCGTACCCGTCCGCCGGTGTCTGCTCGCCCGTCAATCGCTCCCCCATAGAGGCCGTGTTATGCGCTCGCTGCCTGCGGGCCCACTGCTACGCGAATAGACCATGTAGCTGAATCTTCCCGCTGCCCAGCTTGCCACCGTAGTTGGCGGTGTGAATCTCCCGCACGCCCGCACATTGGGTGGCCGCTTCGATGCCCGCCCGCATCCCGGCGCGCACATCGTCGCCGCGTGGTCCGCTGACGATAATTTCGTAGATACAGCCTACCCCATCGGGCACCTGCCGATCCGGATTGTCCACCAGCTTCGGGCAGTAAGAATCATTGGTGGTCGCCACCATATCCGTGTAGTTTTTAGCCCCAACTTTGGAGCCGCTGGCCGCGCACTTGACCACAATATTGTCGATCGCCCCAACGCTGGCAAGGCTGGCTTCGGCCGCTGCCAGTGTATTTTCGATGGTATCGCCCAAGATCAGATACATACCACCGGTAACGCCTTCGCAGATACCAAACTTGCGCTGTACGTGGAACCAGCCATCCATCCTCGGGATGCGGTAGACCTGTCGCCCAAAGGCCTCCATTTCGGTCTCAAAGCCATCACCGAATCGGGGAATAACGGTACCTTCCAGATCCAGCGTCTGCGTCGCCAGCTGCGGGTCCAGTGCATCGAACACACTGGTCTGTGGATTGGGGACGGCCCCCTTGCGGATCCGCAACGCCAAGCACGCCGTCAGCTTCTCGAGCTTTCTATCCATCACCTGGATCAGGTAGCCGGGCCGCCCGTCCGGGGTATCCGCAGGCGCAACCGCTCGCTCCAGCGTGGCCTCACACGGAGGCGCCGTGGCAGAGCGCCCCAGCCCCTTAGTCTCCATCGCCGCCTCATATGCCCACTTATCATTCAGGCTAGTGACCAGAATGCGGGCGACGCGTGCACCGAATGTTTCCGAGTAATCGTCCTGGATTAGGACGCCGTTGATCTTCAGATCGGCCAAGTGAACTCCCCGCTAACTCACATCATCTCAGGCGGTGCCCGCAACGCCGCGCAGCAAAGCCATCAGCGTCACCGCACCCCCGTGCATCGACACAAATCGAACGCGTTGGTTAGGCAGCATCCCCCTCAGGAGATTTGACTATAGGAGAAGTGCGAGCGTGGGCGCAATGGCACCTGCGAAGGTCGCGAGCACTTGCACTAGCTCGGTGGTGTGGGTGGGCTCATTACTTTCAGCAATGCAGCCGCCTTATCCAGGCTTTCCTGGTACTCGGCAGCCAGTTTGGAATCCCACACGATGCCGCCGCCGGCCCAGGCATGCAGTTGATTGCTGTGGTGCACAAGTGTGCGGATAGCAATATTGGTATCCATCGCCCCGTCAAAACCCACGTAGCCAATCGCGCCACAGTAGACGCTGCGTCGATGCGGCTCGAGTGTTTCAATCACCTGCATCGCACGCAGTTTTGGCGCCCCTGTGATGGAGCCACCCGGAAAACAGGCCTGCAGCAGCTCCAACGGATGCACACCTGCCTCAAGCCGCCCGACAACAGTGCTCACCAGGTGGTGCACACTGGCATAGCTCTCGATCGCCCACAAACTCGGTACCTGCACCGACCCCGGTTCACAACACTTGCCGAGATCGTTGCGCAACAGATCAACAATCATCACATTCTCAGCCCGATCCTTTGCGCTGCGGCGCAGCTCCTCCGCCAGCCACTTATCGTGCTCGAGCAGATAAGAGCGCGGGCGGGTGCCTTTGATCGGCCGGGTCTCCACGGTGCGGTCACGCACCTGCAGGAACCGCTCAGGCGAGGAGCTGAGCACCGCGCCCTGCGACAGTTGCATAAAGGCGCTGTACGGGGCTGGATTTATCTCGCGCAAACGCAGATAGGCGCCCCACGGGTCACCTGTCATCCGAGCCGAAAACCGTTGGGTCAGGTTCGCCTGGTAGATATCACCGGCCCGAATGTGCCTTTTGATCTGCTCGAAGGCAGCTTTGTAGCCGTCCCAGTCCAGATTCGCTTGCGGCTCGCTCAACACCGAAAACGGATCGAGCATCTCACGCTGCATCATCGACTGGGCCTGCGCCTCAATCTGCGCCCACTCATCAAAGGTGCGCTCATCGCGCCCCTGTCCGATCAGCCAGCAACGCTCAAGCATATGGTCGACCACCACCGCCCAATCGTACAGCCCAGCCGCCATATCGGGCATGTCAATATCGCGCTCGGCAATATCCGGCACCGATTCGAACCGACGGCCCAAATCGTAGCCGAAGTAGCCCATCATCCCGCCGCAGAACGGCAGATCGTGTTGTTGATCCACCGGCGTACCAAGCGCTTCGCGGATCAGCTGGATCGGGTTATCTTCGCTGCAATACTCCCCATGTACGCTCATCACACGGGTTGAGGGGCCGTCGGTGGAAAACGTGAGAAACGGCCTGGCCGCGATGATGTCGTAGCGACCCGATTTGTTACCCGGCCAGCCGCTGTCCAAAAACATGAACCACGGCTCGTGGCGCAGGGCCTGGCAACGCAACGCGCTATCAGGCGCGTAGCTGAGCTCGGTAATCCTTGGCTTCGGCCGCTTCGTCGGCATAGTGAGCGCTCCTGAACTGACAGGCGCAGGATACTCGATCAGCTCGCGCGACAGAACTGCGCCGCCCGCACGATCCTCTGCTCGGTGGCGTAGCACAAATGCTAGACTTGACCGTTAGCGCCAACCGGGACGCCCATCGTGTCAAAACCGCCTTTTTGGAAAACCACTCACTACCGCGACATGTCCACCGAGCAGTGGGAATCGTTGTGCGACGGATGCGGTCGTTGCTGCCTGTTTCGACTCGAAGACGAGCACTCAGGCTGCCGCTTTTATACCAACGTCTGCTGCAACCTGCTGGATGTACGCCAGTGCCGCTGCACCGATTATCCCAACCGCTCAACGCGAGTGCCGGAATGCATCACCCTCACCCCCGAACAACTGGATACACCGGACTGGCTGCCAGTGACCTGCGCGTATCGACTGATCGCCAACGGCGAAGACTTGCGTTGGTGGCACCCACTGGTCTCAGGGGACCCGTCCTCGGTTGTTGAGGCCGGCATCTCGGTCAAAGCACGGGTGATTCACGAGCGGGACGCGGACGAACTCGAGCACCATATTATCGAGTGGATCGAATAGCGGCGCTCGCTGTGCACACTACCCGCCCGCCAGGTCACCGTACACGGGGAAGCGCTGGCATAGTTCAACCACCTCTTCCCGCACGCGGGTGAGCACATTTCGGTCCTCGGTGGCTTCCAACACTTCGGCGATCCAACTAGCGACCATTTCGCACTCGGCCTCACGGAAACCGCGGGTGGTGATCGCAGGCGAGCCTATGCGCAGCCCGGAGGTGACAAACGGTGACTGCGGATCATTCGGTACCGCGTTTTTGTTCACCGTGATGTTGGCCTTGCCCAACGCTGCATCCGCTACTTTGCCGGTGAGCCCCTTGTCCACCAGATCGAGCAAGAACAGATGGTTTTGAGTACCGCCGGAGACGACGGAGAACCCGCGCTTCATCAACGCTTCGCTAAGTGTGCGCGCGTTCACCAGCACCTGCTTCTGATACTCCGCAAATTCCGGCGCCAATGCCTCGCGAAACGCCACCGCCTTGGCGGCAATCACATGCATCAGCGGCCCGCCCTGAATACCAGGGAACACCAGCGAGTTGAACTTTTTAGTTAGATCCGGGTTCTCTCGGGCCAGAATCAGCCCGCCTCTCGGCCCGCGCAAGGTTTTGTGTGTGGTAGTGGTGACAGCATCTGCGTACGGCACCGGGTTAGGGTAAAGCCCCGTCGCCACCAGCCCGGCGACATGCGCCATGTCGACCATCAAATACGCATCAACGCTATCGGCAATCGCACGAAACCGTTCAAAATCCAGCAACCCCGAGTAGGCCGAAAACCCGGCGATGATCATTTTCGGCCGATGCTCCTGCGCCAGCGCCTCAATTTGCCCATAGTCGATACGCCCTTCGGCATCGATGCCGTATTGCACAGCGTTGTACAGGCGGCCGGAGAAGTTCGGTTTTGCCCCGTGGGTGAGGTGGCCACCGTGATCCAGCGACATTCCAAGAACGGTATCACCCGCGCTCAACAGCGCCATATACACCGCGGCGTTGGCCTGCGATCCCGAATGCGGCTGCACATTCGCGTAGTCGGCCGAAAACAACGCTTTGGCCCGGTCGATGGCCAACTGCTCGGCGACATCCACATGCTCGCACCCGCCGTAGTAACGTTTGGACGGATAGCCCTCGGCGTACTTGTTGGTCAATACCGACCCTTGGGCCCGCAACACCCGCGGGCTGGCGTAGTTCTCAGAAGCAATCAACTCAATGTGGTGTTCCTGGCGCTGACGCTCCGCCTGAATCGCGGTCCACACTTCGGGGTCAAAATCGGCCAGAGGGCTGGACTCAATAAACACGTTCAACTCCTAACAGAAAGTACATTGCCTGAGCATGGGCTCGGGTGAACTATGGGGTATTTGCGCAACGGATGCCAGCCTCGCGGGTCTGCTGTGCCGATCCCGCGTTCTGAGTCGCCGTGATAGTCCGGTTGCGACGCTTGACTGCCCCCTACGAAGGCCGACTTACCCTCTGATTAGGTACCACCGATGGAATCATGGGGGCTGCAGACGCCAGTCATTTGCCTTATTCGGACACGACCGGTATTTTCGGCTTGCGCTGTCGCCGGTCAAGCGACAAAGTGTCGCTCCTGGTCATGTTGCTACAGGTACTTTCCCTACCCACAGAGGGCTGTTATGTCAGACATAGAAATTGCACAAAAAGCGAAAATGGAACCCATCCTGGGCCTGGCGAAAGACCAGTGCGCGATCGACGCGGAGCATCTTGATCCTATCGGTCATTACAAGGCTAAGTTGTCGCTGGATTACATCGAGTCATTGAAAGACCGCCCCGACGGCAAGCTGGTGCTGGTCACCGCCGTCAGCCCTACCCCCGCGGGTGAGGGTAAAACCACCACCACGGTGGGACTGGGCGATGCAATGAACCGCATAGGCAACAACACGCTCATCTGTATCCGCGAGCCGTCGCTGGGGCCGTGCTTCGGCATCAAGGGCGGCGCCGCTGGCGGCGGTCATGCTCAGGTGGTGCCAATGGAAGACATCAACCTGCATTTCACTGGTGACTTCCACGCCATTGCGGCTGCCAATAACTTGCTAGCCGCACTGGTAGACAACCACATCCATCACGGCAACAAACTGGACATCGATCAGCGGCGGATTCAGTGGAAGCGCGTGGTCGACATGAACGACCGGGCTTTGCGCGTGATTACTGCCGGTCTGGGCGGCGTCATGAACGGTTTCCCGCGCACCGACGGCTTCGACATTGTGGTCGCCTCCGAAGTGATGGCCATCCTGTGTCTGGCCACCTCGCGTGCCGATCTGAAGGCGCGCCTGGGACGCATCGTGGTGGGTTACAAACGCGACGGTGTTACCCCAGTGCACGCACGCGATCTAAACGCCGACGGCGCGATGGCGGCGTTACTTAAGGATGCAATTAAGCCGAACCTGGTACAAACGCTGGAGAACAACTTGGCGTTTATCCACGGCGGCCCATTCGCCAATATCGCGCACGGCTGCAACTCGGTCACCGCAACGCGCACAGCGTTGAAGCTGGCCGATTATGTCATTACTGAAGCCGGTTTTGGTGCCGACCTTGGTGCAGAAAAATTCATCGACATCAAGTGCCGCAAGGCCGGACTGAAGCCCTCAGCAGTGGTACTGGTTGCCACCATCCGGGCACTTAAGTTCCACGGCGGCGCCGATGCCAAAGAACTGAATACCGAAGACCTGGGCGCACTCGAGCGTGGCATGGTCAATCTGCAGCGTCATATCGAGAACATCACCACGGTTTACGGCCTGCCCTGCATTGTCGCGATCAACCACTTCACGTTCGATTCCGATGCCGAAGTCGCGCAACTGAAACAAGGTTGCGAAGCCCTGGGCGTCGAGGCCGTCGTCTCCAAGCACTGGGCTGACGGCGGCGCTGGCGCGGAAGGTCTCGCTCGTGCCGTGACTCGCCAGGTGGAGGATGCCCCGGGCGAGCACACCTTTGTGTACCCCGATGAGATGCCATTGACCGAGAAAATCTCAGCCGTCGCCAAACGCGTTTACCGCGCTGATACGGTCACCTTCGACACCAAGGTGGCGAAGCAACTGGCCGCATGGCAGGACAAGTACGGCAGCTACCCTATTTGTATGGCGAAAACCCAGATGTCGTTCTCGACCGATCCTACCCGGCGCGGCGCGCCCACGGGGCACACCCTGAATGTGAGCGAGGTGCGCTTAGCCAACGGTGCCGGCTTTATCGTTGCAATTTGCGGCAGCATGATGACAATGCCGGGCTTGCCTAAGGTGCCGGCGGCCGAACGCATCAACATCGACGATGACGGCAATATCAGCGGTTTGTTCTAGAGCATCCACCTGCGCGGGGGCGCATGCCGTCCCCGCCGGTCATCAAACCAACTTGCTGACTGATACCGTAGGATGGGCCGACTCAGGTCCCGTCCGTTGGTCATTGGCGCATCACGGGCGGGATCGCTGTCCACGATAGTTAACCGCGGGCGGATATGCGAGAATCCGGAGCCTGTCAGGTCGCCGGACTTCCATTACATGCTTTCGTTCCTTCCAGGCCCGGTGTTGGGCACACTCACCGCGCTGATGATCGTGCTCAATCTGGTTTTCTGGATTGTTCCCTTCTACTTGGTCGCGATCGCCAAGTTGCTGGTGCCTGTTGCCCGTTGGCGAATCGCATGCACGCATGTACTTACGATCATCGGGGAGGCCTGGATCAGTGGCAATAACTTCATCGCCAGCCTGCACCGGATCCAGTGGGATATTCAGGGCACCGAAGGGCTCAGCAAGCAGGCGTGGTATCTGGTCAGCGCTAATCACCAAAGCTGGGCCGACATTTTCGTCATCCAGGCAGCGCTGAACCGACGTGTACCGTTCCTGCACTTCTTCATTAAGAAGCAACTCATCTGGGTCCCGCTACTGGGCCTTGCATGGTGGGCCCTGGACATGCCCTTTATGCAACGTCACTCCAAAGAGGCGATCGCACGCAACCCAGACTTGCGTCGTCAGGACCTGGAAGCAACCAGGCGCGCCTGCGAACGTTTCGCCGACCAGCCCACCTCGATTGCCAACTTTATCGAAGGCACCCGACACACCGAAGCCAAGCACAAACGCCAGGCATCACCGTACAAGCACCTATTGCGCCCAAAGGCTGGCGGCATGGCGTTTGTCATCGCGGCAATGGGCAATGGCACGATCGACACGCTGTTAAACATATTAATCGCCTACCCCCCAAAGCGCAGTGCCTCGTTATGGGATTTGCTAAGCGGGAACTTACCCAATGTGGTCGTACACGTTCACAAAGTATCTATTCCGGCGCGGATGCAAGGGGGTGACTACCAGAACGATGAAGCGTTTCGAGTACAGTTCCAGCAATGGGTGGACACCATGTGGCACGCGCATGACGATGCGCTGGAGCAGATTCTCAATCCACCTCAGTCGCCCACCGGGCACACCGACGCTTGACAAACCGGGGCGTGCAGCGTTGAATGAAGCTATGCTCACGTTTAACTTTAGCTTTAGCTTTAGCTTTTTTAGCAGCCCACTCGGGGGAGGCTAACGATCGGCTGAGCAAACACCACGCCGACCAGCAAGCCTCCCGCCGCGGAGGTTTTTTTGTGCCTGCATACTACCTTGGAGATCGATGTGACCGACGATGCCAAGCCACCCCAGCGTAACTTAAGTGCGCTTCGAACTCGCATTACGGCGCTGGACGGCACGCTCATCAAGCTGCTTGCCGAACGACGCGGTATCAGCCTGGACGTCGCACGCACGAAGGCGGCAGACGGACGCTCCGTGCGTGATCCGGTGCGCGAAGAGGCACTGCTTGAAACCTTGATTCAGCGCGGCCGCGCTGAAGGCCTGGATGCGTTGTATGTCACCCGCGTCTTCCACACCATCATCGACGATTCGGTGCGCGCTCAACACACGCTGCTGCTCAGCGGCGGCGGTGCCCAGGACGACGGTCCCGGCAAAATCAGTATCGCGTTCCAGGGTGACAAAGGCTCCTACAGCCACGTGGCCATCGGGCGCCATTTTGCCGGCCAACCCAACAAGATCATTTACCTGGGATACGAGAATTTTGCCGAAGTCGTGCAGGCGGTGGAGGATGGCACCAGCGACTACGCTATGCTCCCCATCGAGAACACGACCTCGGGCGGCATTAACGAAGTGTACGACCTGCTCATGCACACCAGCCTGTCGGTCATCGGCGAACACACGCTGCAGATTAATCACTGCCTGCTCGGAACAGCGGGCGCTTCAATTTCAAGCCTTAAGACCGTGTACGCGCATCCGCAGGGCTTCGCACAATGCAGCGAGTTTGTGCGTGGGCTGACCGACTGCGAGCGGGTCTCGGTGGAAACCGCGCAAGCGGTCAAACGTGCGGCAGCCGACAGCAGCGGGCAGTCCGCCGCGATTGCGAGCGAGCAGGCTGGTGAGCAAGCCGGGTTGCAGGTGCTGCAAGGGGGCATTGCGAATCAAACCGCCAACTACACGCGCTTTCTGCTGGTCTCACGGGAGGCACGACGGGTGCCAACGCAAATTGCCAGCAAGACCTCGCTGGTGATGGCGACACTGCATGAGCCAGGGTCGCTGGTGGAAGCATTGCAGTTGTTCCGCTCGCACAACATCAATATCACCAAACTTGAATCGAGACCCATCATCGGCAATCCGTGGGAGGAGATTTTCTACCTCGATCTGGAAGGCAATATCGAAAGCGAGTCGGTGGCCGAGGCGATTCGCCAGCTCGGCACACGTACGCGATTCTTGAAAGTGTTGGGCAGTTATCCGGCTGCCGATTTGCCGGCGACCCGGGTGCGACCGGAAGCGCTCGCAGGCACCGCGGCCCAGCCAACGCGCAAAGTGACCGCCGACCCGCCCGCGGAGGAGCCAGATGCGACACGCACGCCAAGGCGCGTCGTGCGCACGCGCGGACTAAGTGTGGGGGGTGATCAGTTTGTGGTCGCTGCCGGGCCTTCACCATCCGGCAGCGTCGATGCGG
>CBDUQI010000024.1:0-41981 GCA_965369325.1 uncultured Gammaproteobacteria bacterium
GTTGTCGAGCATATGAAAGCAGGGGGCGGGGGGGCTATTACCGTGATGGGCACCACCGCCGCTGTCGAGACCTTCGGTGTTCCGCAAGCCTTTAATGCGATGAAGGCCGCGCTCATCACGTACTCAAAACAGTTGTCACAGTTTGTCGGGCGCGACAATATTCGCGTTAACGTGGTATCTCCCGGCCCGATTGAGTTCCCGGGCGGCACGTGGGAGATGCTCAAAGACACCATGCCCAAGTGGTACACCAAGGTATTGCGCGATCACCCAACGCAACGCTTGGGCACGCCGGAGGAAGTGGCGAAATGCGTGGTGTTTCTGTCGAGTCCGGCAGCCCAGTGGGTAAGCGGCCCCAACCTCATTGTTGATGGCGGCTTTACCAAGCGCGTGCAGTGATAACACCCCGCCCTTGAGCTTGTGTAAGCAATGACAGAACGAATCTACAAACCCGTAGAGCGCGTCAAGGCGGCAGTGGAAGGCGGAACGCCGGTTGAGCATGTCGAGCTTCCGGCGCTTGGGTATCAACAAATTCCTAAGGAACGCTATACCTCCACCGAGTACATGGAGCTCGAGTGGAATAGCATGTGGAGCAAAGTGTGGCTGCTTGGAGGCCTGAGTCGGGATTTGATCGAGCCGGGTGAATACATTTGTACGGACATCGGACGCGAGTCGGTGATTTTGGTCAAACAAACCGATGCTAGTGTGCGTGCATTTTTCAACGTGTGTATGCATCGCGGCAATCGACTCCTTACCACGGGCATGGGGCAGCTCGAGGGTACACTTAAATGTGGATACCACGGCTGGGAGTATCAATACAACGGCCGTTTTGCCCGCATTCCTAACAAAGAAGCTTTTCCGCAAGGACTGCCAACGGCCGGGCTGGTGGAGCTGCCGTGCCGGGAGTGGAACGGACTGATTTGGTATAGCCTGGACAAAGATGTGATGCCTTTCGATCAGTACATGGCGCCGTTACTAGGGCACTTTGAGCCGTATAACTTTGATCGAATGACGCTCACTCACGATGTCAGCATGGAGTGGGGCTGCAACTGGAAAGCGTCCGTCGATGCGTTTAATGAAACTTATCACGTCGAGGCGACGCATCCACAGTTGCTTTGGTACCTCAACGATCTCGATGTGCAAATAGACTGCTATGAACGGCATTCCCGGTATCTTGTGCCGTTTGGCATGACCAGCCCCAAGATCAAACACATACCTGAGATCCCACCGCCTCTGAAATTCATGTTGCACGAGGCGGGACTTGACCCGGCGTCGTATCAGGGGCCGGTCGATGGTATACGGAAGACTGTACAACAACATATTCGTCGCACAGCAGCCAGTGAAGGGAGAGATTACAGCGAACTGAATGATGATCAACTGACCGATGACTACAATTACCTGGTCTTCCCGAATCTAACGTTTAATACCCACCATGATCATTTCATGTTGTTTCGGCATCGCCCGCATGCCATTGATCCAAACCGGATGATTTTTGACGCTTTCACGTTCAAATATCTGATTGACGAAGATGAGATTCCTGAGCTGCGTCCGCGGCATAAAGACTACGGCCCGGGCGAGAAGTCCCTGGGCATGGTGATCGATCAGGA
Source organism: uncultured Gammaproteobacteria bacterium (assembly GCA_965369325.1). Classification (GTDB taxonomy): domain Bacteria; phylum Pseudomonadota; class Gammaproteobacteria; order Steroidobacterales; family JBCBZW01; genus CBDUQI01. Next base: position 1,605 of record CBDUQI010000024.1, read on the forward strand.
TGGCGGAAACTTGCCGAATGTGCAGCAAGGCATGAATAGTGCGGCTTACACCGGTTTGTGGTTGGGCGACCTTGAGGTGCGGATTCGGCATTTTCACAAAACACTAGACGAGTATATTCAGTCTTAAGCACTGGATAGGTCGCACAGAGCCCAGCCATGTACGAAGCTCATTCACCCGTGGCGGCAAAGAGAGTACAACCATGACATCGCCAATGCACGACCTGCGAGGCGTCTATCGCAGCATGAAAACCATTCGTGAATTCGAAGAACGGCTCCATATTGAAATTCAGACCGGCGAGATAGCGGGTTTTACCCATTTGTACTCAGGCCAGGAAGCGGTCGCGGTGGGGGTTTGTGATCCGTTAACGAATGATGACCAGATTGTGTCGACACATCGTGGGCACGGGCATTGTATTGCCAAGGGCTGTGATGTGCAGGCGATGATGCTTGAAATTTACGGCCGAGCAGCCGGGCTGTGCAAAGGCAAGGGCGGATCGATGCACATCGCCGATTTTTCGGTGGGCATGCTCGGCGCCAATGCCATCGTCGGCGGCGGCCCGCCTTTAGCGGTGGGGGCCGCCATCGCGAATAAGCTCGACCGCAAACGGCAGGTGAGTGTCGCGTTTGGTGGCGATGGTTCATCCAATCAAGGCACTGTGTTTGAAGCGCAGAATCTCGCCGTTGTGCTGAAGCTGCCCGTGATTTTCGTCTACGAGAACAATGGTTACGGCGAGCACACCGGCGCAGATTACGCGGTAGGCGCGACCGATATACGCTCACGTAACGAAGCCTTTGGGATGTTGTCGCTAAGCGGTGATGGCAACGACTATTTTGATGTCCAGGATAAGATGGCAACAGCACTTGAGCATGCGCGGAGTGGGGCGGGACCGGTGTCGCTGGAGTTCATGACGCAACGATATTTTGGTCATTTTGAGGGTGATCCTCAACGCTATCGCGCTGATGGCGAGGTAGAGCAGGCGCGCAAGGACGCAGACTGCCTCATGCGGTTTCGCAAGCGTGTTACGGAAGATCAGCGCATGAGCTGCGACGAACTCGATCAGATCGACGCCGAGGTGGCGGAGCTCATTGGCTCGGCAGTGGCGACAGCCAAGAACGCTGCGCCACCAGCGCCTGAACAGGTGCTCACTGATGTTTATGCCAGTTACTAATCGGCGGACCCCACAATGACAATCAAAAATGTACGTCAGGCCATTAACGAGACCCTGCACGCCGAGATGGAACGTGACGATGACGTCATTATCCTTGGGGAGGATATTTCCGGCGGCGCGGGGACGCCATCGGGTAAACGAGAGGCGATTGGCGGAATCTGGGGAACTACCGGGGGATTGCTTCCGAAGTTCGGCGAAGATCGTGTTATAGATACCCCGATTTCCGAGTCAGCCATTATCGGTGCGGCAGCGGGGGCCAGTTTGCGTGGCAAGCGTGCGATCGCTGAGCTTATGTTTGCGGATTTTGTGGGCGTTTGTTTTGATCAGTTGTTTAACCAGGCCGCCAAGTTCCGCTACATGTTCGGCGGGGATGTGAGTTGTCCGATGGTGGTGAGGCTCATCTATGGCGCCGGTATGAATTCCGCCGCCCAGCACAGTCAGGCGATGTACTCGATACTCACTGCCATTCCGGGACTTAAAGTGGTTACTCCGACCAATGCGAAAGACGCAAAAGGACTGCTGACGGCGGCAATACGCGACGATGATCCGGTGATGTTCTTCGAACACAAGGCGCTGTACACCAAAAAGTGTGATGTACCTGATGGTGAGCTGGTTACGCCGTTCGGTATCGCTAGCTTGGTGCGTCAGGGCGATGATGTCACGGTGGTTGCGATCGGGCGGATGGTGCACTTTGCTGAGAAGGTGGCAGACAAGCTTGCGAGCCTCGGCGTAGGCTGCGATCTGATTGATCCGCGCACCCTCAGTCCTTTGGATGAAGACACTATACTTGATAGCGTTGAAAAAACCGGGCGCCTGGTCGTTGTTGATGAATCCAACCCCCGTTGTTCAGTGGCAGCGGATATCGCGGCGACCGTGGCCAATAAGGCATTTAGTTCACTCAAATCGCCTATTCAACTGGTGACGGCACCACACACGCCGGTACCGTTTGCGCGGGAGCTCGAGCGGGCTTACGTGCCGAGTCCGGACAAGATCGAGGCTGGAATTCGCGCCGCATTGGACTACCGATGAGCCGTTTGTTTGCTTTCACAATGCCCAAGTGGGGGATTGAAATGCAGGAAGGCTTGGTCAGCGAGTGGCACCTGTCTGAGGGTGTTGCCTTTTCCAAAGGCGAGCTTCTGGCGTCCATCGAAACGGACAAGATCGTCAACGATATTGAAGCCGAGTTTGACGGGTACTGTGTGCGTTGCATTGCCGAGGAGGGAGATACCTACGCCGTAGGCGAACTCATGGCCGTGTTTGGCGATGCGGCAAGCTCGGCAGAGCAGATCGATCATTTTATTAGCACGTTCGTGCCGCCCGATGTCGCGGCTTCGGGTGAAGAGTCGACACTGATACAGGCACAGGCCTCGGACGATCAAGGTGATCACGCCGCTGGGGAGGCCGGTTCAGTTGTTGCCTTGGTCAAGGCGCATCCTGGCCAGGAGATTGTGAGCGACAAAGCCTGGGCGGCGGCATCGACCGCGAACCTGGACATTGAATCGATCAAAGACAGCGGTCGGCACCAGCGCATCCAACTTCAAGACGTCGAACAGGCACTTAGACCGGCTCAAAAAATTGAGCGCTCTGCCTGTCGTAATGCCGTAGAGCCTTCGGCAAACGATCGGACTGACGCAACGCCCTTGGCGGCGCTCGCCGCGATGCAAAATGGCATCGACCTAAGAACGATTAAGGGGACTGGCCGGAACGGGAGAATACGCCGACACGATGTGATTAGCGCTACTGAAAACACGGCGGGGCCCACCTTTATTCCGTTGACAGGCATGCGGGGGAAGATAGCGACGCGCCTGTCTACCGCGTGGCGAGAAATTCCGCATTTCCACTTGCAATCAGTGGTTGGTGTTGACGCATTGCTGGCGGTGCGAGAGCGGTATAGTAATACTTCAACCGCGCACATATCGCTTAATGATTACATTGTTGCCGCCGTGGCACGTACGCTACACCATCATCCGGCCGTGAACGTCAACGTAAGCGCGGAGGGGATTACACGATTTTCTCATGCCAACATTGCGATCGCCATTGCTGTCGAAGAAGGTTTGATTACACCGGTGGTCAAAGCCGCGCAGGAGTTGACCTTGGTTGCGCTAAGTGAGGAGAGTCGTCGGCTTATTGACGCGGCAAAGGCCAAGCGTTTGTCGTTGAATGACCTCTCCTCGGGTACCTTTACGGTATCAAATCTTGGCATGTTCGGCGTGAGCAGCTTTACCGCAGTTATCAATCCACCTCAAGGCGCGATACTCTCAGTGGGCGAGGTGTCATCAAATGTGGTTGAGCGAGATGGGCAGTTTGTTGCGGCTAAGCAAATCACGCTCACTCTGGGTTGCGACCACCGCGCGATCGACGGGGCCGTCGGCGCGCGCTTTCTCGCCGACTTAAAGGGCTTGCTCGAAAGCCCGGATTCCCTGGTTGCAGAATGACTGCGCAGCGACATCAGAATGTGTCTCGGGGTTGCGGACGTTGCTCCTCGTGGTGCGTGCTTGAGGCGCATCGCCTGCTACCGCTTGGCGTCAACTGCACGCAGGGGCGCGCCGCGTGACAGCGCAGGTACCGGAGCTTGGTCGGATCATGCAGTTTAGTTATGTGGTTGATGATCTGGACAGGGCAGCGCAGCACTGGGCGTCGCTGTTACAGGTAGGGCCATTTTTTGCGCTGAAACATGTGCCATATCGAGTGTGTGAGTATCGCGGCCAGCCTACGCCCGTTGATATGTCGGTTGCGATTGCCTACTCAGGTGATATACAAATTGAGTTGGTGCAGCAGCACAATGACGCGCCATCGATATTTCAGGACTTTTTACGCACCCGTGGTCCCGGCCTACAACATGTGGCGATCGTGACGGAAAATTTGGCCGAAGCACTGCAGGCGTTTGCTCAAAAAAATGTAGTGCCAATACAGCGCGGCGAAGCGGAAAACGGCACATTGTTTGCGTATTTGGATACGGCGATGATTCCAGGCACGATGCTGGAGCTGGTCGAGTTGCCGGATAGTGTGGCACGTGCTTTTGAGTACATGAGAGAGAAATCGGCGCAGTGGTCGCCAGGGCAAGATGCGCTAATTTGCTGAGTCTTCCGGCACAGACAAGATGGGGAGCACTGGCATGACACGCAACGCGAATCTCTACGCGCAGTTTCAGGAGAATTTTCCGGCCGATCTTGATACGCCGTTGCTGCTTACCGCCGACGGGCGCAGCGTGAGTTACGCTGAGGCAGAGCGGGGCTCAGCTCGGATAGCCAACCGCCTCCTGCAACTCGGCGCTGCCCGTGGCGACCGGGTGACCGTGCAGGTCGAAAAATCGGTGGAGAACGTGTTTCTGTATCTGGCCTGTCTGCGGGCCGGGCTGGTTTATCAGCCGTTGAATACGGCCTATACGGCGTCGGAACTGGCTTACTTTCTCGGTGACGCGGAGCCGAGCATTATCGTGTGCGCAAGTGATGCGCTGGCCGTGATGGAGCCCGTGCTTCGCACAGCGGGTGCGAAGGCCCTGCTCAGCCTTAATGGCGATGGCTCTGGTTCGTTGATCACCGGGGCTGCGGCGGCTGGCCCCGAAGCGGAGGTTGTCCGATGCAACGGCTCGGATGTCGCGGCCCTATTGTATTCATCGGGGACGACAGGGCGGGCGAAGGGCATCATGTTGAGTCATGAGAACTTAGCCACTAATGCGCGGGTACTGGTTGAGGCATGGGGCTTCTGCGCGGCCGATCGTCTCCTGCATACCCTGCCTATTTACCATGTGCACGGGCTGTTTGTCGGTCTTGGCTGTGTGTTGATGAGCGGCGCGAGTATGCTTTGGCATAGCCGGTTTAGCGACAGCGCGAGTATTGCCGTCATGCCGGATTGTACGGTGATGATGGGGGTGCCAACCTACTACACGCGGCTATTGGCGAACCCGGCGTTTGGGGCGGGATGTTGTTCGAATATGCGTTTGTTTGTATCGGGTTCGGCGCCGTTGCTGGCCGAGACGTTTGTTGAATTTCAAGCACGTACCGGTCACACGATTGTTGAGCGTTATGGCATGACCGAGACCGGGATGAACACCTCCAACCCGCTGCATGGTGAGCGTCGCGCCGGTACCGTTGGTCCGCCGCTGCCGGGCGTCACCGTTCGTGTGGTCGATGAGGCTGGCCAATGCGTCGCGCGCGGCGAGACGGGCAACTTGCAGGTTCGCGGGCCGAATGTGTTCCCCGGCTACTGGCGTATGCCGGATAAGACCGCGGAGGATTTCACCAGTGACGGTTTTTTCAACACCGGCGACAAAGCGACCATCGACGCTGACGGCTATGTTGCGATCGTCGGTCGCGCCAAAGACATGATTATCTCCGGCGGCCTCAACATCTATCCGAAAGAAATTGAATGGGTCATCGACGATATGGCGGGTATCGCCGAGTCAGCCGTCATCGGGGTAGCCCATGCTGACTTAGGCGAGGCCGTTGTGGCTGTGATTGTTGTCAATGCCAATGCACCTACTGCCACAGAGGTGCTTGCCCATTGCCGGACGCAGTTGGCCAATTTTAAGGTGCCCAAGCGGGTCGAAGTGCTCGACGCCTTGCCGCGCAATACGATGGGTAAAGTGCAGAAAAACGTGCTGCGTGAGCGATTCGCAACAACCGACTGATGGCAATGAGGTGACCGGCAGAAAACAGGCTGTGCGGCGGCTGGCGCAGATAACTGAGCAGCCTTCCGCCTGATTGCTATTGATTCTCACTTTGCACCTGATTCGCGTCAATGGTGGGGTGGCCGGCGCATGTTAGCCTTGCGGGCATGCAACCGTATCATCCCCCTGATCGCAGCCCGCGTGCTGTACGTCTCCTGCGTCTGACCAGTATCGCCTCACCGGTGGTGGCCTGCGTGCTGCTGCTCGCGAAAGCCTGGGCGTTCTCCGGCACCGGTTCGGTGGCCGTGCTCAGCTCCATGGCCGATTCGCTGTTGGACTTGATGGCGGCGTTAATCACGCTGTTTGCTATCGCCTATGCGCTGATCCCGGCGGATGATGAGCATCGTTTTGGGCACGGCAAGTCCGAGGCCTTGGCGGCGTTGTTTCAGGTGGTGTTGATTGTCGGTTCGGCCGTCTTTGTCGGCCGCGAGGCCATTGCCCGGCTGCTCGATCCGCAGTTGGTCGTGCACGTCCAGGTGGGGGTTGCCGTGATGCTGTTTGCGATGCTGCTAACCAGTGCGTTGCTGGCGCTACAATACCATGTGGCACGCTTGACCGGCTCGCTGGCACTGCGCGCGGATGCGGCGCACTATCGCAGCGATCTGCTCAGCAACGCGGCGGTTGCGGTGGGGCTGCTGATTGCCGTGCGGCCCGGTTTTGGTTGGGTGGATGCGGCATGCGGACTGGGCGTTGCCGGATATATCGCGTACTCGGCGGTGGACGTATTGCGCCAGGCGGTTGATGTACTACTGGACCGTGAATTGCCGGATGAGTTTCGTGCACAGGTAACCGGCACGGTGATGCAGCATCCGCAAGTCCACGGCGTACACGATCTGCGCACCCGTCACTCGGGCACCGCGCGTTTTGTGCAGCTGCATCTGGAATTGGATCCTGCGCTGGCGTTGTCCGATGCGCACCGCATTGGTGATGAAATTGAGGCGCATTTGCATACCCTGATGGGTCCGATGGATGTGCTGATACACCTGGACCCTGCGTATGAGCCGGCGTCCCACACGTTGGCCGGCGTCAAAACGGGATGGGCGTCCTCGTCTGATCGGGCACAGGCGGTGTAGACTGGCGCGCTTTCTGCCCTGAAGCTTGGCCAATGCCGCCAATGTGGGGCGCTAATGCGGATTTTGATCAGCATGTTTTCGATGCGCCATACATTTATTGCGGTGGTCTGTATGTTGTGCTCGCTGCCGGTGAGCGGGGCGCGCCTTGTCGGCCCGCCCTTGAGCGAGCTGAGCGGACGCTGGAATCAGGTGATGGCCGCGACGCTGATTGCGCGCCAGGCCCCGGACCAGCTGCAGTTTCAGTGCTTGCAAGTACTGCATGGAGAACCGGCCAGGCGGATTACCCTGGCCGTGGATGCATCGGTGTTCGCGCAATTGTCGGTGGACCAAAATTATGTGGTCGCCTACACCGCCAGTATGCAGCACCCCCAGTATCGGGAGATGCGGGTACAAATCCCGGATGGCCCAAAAGTGTTGCAGATAAAAGGAGTCACACTGAGCGCTGTGTTCGCCGATCATCCGGGGCTGCGTCAGCTGGTGCTTGCCGCGCCCGACAGTCATCACACGCTGGCGACGCTGCTGGCTCTGATGGGCAGCACCGACCCTGGCACTCGCCTTCTGGCGAGTGCGGAGATTTTCGCCCGGCCGGGGCTGCATGCCTTGTTTACCGCAGCCGATGCGCGCGTGTTTCAGGCCAATGCGCAAGCCGACATTATGCGCGGCGAGGCACTGCAGATTGCCCTGCACGCGGCCGCGCGCATCCCAGCCATTGCCGAGCAATCGTGGTTGATGGCGCTGCGGCGATCCGTCATTCGTGGTGCACCTGTGCGAATGGCGTTGGCGTCGCCACAGCCGTTGCTGGTGCGTACGGCGCTGCTGGGGCTGGCACCGCAGGCAAGTCAGCATGATGCCGTGTCGGCACGGGCATTGCTGGTGTCCAACGCGCCTGGGGTGGCAAAGGCAGCGTTGCGCGTGCTGGTAGAGATTGACCCGGCGCAGGCGCGCAATGCCGCGCAGGTGGCGTTGCGCGAGACCAACCTGCACAGTGAGATCCGGCGCGCCCTCGGAGCGTATCTAAGACGCGGCGAGTTGCCCGACGCAGGCTAGTGGCGCGCTCGCCGTTGGGTACTGCTGTCTTGCGCTTAGGCGCCTCACATAGCGTGGTGACATAAGCGCTCACGTTGCGTTTACCGCCCATCCCTCTATAGTGAGATGTTGGGTAGCAGCCCATACTAAATACACCGGATAACACGCTCGCAATGAACGGGCGGCGCCAGCAACTAAGGGGGATGGGGTATGAATAACGTGACACACGTGTCGCTGGGGACGTCACGGGAGCGGCGCTTGCCGTCGCGACCGATTCAAAGTTTCTCGATAGCGCGCGCCGCAGCGCTGTGCTCAGCTTTAGTGTTGTGTTCGGGTGCCGCATGGGCACAAGCGGAGACTGCGACCCCTGCGCTTGAGGCGCCGGTCACCGTGCCGTCCGTCAACTCGTCGCCGAACCCGCTCACGCCGCTTCCGACGGCTGTGCAGATGCAGTACCGCCAGGCTAACCGCTACGACTCCACCCCGCTGACAATTACCCAATTGCAGTCGCTGGGGACTACGGTCGACAAAACCGCGCCCACCTACACGGTGCCGAATCTGTTCGACCGCGGCCCGTTGCTCGACCGCTCCGAACTGGCGCAGGATCCGTTGCTTGCGCACAGCCGCTCGCAAATTCAGATGCCTTCGGTACAACTGAGCTTCCCTGGGCCCAGCAGTAACGATAATGCCTCGCTGTTTGGCTTCAGGGTGACCCCGCCCGATACCAATGGTGATGTTGGCAGTGATTTTGTTGTCGTGTACGTAAACCTCACCTGGAGTGTGTACGACAAACTGACCGGTCAGCGGGTGGCTGGGCCGTTCGCCGGGAATACCTTCTGGAACGGTTTTGGCGGCCCCTGCCAGAGCCAGAACGCCGGCGACCCAGTGGTTATCTATGATCATCTGGCCGAGCGCTGGGTGTTCACCCAATTTATCGGCCTGAACTCAGTGGACGAAGGCATTCAGTGCTTTGCCGTTAGCCAGAGCAGCGATCCGACCGGGCCCTATCATCGCTACGAATTCACTGTGAGCCCGGACGAGTTTAACGATTATCCTAAAATGGGACTGTGGAGCGATGGCGCTGGACAGAGCGCCTATCATTACACTGGCCGCCAGTTTGCATTTCCGTCACTGAATTTTGTTGGCATTGATGCGGGCGCATTCGAGCGCGATGCAATGCTGGCCGGTCAATCGGCAGGTTTCGTGCGCTTTCGCATCACCAGTACCGGCAATTCAGACGGCATCATGCCGCCACATCTGGATGGTGGTCCGGCGGCACCCGCTGGCACTTGCGGCCTGTATACCGTGGCCGACGCACCGTCCACTTATCGGTTCTGGGAGTTTTGCGTTAACTGGGTGAACATCAACAACACCACGTTTGTGCTCTCGGACACTGTCAGCGTGCCCAGCTTTGACAACAGCGTGGGTGGTATCCCCCAGCCAAGCGGTGACGATCTGTCCAGTCTGTCGGGTTTTACCGCCTACCGGTTCGCCCACCGTGTACTGGCGCAAGGGCATCAGGGTGTTATCACCCACACCGTGGATGTGGGCGGCGATCGGGCCGGCATCCGCTGGGCGATCGTCGACCTGGATAATTACACCAATGTCAGCTTGATCGACACCGGCACGTTTGGCCCGGGCGATGGCCGCGAGCGCTGGATGTCTTCGGGCACCCTGGATTTGCTTGGCAACTTCGGCATGGGCTACACGCGCGGCAACGCGTTAACGTCCCCCTCGGCATACGTCACCGGGCGCGAGGTGGGCGATCCGCCCGGCACGCTGCAGGATGAAACTGTTTGTGTGGACGGCACCGGCAGCAAAACGGGCGACCCCGATGGCCGCTGGGGCGATTACTCCACCACCAGTATTGATCCGGTGGATCAGTGTACCTTTTGGACTGTGCAAACCTATGTGGAGACCACAGGCGGCCTGCAGTGGAATACGCGCGTGTGCAGCTTTAACTTTCCAGGCTGCGAGAACGGCAACGTGGACAGCGATGGCGACGGGCTCAGCGATAATCAGGAAGACGAACTGGGCACCGACCCGAACGACGAGGACAGCGATGATGACGGGCTCACCGACGGCCAGGAAGTGGATCTGGGCACCGACCCTCTGAACCCGGATTCGGATTTTGACGGGGTACCGGATGGTGACGACGTCGATCCGCTGGACCCGTTGAGCGACAGCGATATGGACGGTCTGGCCGATCAGCTGGAAAGTCTCATCGGCAGCGATCCGCTGGATCCGGATAGCGATGATGATGGTGTGCAGGACGGCGATGACATCGATCCACTGGACCCGCAGAGCGACACGGATATGGACGGGCTGAGCGATATTGATGAGCAGGCCGCCGGCACCAATCCGCTGAACCCGGATTCAGACTTTGACGGGGTGCTGGATGGTGATGACGTGGGCCCGCTGGACCAGCTGAGCGACAGCGACGCCGACGGGCTGTTTGATCTGATCGAAATGATCGTCGGCACCGACCCGCTCGACCCGGACTCGGATGATGACGGCGTGCAGGACGGCGATGACATCGATCCGCTGGACCCCGACAGCGATTCTGACAGCGATGGCTTGAGCGATATCGATGAGACTGCAGGCGGCACCAATCCACTGCTTGCCGACAGCGATTCGGATGGCCTGGAAGATGGCGCGGAACTCGGCCTGGGCACTAACCCGTTGGACCCGGACGGCGACAGCGATGGTGCGCTGGACGGTGCGGACAACTGCGTATTTGTGGCCAACGATCAAACCGACAGTGATGCAGACGGGCTGGGCAATTTATGCGATGGCGATTTCGACAACGATTGCCTGGTGAATTTTTCCGATCTCGAGATCATGAAGAGCGGCTTCTTTGCGATGGGTGTGACGCAGACGGATATGGATGCGGATGGCACCACCAACTTCAGCGATCTCGCTCTGCTCAAAGCACTGTTCTTTGCCGACTATCAGAGTGCTAATCCCAGTGGTGTCAGCAACATCTGCGCGAATTAGCCGACGACGCCCGCCGCGCGCTTTAGGTTAGACATCTGAATAGGATATTTCCCCGATTAGGCCCGGGGAAGATCCTCAAGCGCCGACAGGTAGCGCCGACATCTGGCCACCATATTATGCTGCGCTGCAGAACTCGCGCGATATTGCATAAGCTGGAACTGAACACCCCATTTCCGGTATCCTACGTCCCGCAACGCGCCCTCCCCAAGGCGCATAAAACAAAAACAAGCGGGCCTGTCCGCGAATCGAGAAGAACGGTTTAACGCAGGCTGAACGGTGTTCAAGATGATCGGTTGAGGTGAGGCCATGTAGGCCCACTGCGATTTGCGATGAACACACCAGAGCAGGAGGCATCGTGCGCACGAGTAAGAATAATGAACGTATTGCGAAGCAATTCTCTTCCACTGCCGGTAGTGCTTGGCGCCGGACACTAAATCTATTGTTGATTGTGGGTGGTCTCGCGTTGGTGCCGATGTCAACCGGCGCAGCCGGCGCTACCGATGCCATCTCGCCCACGGGCACTGCACCGTCGGGTGAGCAACTCGCGTTGCGTTTGACCACTGATTTGACAGCTGATTTGACCGACGGGGCCAGCCCTGCCGGGACCAGCATAGGACACCGCACATCGGTGCTGCATCCCTTCGCCGCCCTGACCGTGCGCCCGGCTTCGCTCATCCTGCCCGCGAACGGCGCAAATGTGCTGCCCGCAGGGACGCTGCCAACCATGCCGCGCTGGCTGGCGGCGCTGCTGTTGAGCCTGTGCGGCTTCGCACTGGGGGTAATCGTGGTGTGGCGGCTGAACCGGCACGTGATTCGCCAGATTCGCTTGTCTTCCGCGATGGAAGTGAAGGGGCGGCGTCGCGACTACGAGTTTGTGCTGGAGAAAATCGAAGACAAACTGCAGTTGCGCGAGGCGCAGGTCAAAGCGCTGAATGCGCAGGCACGTGATTATGCTGCCCGCGAACAAACCTGGGACGAAGAAGCGCAGGCATCGCGCCAGGGGCAAAAGCAAATCTCGACGTTGCGTGCGGAGTTGGCTGATTACGTGCGCGAGCTGAACGCAAGCCGCACCATGCAAAGCCGGTTGCAGTGCGAAGTGCGCGATTTGCAGGGGCAACTCAAGCCGGCCGACGCCCAACTGGAGCGGCACAAGAAACTGATTCGCCAGCTTAGCGCCGATTTGGACGAGGCGGACATGACCGTATTCAATCTGCGCGAGCAGGTGGCGTATCTGCAATCGCACAGCGAGCCGGCGACGCAGTCTAGCCCAACAGCCGAGCAAGCGCCGGTATGCGCTGTCAGTCGCATTGCGCATCTGGTCGATTTCGGCCGGGCTGAGGCGGCCTCGCTGGCGCGCGGTACGGTGCCGGAGACACTGGGTATCGCCGACCCTGGCGTATCTGACTCGCAACTGATCGCCGAAAGCCACGAGGACGAGGGCGCGGATCCGGTGCGCGAGCCCGACCAACCGATCGACCCTGGCGCACACCTGTAAGGGCAATCCCGCCTGAGCGCCCGCTGCCGGCACAGCTACAGTCCTGTGACCGGGCTGCGCGTTTGCTGCAACGCGCCTACCCACCTGGGAGCTAGCCGGGTATGTTGGGCGCGGCAGGTGTAGGGCCTGCCCGCAGAACACACCGCGTTTCGGGGGGTAACATAGTGACAGAATTCAAATGGGCTGGGTGCGCCTGGCTTGCACTGGCGAGCGCTGCTTTCACCTCGCCTGCTCATGCAGCCGATCCTATTCAATGTATCGACGAGGATGCGTTTCAGGCACCTGCTCAGGCGCCCGCGCCGGTGCTCGCTCCGGCGGGGACGGCTCGCGCCGTGTACGAGGGCGCGACACCACCGGGGCTGGATCCAGCGCGTCCAGTATTGGTGTTTGCACACGGCCTGCACGGTTCCGCTGACGGTTGGTTTGGCGATACCCAGTACTACGGCCGCAACGATATGTACGACACCGCATATGCCAACGGCTACAAGACGTTTTTCGTCGACATGGATGTGCCGGGTGGTGAGGCCTTCACGTCCATCGATAACGGCCTGCTATTGCGCGATCAGATTGCTTGGATCACCGGCTATTGGGGTGTGAGTTCGGTCAATGTTGTTGCGCACAGTAAGGGCGGGCCGGATGCGAACGTCGCAGCGATCTTCGGCGCACCGATCGACAGCATTGTGAGTTTGAGCGGGGCCAACTACGGCTCGCCATTGGCGGATCTGGCCCAGACCTCATGGCTGGTCTGGCTGGCGGACTTGCTCGGATTTAATGACGCGGGCACCAAGTTTATGCAGACAGGTTGTATGAACCTGGTGCGTAACTACCTGGACAGCAAGCCGCGTAACAACACGCTGTCGTTCTATACCACCGCAGGCACCGGCTGGGGGCCGCTGTTGAGCGCGCTGGAGTTTGGTGGGCTGTATCTGTATGCCGCCTGCCCGGGTTCGGGCGATAACGACGGCGTCGTGTGCGTGGATCATGCCAAACACCCGCTGGCGCGCGATGCCAGTGGTAACACCGATGGCCAGCACCGCGTCGTGTGGGACTTGAACGGTCCGGATTACGAGGTAGACCACGACAAGATTCGCCGCGGCCACGGCTTTTTCGACTTCTTCTGGTTTTGGGAGCCGGATGACTGCTATGTGCCGGTGTTCGATGCGATCGAGCCATACATTGGTCAGTTTAATGCGGCCCGCGCTACCGAGGGGATGAGCGCATCGCCGCGAGCAGCCCCGGGGGGTAGTGCGACGCGTACCCACTTGGCGAATTCGCTGATTCGCGGGGGCGCGCTTCAGGCGAGCCGCAATACGATTGTCTTTCCGGTGGAGGAGCGGGTCAGCCGTTTGACGCTGCGTCTGATGTTGGACAGTGATGCCAGCCATGTGAGTCTGCGCTCACCGGACGGTGCGCTCGTGCAGCATCTGCCGGTGGCCCGGCCGAGCGGCGAGCACATCATGCGCGGGAGCTACATCACCGGCATCGATCTGAGCGATGTGCCCGCCGGGCAATGGGAACTGGTGGTGCATGCGCGTGGCGCAGGTGCCTATGCCTTGCTGGCACACTTTGAAAGTGCCACAGCGCTGGAGCTGGTGACCGATGGCGGCGTACCGGGGCAACGGTTGAACTGGCATTTGTCCGGAAATGTGGATGAGGTGAACACCCATGTCCTGCCACGACGGATTTCTACCAGCGCCGCCAGCCGCGATCTGAGCGCTGTGTCCATCGACGGATTGGGGCGCAATGGCGTCTCCTTACCTGGCGACGGTGTCTACAACTTGGCGCTGACCCTGCGTGGGCAATCAGCCGGCGGTTATCCGTTTGAGCGCAGTGTGGTACTAAGCCATGCTAACCAGACCGCCGCCGCACCCGGTCTGCCGGCGGCCTGCCAGTAATCGACCGATCATGCGCCGGTCCGGCGGGTCCGGCGCATGATCAACGCTGAGGCGAGCACGCCTAGCACTACCAACGCGATGATGATGCTGGCCAAGGCATTGATATCGGGTTTTACGCCAAGCTTGACCTTGGAGAAGATCACCATGGGCAGGGTGCTGGCGCCTGGGCCAGAGGCGAAACTGGCGATCACCAGATCATCCATCGAGAGGGTAAACGCCAGCAACCAACCCGCGAGCATCGCAGGTGCCAGCAGCGGCAGCGTGATATCCCACATCACCCGCAGCGGCCGCCCGCCCAGATCCATCGCCGCCTCTTCCAGCGAGTTATCCATATTGGCCAGCCTTGATTGGACGATGACGGCCACGTAAGCCACCGAGAAGGTGATGTGGGCAATCGTAATGGTGGCCGGCCCGCGCCCGCCCGGCCAGCCGAAGGTGCTTTGCAGCGTCACGAACAGTAGCAGCAACGACAGTCCGGTAATCACCTCCGGCATCACCAGTGGCGCGCTCAGCATGGCCGCCAGCCCCAAGCGCCCGCGGAACGCGCCAAAGCGCGCCATGGCAATACCGGCCAGCGTACCGAGCAACGTCGCCACCGTGGCGGAGGTGGCGGCGATGCGCAGACTTAACGCGGCGGCGTTAAGCACCGCTTCGTTATGCAGCAACTCGCCGTACCAGCGGGTGGAAAACCCGGTCCACACGGAGGCGATGGGCGACTCGTTGAACGAAAAAGCGATCACCAGCAGAATCGGGATGTACAAAAACGCATAACCGAACGCGAGCATGCTAAGCAAAAAAACGGAGGGGCCCTGCTTCATCTCATGGCACCTGTGCGGCGGCGTTCTGGCGTTGCAGCGTGATCATCGGGACGAGCAAAATGCCCAGCAGCACCACGGCCACGGCTGCCGCCACCGGCCAGTCACGATTGACGAAAAAGTCATCGTACAGAATGCGCCCGATCATCAGGCTGTCGGGCCCGCCCAGCAGTGCCGGGATGACGTACTCACCCATTGCTGGGATAAACACCAGCAGACAACCGGCGATAATCCCGGGCCGCGCCAATGGCAGCGTGATGTCCACGAAAGCCTGTGCGCGGTGCGCGCCCAGATCGGCGGCCGCCTCATTCAGTCGAGGGTCGAGCCGTTCCAGCGTGGCGTACAGGGGTAGGATCATAAACGGCAGATACGAGTAGACCATGCCAATGTACATCGCCAGATCGGTGTACATGATGCGCAGGGGTTGCTCGATCACCCCGCTCCACAACAGCAGCCCGTTGAGCAGGCCCTGATTGGCCAGGATGCCCATCCAGGCGTACACCCGCAGCAGGAAGGAGATCCAGAACGGGAGAATAACCGCCAGTAACAATACACCGCGGTGATGCGCCGGTGCGCGGGCGATGGCATAGGCCATGGGAAAGCCCAGACACAGGCATAGGGCGGTGGCAATGGCCGCCACTTTGATTGAATTGAGGTAGGTCAGCCAGTACAGATTGTCCTGAAACATGAACAGGTAGTTGTCCAGCGTCAGGTGTAGTGGCAGCCCGTCCCGGTCGGGCATGAACAACGGCGTTATCGGCGGCGCGGCGACGATCGGATCGGCGAAACTTATCTTCAACACAATGGCGAACGGCAACGCGAAAAACATCAACAGCCAGAACATCGGGAAGGCGATAACAATCGGCTTCCAGTGCCGGTCGATGAACCCCATCAGGCGTGTGATCGCACCGGATGGCGTGTTCATGCGCTGATGAGCACCGGTGAATCGCGGTGCCAGCTCAGGAATACTTCGTCGTCCCATTGCACGCCACGTTCGCGTGAGCGCTGGCGGTTTTGCGCGCTTACCTGAACGATGTTGCCGTTGCCGAGGCGCACCCGGTACACCGACAGATTGCCAAAGTAACCTAGGTCCAGCACGGTGCCGCTCAGGAGTACGTCGCCGGTGGCATCCGAGGGGTCGGTGGCAAGGAATATTTTCTCCGGGCGGATGGCAACGCATACCTCATCGCCGTTGCGGTACGCCTGCGGTGGCGTGCGCTGATCGGCCGCCGGTTCGGGCAGCTGGCAACTCAGGGTGGCCTCCAGCGCTGGGCAATCCACTTGCACCCGTGGTTCTAGCAGCGTATCTGTTGTCGTCACCCGGGCGTCGAACAGATTAATATTGCCGACAAAGTCCGCCACGAAGCGCGAGCGCGGGTATTCGTATACGTCCCGAGGGGTGCCGATTTGCGCCACTCGCCCCTCATCCATCACGGCGATACGGGTGGACAGGGTCATCGCCTCGTCCTGGTCGTGGGTGACGACTACGAAGGTAATGCCCAGGCGGTCCTGAATGTCCATTAGCTCAAACTGGGTGTGTTCACGTAGCTTTTTATCCAGCGCGGCCAGCGGTTCGTCCAGCAGCAGCACCTTCGGCCCGCGGGCCAGTGCCCGTGCCAGTGCGACGCGCTGGCGCTGCCCGCCGGACAATTGCATCGGTTTGCGCTGGGCAAACTCAGCCATCTGTACCAGGTTCAGCATTTGCGTGACGCGCTTGGCAATTTGCGCTTTCCCCATACCATCTTTTTTTAGTCCGTAGGCAATGTTCTGGCTCACGCTCATGTGGGGGAACAGGGCGTAGGACTGGAACATCATGTTCACTGGCCGCTCATAGGGCGCCACCGAGGTCACATCCACGCCATCAATCCAGATGCGCCCCGCATCAGGCACCTCGAACCCGGCGAGCATCCGCAGCAGAGTGGTTTTGCCGCAGCCCGAGCCGCCCAGAATACTGAATAGCTCGCCTTGGTAAATCTGCAGATCCACCGCGTTGACCGCGGTGACTTTCCCGTAGTGTTTGCTCAGACCCTCGCAGCGAATGAAGGCTTCCTTGGCGGGATCCAGCCACGGCGAGTTGGCCTCAGGGGCTGTATCGGATGTCGGTGAAGTCATAAGCCCAACTTCACCCGGGTCCAAACGCGGGTGCGCGCGCGCTCCGCCTTCGGTGGCAGCGGGCGTGTGGGCGAGAGGCGCTTGATGATCTCCTCGGTGGGATACACCGCGGAGTCCTGGGCGATGGCTGGGTCCACCAGCGGTAGCGCGGTATCCACGCCGTTGGCGTAATGGGTTTGATTGGTAATGTCTGCCACCACTTGGGGGCGCATCAGGTAGGCGAGCAATTGGTAGGCGTTGTCCGGATGCGGCGCATCGCGCGGAATCCACAAGGCGTCAAACCAGCTGCTGGAGCCCTCTTTGGGCACGGTATAGCGCAGGTCGATATCAATACCGGCTTGGGCTGCGCGCCACTGCGCGGTGGCGTAGTCGCCGGACCAACTTACCGCCAGACACACCTCCTGGCTGGGCAGGTCGAGCAGCATTTTGGTGGAGTCGAAATAACGTACAAAGGGCCGTACTGCGCGCAACAGCTCACCCGCCTGGCGCAGGTGCTCGGGCACGATGGAATTGGAGTCGTGTCCCAGGTAGATCATGGCGACTGGCAACATGTCCGTCGGCGCGTCCAGAAAGCTCACGCCACAGTCGGCGAAGCGCGAGATCACCTGCGGATCGAACAACATATCGGCGCTGTGCACGGGCGCCTCCGGCATGCGTTCCATGATCAGATCATGGTTGTAGGTAAAGCCGGTGCTGCCCCACATATACGGCACGCCGTGCTGGTTGCCGGGATCGTAAGAGGCCAGCATCCGCATCACTTGCGGATTGAGGTCGTTCCAGTGCGGCAGACGACTTCGGTCGAGTGGGGCGAACAGCCCAATCGGGAGCAGGCGGGCGGTGTGTGAGGCGGCGTGCACGATCAGGTCGTAGCCGCTGGCACCGGTCATCATCTTGGCATCGACAATCTCACTGGAGTCGTAATTGTCGTAGTTCACCCGGATGCCGGTTTCTGCGGTGAAGTTGGCGAGGGTATCCTCCCCGATGTAATCCGACCAGTTGTACAGATTCACCACTTTCGCCTGATCAGCTATGGCTGCGGGCGGGGTGAGCAGCAGCGCCAGCACGATGCCCGCCAGCGAGCGCGTCGCTGGTCTCAGGCGCGCCGGCTTGCGTGGGCATGCAGTGCGAATAAAACCCGTTCTTGTATTGATCGCTAACTCCCGTGGGCAGCGTAGTTACATATCGGACAGCCCGCGTTTGAGTAACTGCCCGGCAATGATCATGCGTTGCACCTCGCTGGTGCCTTCCCAGATGCGATCCACCCGCACCTCGCGATAGAAGCGCTCGGCCACGTTCTCACGCATATAGCCGCGCCCGCCAAAAATCTGCACCGCCCGATCAGCCACTCGGTTCACCATCTCCGATGCGTACAGTTTGGCGACCGAGCAACGAGTGTGTAGCGTTTTTACATTCTCGCCATCGGCCTGCGCCTGGGCTGCCTCATAGGTCATCAGGCGCGCCGCCCACAGTTCGGTGACGCTGTCAGCGAGCATACTCGATATCGCCTGTTTCTGTGTCAACGGCTCGCCATCGACTATGCGGCTGCTCGCAAACTCGGTCGCCTCCTCGATCAGGCGCGCGGCGGCGCCGCAACTGCGGGCCGCGATCATCAACCGCTCGCGGCGGAACCAGGTGTGCGCAAACTTCATGCCGTCGCCTTCATCACCAATGCGATTGGCCGCGGGTACAAACACGCTATTGAAGCGATAGATGGGATGATGTGCCGCGAAGGTGTGCGAGAACTTCGGCGTGCGCACCAGTTCGATTCCGGGTGCGTCCTTGTCAACAAAGAACATGGCGTGCTCACCCGCGTTGTGGCCGTTGCTGAGCAAGCCCTGAAAGACGAAGAAATCGGCCAGGTTGGCGCTGGTGACGTACCATTTTTCGCCCGATAAATGATACCCATCACCCTGCGCGCCGTTCACTTGGGTGGCGCTGGCCTCGATGCCGGCCACATCGGAGCCCGGGCCGGATTCGGTGATGGCGTAGCAGTCGTGCTTTTCGCCCGTCATCAGCGGCACGATGTACTGGCGAATCTGTTGCTCGTTGCAGGCCTCGAACATCCACGTCTGTGGCTCGGCAAAGCACCAGGCGAGCGCGTTCGTTACCCGTCCCAGTTGCTCCCAGATGGCGACTTGTTCAACGATGCCGAGTGCCTTGCCACCGTAGCGGGTGGGCACGTCCATGCCTGAGAGGCCCAACGCGATCGCCCGCTTTTTGTGTTCGGCGGCGATCTCGGGCGGTAGTTCGCCCTCGTTCATCTCCGCCTCCACTTCCCAAGGAATCAACTCCTGCTCGGCGAAGCGGCGGGCAATGGCGGCCCAGGATTTTACGTCGTCGGAGAGTTTCAGTTGCATTACTGGCCTTTGTTGTTGTTTGGGGTGCTGTTGGGATGGGAGAAGTGTTTGGGAAACACGGCGGCCAGGTAGCTAAGCGCGATATGCCCGGCGTGTTCACGTTTGAGATCGTTCGGGCTGACCAGCATGTCCAGCCACAGACCTTCGCTGATCGCGGAGATCGTGGTGGCAACATGCCCGGCGTTGGCACTACGGTACTGGCCCTCGGCAATAATTTGCTGGCAAAGATCCCGCAGGACGGTCTGATCGTCGTGATCGCGCTTGGCGCACAGTCGCCGATAGGTGGGGCGTGACCGGACCTCGCCCCAGAAGGCAAACCAGACGGCCAGTTTGCGCCGATCGGCAACACTCGGGGTGAAGTCCAGTTCCACCAGTGCCCGAAGTTGCTCAGCCGGTACCGGGCCGGCGGCCTCAAGCGCTTTGTCCCAGGCCTGGCGGTAGTCATCGGCCAGGAATCGCAGCGTCTCCACAAACAATTTGTCTTTGCTCTGAAAGTGCAGATTGATGATGCCCTGGCTCAGGCCGGCTTCGCTCGCGACGTCGGCCATAGTAGAGCCGGCGATACCGCGCTTGGCGATCGAGCGGAGGGTCGCCTGAATAAGTTGCAGGCGCCTGTCCGCTTTCGGCGCGGTGCGCGGCTTGTTGATCGCTTTCTTGGGGGCGGAAGACATGGTTCGGTATTGGGGCGCTGCTGCTCGCGGGGCTGAGAATG
The DNA here is from genome assembly GCA_965369325.1 of uncultured Gammaproteobacteria bacterium. Lineage (GTDB taxonomy): Bacteria > Pseudomonadota > Gammaproteobacteria > Steroidobacterales > JBCBZW01 > CBDUQI01. Next base: position 21,925 of record CBDUQI010000024.1, read on the forward strand.
CCATCTATCATATACATCACCTTCGTCATCCGTCCACTGAATGACTGTTCATTCAAATTGGACACAGCAGGGGGCGCCGTGCGAAGCTCTCCCCGGCGCAGCAATGAGCAAGTCCAATGTCCCGCAACTTAAGTAAAAGTAACGCACACTTCCGCAAGGCCAGGCAGCACTTGCCATTGGGCGTCGCCTCCACCTTCCGGTACTGGGGTGATGAGGAGACGATTTACGTTAAGCGTGCGCGCGGCGGTCGGCTATGGGATCTTGATGGCAATGAGTACGTCGACTATCGGCTGGGGTACGGCCCGTGCATTCTCGGCTATGCCGATCCAAGGGTGGATGCAGCCGCCATAGAAGGCCAGGCAATTGGCGGGGTGTTTGCGCTGGGCACCGAGCGCGAGTACTCGGTGGCCAAACGGATCGGGCAGATGGTGCCCAGTGCTGAACGCGTAAGGTTTTCCAATTCCGGCAGCGAGGCGGTGATGGCGGCGTTGCGCCTGGCGCGCGCGTGCAGCGGCCGCGATAGCTACATCCTGGTGGAGGGCGGCTATCACGGTGTGTTCGATGCCGCGCTGTGGCAGGTAGAGGTGGAGGATTGGGATGGCGGTGATGGTGAGCCGCCGCTGGAGCCCTACGGTGCAGGCGTGCCCAAGGTGATAAAACAGCTTGTGCATACAGTGCCGCTGAATGACGCCAATGCGCTGGAGCATGTATTGGCCCGGCATCACAACGATATAGGCGCGCTGCTGATCGAACCGATTATGGGCAACTGCTGTGGCCTGACCGCACAGGTCCCGTACATGCAGGCGGTGCGTGAGCTGTGTGATCGCTACGATGTGGTCTTGATTATCGATGAGGTGAAAACCGGCTTTCGTGTGGCGCGCGGTGGCGTACAGGAGCTGATGGGGATCAGTGCCGACCTGTGCACCTTTGCTAAGGCGATGGGCAACGGTTATCCGATTGCAGCATTGGCAGGCCGCGAGCGCTTTATGCGAAGAATTGAGGACGACGTGGTGCACGGCGGCACCTTTACGGCGCATTCCATCTCGTTGGCGGCGGCGGAGAAAACGCTAGAGATTCTGGATGAGACGGATGCGCTGGCACAGATAGAAAACTATGGTCAGCGCTTGCGCAAAGGCCTGGGTGAGATTCTGGACGCGCACGGGGTGGCGCATTGCTTTACCGGCCACCCGGCACTGAGCGGATTGTTTTTCAGCGATCGTGCGCCGGATAACTACCGCGACTGGAAGCAGACAGACTACACTTTCTACGACACTATGGCGCCGGCGCTGCACGATCAGGGTGTGTTGGTTGAGCCTGATTCGCGCGAGCCGTGGTTTTTGTGCGAGGCGCACGATGAGGCCTGTTTGCGCCACACGCTTGAGGGGTTTGCGGTGGCGGTCGAGGCCACCCGGCGGAAGCTGGCGAAGGAGAGAGGATCTTGAACAACTACGATGCCATTGTGATCGGTGCCGGTCACAATGGGCTGACCAACGCGGCATTTTTGGCCAAGGCCGGGATGAAGGTGTTGATGCTGGAGCGCAATCCGCATATCGGCGGTGCCTCGGTCAGTCGCGAGTTGCATGACGGCTGGATCTACTCCAACTGCTCCTATGTATGCAGTCTGCTCAGGCAGGAGATCTTTCGCGAGTTGGACCTGGCCCGGCATGGCCTGCAGGTAGTGCCCTACGAGGGGAGCGCCATGTTCCTGCGCAATGGAGATATCCTTGGCGGGTATCTGGATCACGAAGTCGCTCGGCGTGAGATTGCCCGGCACAGCCCGGCCGATGCGGATGCTTACGTGCGCTTCTCGCGCGATGTGGCGCGCCAGTGCCGCTACATCCGTCCGCTGCTGCTGCGCACGGCGCCCGACCCCACCTCGTTTAGACCGCGCGATCTGGGCGAGCTGTTGTTTTTGCTCAAGCGTTTGTATGAGCTGGGTGAGGAGGCGATGTACGACACCATCCGCTTCTACACCATGAGTATTTCGGACTTTTTGGATGAGTACTTTGAATCCGATGTAATCAAGGCCAACCTGGCAGGTAGCGGCATTATCGGCTCTGCACTGGGTGTGCAATCACCCGGCACTGCATACGTGCTGCTGCATCACTACATGGGTGAAGTAGACGGCAACGTCGGTGCGTGGGGGTTTGCCCGGGGCGGCATGGGCGCAGTCGCGCAGGCGATGGCCGGCGCGTTGGAGTCTTACGGAGGCGAGATTAAGACAGACGCGGGGGTTAGCAATATCATCGTGAAAGATGGCCGCATCCGCGGCGTGGCACTGGAAAACGGCGATGAGTATCGCGCCAACATCGTAGTATCGAACCTGGATCCCAAGCAAACGTTCCTGAAGCTGATGGACCGTAGCGATCTACCTGACGATGTGGTGAAAAAAGCGAGTAACTTCCACACGCGCGGCTCCTCCGGGAAGCTGAATATTGCGCTGGATGGGATGCCCACGTTTAACGGTATGGACAAGGACAATCCGCTGCTCAGCGGCGATATGCACTTTATTGATTCCATGCGCGATCTGGAACTGGCCTACGATGACTGGAAGAACGGCCGCTGGTCGAAGCGCCCTTATCTGGACATGCTGATCCCTACCGTCACCGATCCCACCATGGCGCCGCCCGGCAAGCACTTTATGTCGGTGTTCGTACAGTATGTGCCGCCGCGGCTGGCTACCGGCGAGTGGACCGATCAGGACGTCGAGGATTTTGGCAACACCGTGGTGGATCTAATCAGCGAGTACAGTCCCGACTTTAAGGACCTGATCGTGCACAAGGAGGTACGCACGCCTCGGGAGATCGAGAACGAGGTGGGTATTACTGAAGGGAATATTTTCCACGGCGAGCTGACCCTGGATCAGTTGCTGTTCAACCGGCCATTCCCAGGCTACGCTCAGTACCGCGGGCCGGTCAGCGGCATGTATATGTGCGGTTCATCCAATCACCCGGGCGGTGGTGTGATGGCGGCGCCAGGGGCCAACGCAGCACGTGAGATTCTGCGCGATCTTAACCGTCGTAACACGGTGCCGGAGGCTTACAGCGATGACTGACAATAAACTGATTGTGGTCGGCGGCGGGCATAACGGCCTGACCTGCGCTGCGTATGCCGCCAAAGATGGCTTCGACGTGTTGGTGCTTGAGGCCGCTGAGCAAGTAGGCGGCGCCGCCCGCACGGAAGAATTTTCGCCGGGCTTTCGTGTGTCCAGCGGCGCGCACGTGCTGGGCAATCTGGATCCGCAGGTGGCAAAGGACCTGGACCTGGCCAGCCACGGTCTGCGTATGGCAGCACAAGATATGCCGATGGTGGCATTAGCCGAAGACGGGCAAAGCCACATTGTGCTGGATGAGACGGGCGTGCGTACTGGCCCTGTCAGCCAGCGCGACCGCGAGGGGCTGGCCGAATTTCGCCGTCGCACTGAGCGCTATGCTGCTGTGTTGCAAAAGTTCTACGCACGTAAACCCATCCGGCTGGCGCCGGGGGACTGGACCGAATTGCGACACGCGGCCCGGTTCGCCCTGGATATCCGTCTGCTGGGCCGCGATGACATGCGCGATCTTCTGCGCATCGGTGGGATTAATATCTACGATGTGCTGAACGAGGACTTTGACAGCCCGCTGTTAAAGGCAGCGCTCAGCCTGGACGCGGTACTGGGTGTGCGCCTAGGTCCGCGCTCCAACAATACGGTGCTGAACTACCTACACCGTCTGACCGGTGGTAGTGGCCCCTGGGCAGGCGCGGTGGCAATGCCGGCAGGGGGCATGGGCAGTGTGACCGGCGCACTTCGCAAAGCAGCGCAAGCGCACGGGGCCCGTGTGCGCACCGGGGCGCGAGTCAGCCGTATTGTGCATGAGAACGGGCGGGTCACCGGCGTGCAACTTGAGGATGGCGAGCAGTTGGGCGCGAGTATCGTCGTATCCAACGCTGATCCCAAAACCACGTTGTTCGATCTGGTGGGCGCCGGCAACTTTGAAGCTGGTTTCGCCCGCCGCGTGAAAAATATTCGCATGCAGGGCTATGCCGCAAAACTGCATCTGGCGCTCGATCAGTTGCCCGACTTTACCGGGCTGGACGCCAGTCTGCTGGGCGGGCGGCTGATGCTGGCACCGGACATGCGGTACATCGAGCGCGCCTTCGATTGTGCTAAGTACAACGAGTGCTCGAGGGCACCGGTGATGGAAATTACTGTGCCCAGCGTTAAGGATTCCTCGCTGGTGCCAATGGGCAAGCACGTACTCTCAGCGGTAGTGCAGTACGCACCGTACTCACTGGAAGGCGGTTGGGAGCAGGGCGCTGAGGCCTTCAAAAAATTGTGCGTGCAGACCCTGGCCCACTATGCACCTGACCTGCCCCAGCACATCATCGACAGTGAGTTGTTGAGCCCGCAGGATATGGAGCGCCGCTTTGGTATGACCGGCGGGCACTGGCATCACGGGGAGTTCGCGTTCGATCAGTTTTTGATGTTACGCCCGGTGGCCGGAGGCGCGCGTTATGCGATGCCGATGGAAGGACTATTTTTGTGTGGTGCCGGTACCCATCCGGGCGGCGGTGTGATGGGCACGGCAGGGCGCAACGCAGCGCGTGCGCTGACACAGGAGGGCGAGGTATGAATCCGCCAGAACGCTACGCGCAGTTGATGCAAAGCAAAGAGCACTATCATCACACAGTGTTGCAGACGGCGTTTCACCGGCGTACCTCCGCGCTGGCCCGCGTGAACGAGTGGCACCGATGGATGGACTACACCGTGCCGGATAAGTATTTCGATACGGAGCTGGAGTACTTTGCCGTGCGTAACTCCTGCGCAGTGTTTGATCTGTGCCCGATGAGCAAATACCGAATTACCGGGCCAGCCGCTGAGGCGATGCTCAATCGCATGCTCACCCGTGATGTGCGCAAGATTCGTCCGGGGCGGGTGGGGTATGCGTTGTGGTGCGATGATGAAGGGCAGGTAATTGATGACGGTACCGTGTTTCATTTACGCGAGGGCGATTACCGATTGTGCTCACAGGAGCGTCAGCTGGACTGGCTGAAAGCCTCCTCGCTTGGCTTTGATGTGCAGGTACAGGAGGAAACTCACGAAATTGCCGCGCTGGCGTTTCAGGGCCCCACCACTTGCGCCGTGCTGCGAGCCCTGCGGGTGCCGGGCATCGATCAACTCAAGCCGTTCGGGCTGATTCATGTGGAGGTGGCTGGCATCCCGCTGATGATTTCCCGTACCGGCTTTACCGGCGATTTGGGCTACGAGCTGTGGAGCGATGTTGAGCATGCGGAGGCCCTGTGGGATGCGCTGTTCGAAGCAGGCCGCCTGCACGGGATTACCCCGATGGGCACGCATGCGCTTGAGATGGCCCGTATCGAGGCTGGCTATATCCAGGCGGGCGTGGACTTTAATCCGTCTGATCACGCCGTGCGTCCGGGCAGCACCCGCTCGCCGCTGGAACTGGACATGGCGTGGCTGGTGGACTTCAAGAAACCGAACTTCACCGGTCGCGCAGCGTTACAGCGTGAAGCGCGCAAAGGCATTAAACAGCGCCTGGTGAAACTGCAGATCGATGGCAATAAACCGGCGCACAACGCGTTTATTTATAACGCGCGTAACAAGGTGGTAGGGATTGTGACGTCGGCCATGTGGTCGCCGAGCGCCAAGAACAATATTGCACTGGCGTTTCTCGATACACCTTGGGGCCGCGAGGGCGACAGCCTGCGCGCCGAGGTGTACTACCAGACGGAACTGGTCTGGTCGCGTGCGATGGTTCGCGCGCGCGTGCACGACGGCCCGTTCTGGAACCCGCCGCGGCGTAGTGCGAGCCCGCCGGCCAACTATTAGGCCTGTTTTGCGTGATGGTGGGCTGGGATACTGAGGGAGCGGCCGCGTTTGCGGCTACGGGCACAGGCCACCGGCTGGATGCGTTGTTGCGGCCACGCTCGATCGCGGTGCTGGGTGCCAGTGCTCGAGCCCACTCGGTAGGCAACTACACGTTGGTCAATTTGCTCGAGGGCAAATATCCCGGCCGGCTTTATGCGATAAACCCCGGCTATGACAGCGTGCTGGGCGTGCCCTGCGTCTCCTCTATGGCCAACCTGCCGGAGCCGGTGGAGCATGTGATTTTCGCGCTGGCCGACAGCCGTATCGAGCAGGCACTGGAGCAGGTGCTGGCGCAACGCCCGGCAGTCACGGCGGTGACCATCATGTCGGCGCTGGTGCTGGCGCAGGAACAAGCACCAACATTCGTCGGCCCCACACTCAAAGAGCGCGTGCAACGGCGCCTGTTGGACACCGGCACGCTCGCTTGTGGCGGTAACGGCATGGGCTTTTATCATTTCCCGGCCCGCGTCAGAGTGTGCGGCTTTGATACCCGCGCTCACCGAAATACCGGCAACGTGGCCTATATCAGCCAGTCCGGCTCAGGGATGTGCGGCATCGTGGATGTCGAGGAGCGGATTGATTTTTCCCTCGTAGTCTCCACTGGGCAGGAACTGGTGGTGAGCCTGGAGGCGTATCTGGCGTACGCGCTGCAGATGCCACAAACGCGCGTGATCGGACTGTTCATGGAAACCTCGCGCGATCCGCCGGCGCTCATGCGCGGGCTGGCGCAGGCGCAGGCGCGTGGTATTCCGGTGGTAGCGCTGAAAGTCGGCAGGACCGAGCTGTCCGCACGACTGGCGGTTTCGCATTGCGGTGCGATGGCGGGTAACGATGCCGCCTTCGACGCGGTCTTTGCGCGTTATGGCGTGCGCCGGGTGGCCGACATGGATGAGATGGCCAACGCGCTGATCATGTTCGCCCAGCCTCATCCGATCGGTCGCGGCGCATTGGTGAGCCTGCATGACTCGGGCGGTGAGCGCCAACTGGCCATTGATGTGGCGGATGAGATAGGCGTGCCCTACGCGCAGATCGCCAAGCACACTGAGCAGCAGCTGGCCGATATGCTCGACCCGGGCCTGGCACCGGTCAATCCGCTGGATGGTTGGAGCGCGGGCGGTGAGGATGCCGATGCCATTATGGCGCGCTGCATGGCGGCGTTGCTGTGTGATCCGCAGGCCGCGGTTGGCGCCGTGATCCATGATCGTGCGCCGCACAGTGGCATCTACCCCAGCTATCTGCAGTATTTGCACGAAGCGCATGAAGCCAGCGGCAAGCCGGTGTTTCTGGTATCCAACCGTCAGGGCACTGGAAGTGACCCGCTGGTGGTGAGCATCACCCGTGAAGGGTTTGCCGTCATCGATGGGTTGCGCGGGTTCATGCAGGGGGTGGCTCACCTGTTTGCCTGGCGGGACCACCAGAATGCGCTGCCACTGGCGCCCGCGCCGGACATTCCCTATGGGGTGCTGGAGAAGTGGCGCCACGCGTTGGTCAAGGGCGGGCAACGCAGCGAGGAGCAGACACTACAGATGCTGGCGGACTTTGGTATGCCGGTAAACCCGTATCAACGGGTGAGCTCGGTGGCCGAACTGGAAGCCGCCGCAGCTCAGTTGGGGTTCCCGTTGGTGTTAAAAACCGCCGCCCAGGCGATAGCGCACAAGTCCGACCACGGTGGCGTGGTGTTGAATATTGTTGACCTGGCGCAATTACGCAGCACCTACGCGCAGATGAGTGAGCGTTTGGGTATGGCGGCATTGCTAAGCGCCTACCGTGGCGGCGGGCTCGACGGTGGCGTCGAGATGATTCTGGGCGGCCGCTACGATGAGCAATTTGGCGCCGTGGTGGTGATCGGTTTCGGTGGCGTGCATACCGAGGTGTTACGCGATACTGTATCGCTGCTGGCGCCGTTTGGCGCCGACCAGGCGCGCGCGGCCGTGCGACAGTTGCGGCACGTCGCATTACTGGGGGCTTGGCGTGGACGCCGCGCCCTCGACATAGAGAGTTTTTGCATTGCCGCAGCCCGCTTCTCAGCCATGCTCGATGCGCTGGGCGCGCAGGTGGCAGAGATTGATGTGAATCCGGTCAAAGTGCTCGCCAATGGGTGCCTTGCACTGGACGGGCTGATGGTGGCCGCAGCAGCGGCACCCCAGGTGCGCGAAGAAGAGGAACAAAAGTGAGTATTGCGGCGCTTAAAGATCACGACAAAGCCCACTGGCGCAGGTTGGTGAACCCCACCCTCAGCGCGCTGGATACGCGGCTGTTTATTGACGGGGCGTTTGTGGACGCCGCAGAGGGTGGACGCTTTGCTTCGGTGAACCCAGCCAACGGGGAGGACCTGGTGCAGATGTCGCTCGGCACCGCCAAGGACATCGACCGGGCCGTCGCCAGTGCGCACGCTGCATTTCGCAGCGGCGTGTGGTCGCGTATGGCGCCGCGCGAGCGAATGGCGGTGATGAACCGGTTTGCTGCGCTCATCGAAGCCAATGCCCAGCACCTGGGTCTGCTCGAAACGTTGGACATGGGCAAACCCATCTCCGACGTGATCGATGTGGATTTGCCCTGTGTACTCGAGACTATTCAGTTTATGGCGGAGTGCATCGATAAGGTACACGGCGAGGTGACCAACACCGAGGCCGGCGTGATGCATTACGTGCTGCGCGAGCCACTGGGGGTGGTAGGTGCGATCTCCCCCTGGAACTATCCGATGTTAATGGCGGTGTGGAAAATCGCACCCGCGCTGGCGGCAGGCAACACCGTCGTGCTCAAACCGGCCGAGCAATCGCCCATGTCAGCGCTGGAACTGGGCCGGCTGTTTGTCGAGGCCGGTGGCCCGCCGGGCGTACTCAACATCGTTAATGGGATGGGCGAGGAGGCCGGCCGGGCGCTGGCGCTGCACAACGATGTGGCAAAGGTCAGTTTCACCGGCTCCACTGAGGTGGGCCGGCTCATCATGCAGTACGCAGGCCAGTCCAACCTGAAACGTGTGGCGTTGGAGTGTGGCGGCAAATCACCGCAGGTATTCATGCGCGATACTGGCGATATCGAGCGCGCCGTGGATGCTGCGCGTGACGGTATTTTTGGCAATATGGGTGAGGTTTGCAACGCCGGTTCGCGTCTGCTGGTGGATCGGCCCATCTACAACGACTTTGTGGATTGTTTCGTTGCGCGCGCCAAGAACGCGTACGTACCATGTGATCCACTGGACCCGGCCAGCAATATGGGGCCGCTGGTCACACGCGAGGCACAAGCGCGGGTGCTTAAGCACATTGATCAAGGACGCGAAGAAGGGGCGAAGCTGCACTTCGGTGGCGGCGCGCCTGAGGGGATGGCGCAGGGTGCCTACGTCAACCCGGCGATGTTTGCCGATGTGGACAACCGGATGCGCATCGCGCAGGAAGAAATTTTCGGCCCGGTCGCGGCCATCGTTCCATTTGACGGCATGGACGAGGCGATCGCGATCGCCAACGATACGATCTACGGCCTGGCCGCCGGCGTATGGACACAGAACCTTAACCAGGCGCATCGTTTAATTCGCGAGATTGAGGCGGGTGTTATCTGGGTGAACTGCTTTGATGAGGGTGATATGACGCAGCCTTTTGGTGGGTACAAGCAGTCTGGCAACTCGCGGGATAAATGCCTGGAGAGTTTTGTAGAGTACACGCAGAGCAAATCTGCATGGTTGCGCTTGCACGATTGAGCGCGGTTGAGAACGAGTAAAAAGTATGAGTAAGGCGGAAGTAAAAGCGCTGCTGGCCGAAATTCCGGATCTGCGCTGGGTGGATTTGTTAATTCCCGATTGCAATGGCATCTTGCGCGGCAAACGGGTGGGTGCAGACGCGTTGGAGAAAGCCTACGAAACAGGTCTGAATTTTCCGGCCTCGACGGTGCTGCTCGATGCAAAAGGGCATATCAGCACGAGCACGCCACATGGCCACACAGACGGTGATCCGGATGTCTACTGCATGCCGGTGGAAGGTACGTTGCGTGAAGTGCCCTGGGCCAGCGTGCCCACCGCGCAGATGCTGGTGGAACTGGTCGGCTTGGAGAACGAACCTTACTTTGCCGATTGTCGCCACGTTTTGCGCCGCGCTGTGGAGCGCTTGGATGCGATGGGTTATCGCGTGGTGTGTGCCACCGAAATGGAATTCTACCTGCTCGACGGGGACGCCGCAGAGCCTACCCCGCTGTATCCACCTATTCCGGGTACCGAATGGTTGCAGGATGGCGTGCAATACGCGGCCTTAGAAGATATGAACCATATTGAGCCTTTTTTGCAGGAGCTTGATGAGGCCTGCGCGATTCAAGGCCTGCCGGCGAGTACCATCGCCTCGGAGTATGCTCCCGGCCAGTTCGAGGTTAACTTGCACCATGTGGACGACCCGCTGTTGGCCTGCGATCAGGCCGTGTTACTGCGCCGGGCCGTGCGCCAGGTGGCGCTACAACACGGTTACGCGGCGACCTTTATGGGTAAGCCCTTCGACAAGCTCTCCGGCAGCGGCATGCATATTCATGTGAGTTTGTTGAACGAAGACGGCGAGAACGTGCTGAACGGCGATAGCGAAGAGTCTGATCCTGATTTTCCAATCTCCGACGTGATGCTGCATGCGATCGGTGGGTTGCAGGCCACCATGGCAGAGAGCATGGCCATTTTTGCCAACACCGCTAACTGCTATCGCCGTTTTGTGCCGGGGCACTACGCGCCGACCGAGCCGGCCTGGGGGCAGAACCACCGCGGGCTCGCATTGCGGTTGCCGCTTGCCGATGCAAGCAATCAACGAATTGAGCATCGCGTCGCAGGCGCGGACGCCAACCCGTATCTGGTCATGGCGGCGGTACTGGCCGGGATTCACTACGGCATCGAAAATAGCTACACCCCCGGCCCGATGGTGCGGATGAGCGAGAAGTACGACCCCGAGATTACCCTGCCGGTGCGCTGGTCACGCGCGTTGGAGGTGTTCGAGCGCGGCACCGTGTTGCCAAGTTATCTCGGGCCCGAGTTTCACGACGTGTTCTATCGGCTGCGCCTGGATGAGTGCGAGAAGTTTCACCGGGAAGTGACCAATCGGGACTACGAATGGTATTTGCGCATGCTCTAGTGGCGCTCGCTATTCTCATTGTCGTTGCGCTGTGTGCGGTTATCATGTTTACTCGCTTTCCAACGATCCGGCCGGCCCCGGAGCGGTGAAGAACAGTCGTTTCATCACCGCCAGATCGGCAAAGTCGACCACGCCGTCGGCATTAAAGTCGGCCGATGGAGATGAGGTAAAGATAACCTGAGTGAATATCTCCAAATCGGCGAAATTGGTCGTCCCATCGTTATTTAGGTCGGCATCACAAATGTCACCATAGCCATCGCCATCAACATCGCGTTGCTCCGGGTTAGGCGCCAACGTACAGTTGTCGCTCGCGTCCGCTATACGGTCGATGTCCGAATCCTGAGGGTTGACCAAAAAACTCATCGAATTTAGTACCGGTGTTAGCGCCGGTGAAGCGGAGTGCAGGCGCGCTCGCCAGTACAAATTCTCACCTGGCTCATCGAAGCTAACAATCAGCCCAGGCGTGGCCAACGTCATGGCGTCCGGGTTGGTGCCAACGTAGTGATCCGCGCCGGTATTGGGCGGCAGGGTTTGATCCGGCAGCAATGCGACGCCCGTGATTGCCTCGTCAATGCCAGCGATCGGGCCCGATTGGATGGTGTTGGCAAATAAATTATAGGTATTGGGCACCGGTGTTACCGCAACATCGCTTGCTGCCAGTACGACTTGGTTAGCCGCCAGGAAATTTCCGAGCACCAAATCCCCCGTACTGTCGCCGTTAATATCTCCAAGTGCGATACTCGTGGATGCGAAAGACTCTTCGGACAAGCGTATCGCGACCAGCCCTTCCTGGCCGGTGGGCTCGGTAATCGCATACAGCGAGGGCGCGGCACCTTGTGAGTTGGCGAAAACTACGGTTGCGCCTGATGGGTCTGGCGCGATGACTACTGCGCGGCTGGCGTCGGACTCCACGCCTAACAAGAAACCATCAACCTCAGGATCAAATGCAAGCGGGGCCGCAAGTGCCTGGTACCATCGGTTGAGTCCGTTGTTGGCCACAACCAGATCAGGTAGCGTATCCAAATTGATGTCACCGAGGGCCATGCCATAGGAGTCATCATCATCCAATCCTAGTGGTTGAGCCTCGCTCAGCGCGGAGAACGGTGTATTAGTGCCGTTGTTGCGATACCAATAATTCAAGCCGAGGTTTGCGGTCGCGATATCGGCGTCACCATCACCGTCGAAGTCGCTAATGACGATATCGCGAGTATTCGCCTCTAGTGCGCCCAGTGGCGTCGCGGGGCTGTTGCTGTCGAAAGGCGTGCTTCCTGCGGTACCAAAATACAGGTAGTTCTGCCCGTTGTTACCCATCACAATATCCGGGAAGTTATCGCCGTTCAGATCACCGACGGCCACGGCTTGAGTTTGCATTTGTAGCACGCCAATGGGCACGCCTGTGTCGACGCGAAGGAACGGCCCGTCTCCAAGTTCATTCGGATACCAGCGGTTCAGGCCAGCGTTTGCCGCGATCACATCCGGGAAGTCATCGCCGTTCACATCAACGGCCGCGATTGCGAGCGTCTCATCGGTGTCCTGGGTAATCGACACGCCGACCGATAACAACGGCGCTCCATTGTTTATGTACACATAGTTTTCGCCTTCCTCGCCCGTCACCACGTCCAGTGCGCCGTTCTGATCAATGTCGGCGATGGCAATTGCCTGCGTGATGCTCGCGCCGCCGCCAAAGTTGATAGGCGCTGCACTGTTAGAGAATGCGCTATCCACCTGCTGGTTGAAATGTATGCGCAACCCTTCTGGTGACTGCGATGTGCGGTATACAGAGTCTGGCAAGGCATCCCGGTCGATATCTGCAAAGCCCAATACGATGGGGATAAAACCGGCGGTCATGGTTTGTTCTGTACCGCTCAGGTATGAAGGCGGGCCGGCGTTGATAAATGCGGTGAGGCTGCCCGATTCGATAGTGAGCAGATCGATCAGCCCATCGCCGTTCACGTCTGTCATCGCACGATCGATATCCGGCGAAAAGTTGTGCTCGATTCTGGTTGGCGCGGCATCAAACAAGAGCGTACTGCCACCGTTGATATAGATGAGTGATTCAGAGCTGAAGTTGCTCCAGCCAGCGAGATCGACGAAGCCATCGTTGTTCACGTCACCCATAGCGGTCACCCGTCCTAGGGTGGAGCCGTCGATGAGTGTGCCGGCGGCGGAGGAGGCGAACGGCTCGGCGCTACCGCTGTTCAGATGCAGGAAAGCACCGACCGACGTGGTTGTCGAGCGCACAACAACATCCATCAGGCCATCGTTGTTGAAGTCCGCAACAAACAACTTGTCGAATGATGTGCGATTGTTACCAAGCAGATGTCGCTCGCTGCTACCGAATACTGGCAACTGGCCGTCGTTGAGATAGTAAATCGGGCCGGCATTGCGTGTTGCCAGTAATAGATCAAGTCGGCCGTCGCCATTGACGTCCGCTAGGGCGGAATCATCGATGACATCGGTAACCAGCGCGACCTCAGTTTCCTGCGGCGGGTCGGCCAGCACCTGCGCAGTGCCGTCGTTAATGTAAAAGAAGCTACGCTGGTCATTGGAGTAGTTGTCGTTGTAGCCAAAAAAGATATCGACATCCCCGTCGTTGTCGACGTCACCGACAGAGACAGTACCCGCGTCGATGAAGTAGTTGTCGTTCAGCGGGCGTGAGGTGGCCGCCGCTAACTCCGAACCTGGCGGTGTGACGAACAGGTGATTGGCATCGTCCGTGATGTATATGGCATCAACCCTTCCATCGCCGTTTAGATCTGCGATTGCGTGATCCCTGGGGAAATCGTTCGCATCCCCACTGAGTTCAACATCGGGACCTTGGTCTGTGAACAGCGCACCAAAGCGCCCGCGTGTGGGGCCCAGTGTAACCTGCGCATTGATGGTGTCCCATGTTGCGGTGGTGCGCGCATCATCCACGTTTTTTCTAGATGTAAAATCTTCGACGATGGTCTGAGCAACTGCCGCGGAACCATTGCCTAACAAGACAAGCAGCAGCGCTGATAGCATTGGTAACTTCACCGGATATTCCCCCTCAACAATACAAACAACCGTCAGAATCCTTTAGGATGTTATGTAAAGATTCTAGTAGCTTATGTGCTCAGTATACCCAACAATTCTCCCGTGTTTAGTTAGCGTGCACGGGAAGCTAATGTTTGAGCGCGTGCTGTGTTGCACGACAACCCTCAGTCACAGCGTGTCAACGCGCGGGCGTGTCGCACGAAAAATCGTGCGCCCCTGGGCCAGGCGGACCAAAAAACATGTTCTTCATTATCAAAAGATCCAGCAGGTCAACGGCGCCATTGCCATCGAAGTCGGCATCCTCGTCGGCGGTAAATACCACCAGTCGGTAAATTTGCAGGTCGGCGAAATCGACCAAGCAGTTGTTGTCCAGATCCGGATCACACGCGTTGCCGAAATTATCTTGGTCGGTGTCACGTTGATCTGCATTCACCGCCTCAGGGCAGTTGTCCTCTGAGTTGATCACACCGTCTGCATCATCATCGCCAAAATCTTCCTGCGAGTAACGCGAGAACGAAAACCCGGGAATCGGATCAAACTGCATCCTCACGGCGTTGGAGAAATTCACATCTACTCCCGCCGACGTTAACTGCATGCCGAGCGACATATACACGGCCAGTTCGGTCATGCCTGGGCTAAGGGTAATCGAACCGGTGTACTCAAATACGCCGTCTTCGCTGAGATCGCCGTCAAACAGATCGGCCAGAAATATCTCACCATGGCCGATCGGCAAGCGCCCGAAATCGTGCGGGCGGGTGTTGGCCCTGACACCATCCATCACACCCTCTTCGGGGGTCACAACATGATAAGCGCCGTCGGCGACGAATTGAGCATTCTCACCAAAACCCCAAAAGATGCTTCCCGACGGTGGGAAAGCAATCGGCTCACCGGTGAACGAACCGAGCACGCGCCCATCTATTGCTATTGTGTACGGTAAGGTCAGTTCGCTCACGAGAGGGGCGAAACGAAGCGTGTCCAGTTGCGTAGTGGTGGCGGCCATTGCGGCAAGGAAGCTGCCGCCGCTTAGCAGTCGCGCACCCATCGTGGCAAGGCTCAGATCAGCATCTGAAGAGGCCTGCAACGGGAACGATAAATCGTCCTCATCATTGACCACCTGGATCAGTTCGCGCTGCATAAGCTGGCCTGTATCAAACGCGGCTTGCTCCACACCCACCAACGTGTACAACTCACTTTCGGTAAAAAAAACCGGTTCGGCATGGCCCGGCCTCCAGGGTGTGAGTACCAAGGTAAGTGCCGCGATGCTGTGGATGTGTAGACGGCTCACAATCAGCTCCTGTTCATGTTATTTTGCGGCGACTGTTTTGGTGTCGAGCGACAGGTATGCTCACTGGCGCACGGCCACTTTTCACATCATGCCACAATCCTCATGTGGCCGTTTGGTCGGCGGTCCGCTGGTGGCGGCAACGTCATGGGCAGTCGCGGCGCGCGGGAAAACCTTTTTCGCTGACTGCTGTCTCTGATAGAACAACGGACAACATATTAATAGGAGCCGCCATTATGCAAAGCGTTCGTCAATGGATCGCGGACTGGTCCGGGACCTTTTTGTTTTTCGCGCTGATTCTCGCCGCCCGTTCTTCGTTTGCCGATCACTACTTTGTGCCGACCGGCTCGATGGAGCACACCCTAGTGCCCGGCGATCATGTGGTGGTGAACAAGATGGCCTATGGAGTGCGGGTGCCGTTCACGCGGTTGGAGCTGATCGATCAGGGCACGCCTGCTCGCGGCGAGGTGGTGGTGTTCGATTCGCCCAAAGACGGTACTCGCCTGATCAAGCGGGTGGTCGCTGTCAGCGGTGATCGTATCGAGGTGAGCGATGGGCGCTTGAGCATCAACGGGCGCGCGCTGGCGGACGGGCCTCATGCTGAGGTGGAGGTATTTGGCGAGCGTATCGCGAGGCTGAATCTGGCAGACGGCGGTGGACCCAACGTCCGACCGCAACGGGTGCCCGAGGGATACGTGGTGGTGATCGGTGATCATCGCGGCGACAGCATGGACAGTCGTCATTTTGGCCTGGTCGATGCGGACGCTGCCTATGGTCGCGCGCTGGGCGTGGTGTATCGGCGGCAGGAAGGGTTCCTCTGGCAGCGTCTGTAAACACGTTAGATAGTTTTTGTGTGTCGAAATAAGAGAAACAATGCGTTCTTGTTATGCATAGCCTGGGGATATCATATCACTTGAGTGTGATAACACAGGCGATGCGATATGACCTCCAAAACCACCCAACTAACCCGTGTGAATGGTGCTCCGGTCGCTGAAGATAACCTGAGCCGCACCGTCGGCCAGAACGGGCCGCCAATGATCGCGCCGGTGAGGGCGCTGCGGTGGCTGGCATACTTACGCCGGAGCCGCCAATGCCGGTGGAAGCCGGCAGCTGGGGGGGCTGCGCGCGCCGCGTCGGTCTCAAGTTACCCGCCCACGTGCAGCTTGGGGTTCTGGAACCCCGTTAACGCCGCGGTGTCGGCGCGCTGTTTATAGTGGGGCACGATGAAATCAGAGATAAATGACCTGGATCAGTTAGCGCTCGCCTGTGGTATCGCGCCCGAGTACTGCGATTACCGCTCGCAGATGATCCCGATTAGCCAGCACACCAAGCGTGCCCTGCTGAGCAGCCTGGGGCACAACACCCGCAGCGACAACGAGGTACGTGAATCGCTGCGGGTCATGCGTGAGACGGGCTGGCAACAGGTGCTGGAACCGGTCACGGTCATCCGCGAGGATCGCGCGGCGATGCTTCGCCTGACGGTGCCGCTTACCGTCACCCATCAACACATGATCTGGGAGCTTGCGCTGGAGAATGGCGAGCTGATGGAAGGGCGGGTATTGCTCGGAGATCGTCAGCCCAAAGCCTATCGGGTGGTGGGCGATCAGGAATATCGGCGCTATCTGTTGCAGTTGCCGCCCGCTTTGCCGGTGGGGTATCACGATTTCGAATTGCAGATAGACGGCGGCCCAGTGCTGGCCTGCGCACGGCTTATCGTCACCCCGCAGCGTTGTTACCAACCGCCATCGCTTGCGCAGGGGGAGCGCCATTGGGGCGTTGCTGTTCAGCTGTATACCGTGCGCTCCGAGGATAATTGGGGTATCGGCGATCTGGGTGATTTAGAGGTGCTGGTACAAATGGCTGCTGATCAGGGGGCCGAGTACGTCGGGTTGAACCCGCTGCATGCACTATTCCCCAGCAAACCTGGGCACAACAGCCCGTACAGCCCGTCTAGTCGCGGTCAGCTGAATATCCTATACATCGCGGTGCCCAAGGTGGCGGAGTACGGTACTTGCCAGGGGGCGCAGTCCCTGGTCGCAAGCCCCGGTTTCTGCCAGCGGCTGGAGCAGACACGTACGGCACCGCATGTGAATTACGCAGAGGTGGCGGCATTGAAAATACCGGTGCTGCGCAAACTTTATCGGCATTTTCGCGAGCGGCATTTGGCCCGTACCACTGGTCGCGCGCAGGCCTTTGAGCGTTACGTAGCCGAGCTAGGTGAGGGCTTATACCTGCATGCGCTGTATGACGCTTTGCACGAGTACTTTTACTCGCGCGATCCTGGCAAAGCCGGTTGGCAGCAATGGCCGCAGGAATTTCGCGATCCGCGTGGCCGCGCCGCCGGTGACTTTGCTGAGCGGGAGCGAGAAGCGGTGCAGTTCTACCAGTACCTGCAGTGGCTCGCTGATGAACAACTAGCGGCTGCCCAGCGCAGCGCTTTGCAGGCCGGCATGGGTGTGGGGATATATCGCGATATGGCCGTGGGGGTTGATAGCAACGGTGCTGAGACCTGGGCCAATCAGGCGTTGTACTGCCTGCAGATGCGGGTGGGCGCGCCGCCGGATCCGCTCGCTTTGAAGGGCCAGGACTGGGGCTTGCCGCCGATGGATCCGTTTGCGCTGAAAAACAGGGGCTATCGCGATTTTATCAATCTACTACGGGCGAATATGCGCCACTGCGGCGCGTTGCGGATTGATCACGTTATGGCATTGTTGCGGGTATGGTGGTTGCCGCAGGGCAGCCCCCCCAGCGATGGCGCCTATGTGGGCTACCCGCTGCAGGATTTGCTCGGCATCCTCGCACTTGAGAGCCAGCGCAATCGCTGCATGGTGATCGGCGAGGATCTGGGGGTAGTGCCCGAGCAAATTCGCGCGCCGCTGAATGACAACGGAGTTTACGCCTATCGGGTCGCCTATTTTGAGCAGGATCGCGCGGGTGAGTTTCAACCGTCCGAGGCCTACCCGCAGCAGGCATTGTGCACGGTCACCACCCACGACCTGGCCACTTTTTGTGCCTGGTGGGAAGGGTTGGATCTGCAGTTGAGCGAATCGTTGGACATGTTCCCGAACGAGCAGTTGCGCGATGAGTGTACGGCCCGGCGCGTCGCTGAACGGCACGCATTACTGCGCGCGCTGGCGCCGCATCTGCCGCCTGCGGAGTTGCAGGCGTTGCAGCAGAGTCTGGCGGAGAACTCGCAGGCGCCCACCCCGTGGGCGCTGTGCGTGGCGATACATCACTTCCTGGCCATATCGCCGTGTTCGCTGATGGCTGTCGCGTTCGAGGATCTGCTGCAGATGCGCTCACCGGTCAACGTGCCCGGCACTTACACCGAGCATCCCAACTGGTCGCGTAAACTCACCTGCAACCTGGTACAAATATTCGCGCAGCCCGGGGTGCGCGAGATTTTTTCGAACGTGAATCGCGCGCGCCGTCACGGCCTTAGCGAGTCTCCCCCGCAAGTGCAATAATACCAGTGCGCCCTGGCCCGCCGGGATGGCGGGTCAGGATTCGCACCTGAATCCACTTTTTTTGGGGGGGGGGATATGCCTTCGATTGCTGAACTATGGTTACCTATCTTGTTATCCGCGGTGTTCGTCTGGATGCTGTCGGCGCTGGTTTGGACCGTATTGCCACATCACAAGAAAGATTTCGCTCCGGTGGCAGATGAGCAAGCACTACGTGAGACGCTCAACCAGCAACGCCTCGCGCCGGGCCAATACGTGATACCGCATCTGTCGGATTTTGCGGACATGAAAACCGACGCGGGCAAGCAGAAATATGTGGATGGCCCGGTGGGGTTTATCACCGTGCTGCCCAACGGCATGCCGGTAATGGGCGGCAAGCTGGTTGCGACGTTTATGTTTTTTCTGCTGATGGGCACGGTGATTGCGTATCTGGCCAGCCGCACTATGGGGTATGGGACGGACTACCTGCAGGTATTTCGCGTCACCGGCGCAATGGCCTTTATCGCGCATGGGTTTGGTGTGATTACAGACGGAATTTGGTTCGGACGCCCCTGGGCAAATATAGCTAAACACCTGGGTGATGCTTTGATGTATGGATTGCTCACTGGCGGCGTGTTCGGATGGTTGTGGCCGGCGGTCACCTGATTCGCCGCGCGTGACACCCGGTGGGCGAAGGCCGGTGGCGGGGCTTCGGCCTGTGTTGAGCTAGTCAACTCTCCGCAGCCAGCCCACGGATTGCCGGCGTGGCGCTGGGGGTCTATCGCCGCGGTAGGGCTGCCCCGGCCCAAGCACGCCCGCCAGCGCAAGGTTCGTCCCTATCTCGGCCGCATAGGTCGACTAGCCGCTGTCTCGCGAATACGGCACAATACGACTTTGGCTCGCGTCAGGGCTGGCCCGCTTACAAGAGGCTTCAACAAATACCCTGATGTGCCGCAGAGGTTAGTCATGCGCAAAATACTCCGATGGCTCGGGCTGGGGCTGTTAGTATTGCTCGTCGCGGTCGCAGCACTGGCGATTAATGTCATCTGGTTCAAACCAGTCAAGATAGAAATCTTCTATGAGAAGGTTTTTCTTGAATTTGCGCTCGACAGTCCCCAGATGCTGAGCAGCATTCGCTTACTCGAACAAGTTGGCCTGCGCAAACACAATGCTCGGCTGGATGACTACTCGCCCGCGCGCACGCTGGAATCGAACGCCAAACTGATAGACGCGCTGGATATGCTGCGGCGTTACGACCGCAGCACACTCAGTGGCCAAACCGCATTGTCGTACGACGTGCTGGAGTGGTTTCTTGCGCAGCAGGTGGATGGCCTGGACTACACCTGGCATGG
>CBDUQI010000025.1:0-40819 GCA_965369325.1 uncultured Gammaproteobacteria bacterium
GATAAGCCTGATCGCCGCCGGTGATGTGTTTGCATACACCGTTGGTGCCGTAGGTCCAGCCATGATAGCCACAGCGAAGCACTGGCGCTTTGCCTGAAGGCAACTCGCACACCTTTGCGCCTTTGTGTGCGCAGCGGTTAAAGAATAAATGAAACTGCGCATCGTTCTCGCGCACCAGCAGTACCGGTTGGCGCGCGAGCGTGGTGGTAAAGTAGCTGCCCTTTTGCGGAATCTGGCTTTCGTGTGCCACGTACACCCACGCCTGCCCCCAGATGCGTTGCATCTCCAGCGCAAAAATCTGAGGGTCGGTGTAGACACTGCGATGTACGCTGTCGTCGCGAATCAATGCGGCTAACTGCTCATTGTTGTACGTCATTGTCATTCAGTCCTTACAACGCAAGTGATCCCAGACTGGCGCCGCCGCAGACAAACAAGCACTGCCCGGTAATAAATCCGCTGTCCGGCGATACCAGGAACAGGGTTGTGTGCGCGATGTCGCCCGGTTGGCCCAGCCGCTTGACCGGGATGGATTGCGCGATGGCTCGCGCCTTGTCACTGTGCTCCGGCACGACACGGGTGAACATGTCAGTCACAATCGGGCCTGGGGCGATGGCATTCACGGTGATGCCGTGCTGGCCCAGCTCCAGCGCCCAGGTACGCACCATGCCCAGTTGCCCGGCCTTGGTGGTGGCATAAGCGGTGCGGGTCTCGAGCCCCAGTGCGGCGCGCGATGAGATCACCACCACGCGCCCGAATTGGGCCCGTTTCATGGCGGGCAAGACACCCTGTAACAACACGATAGGCGATTGTACGTGCAGTTGCGTTAGGTGTTCCACATCCTGCAATTGCACGTCCTCAATGAGCGCCGGGCGGATAACGCCTGCGTTGTGAACAAGAGTGGTAATTTCGTGCTCGTCGGCCAGAGTTTTCACCGCAGCGGCGGTGGCAGGCAAATCGGTCAGATCCACCGGGTGATCGATCAGCGCCGGGTGTCTGAGCTCACTTTTTGTCAGCGACAAGTTCACCACGGTGTAGCCGGCGCCAAGCAGATGCTCGCAAATACTGCGGCCTATGCCGATGCTGCCACCCGTCACCAATGCAATCGGATTACTCACCCTCATCTCCCCGCGCGTGTGCCACCAGTGCACAGGCCTGTGGTCCGACCATCACCTGGATAACTTCTACCGTCTCGCCTGCTCGTGGCATGCGGGCTGTGGATGCGGTGATGTTGGGCGGTTGCAAATGCGCGATGACAGTGGGCCCTGCTGCCAATCGCACCGAGCATACGTGCCATGGTGCGCGCTCTCGAAAGAACGCATGCGTGCTCGCGTGCACCTGCACCGAGCTGACGATCTCGCCACTGCCATCCACCGTTTGCCAGGCAAGCTGATCGGCAAGGCAATGTTCGCACACCTCACGATACGGGTACTGTACACGCGTGCAGTTGCCGCATACTTGCAGCACTAACCGGTTCTCCACCGAGTGGGCGGCCGCTTGGCGCGCGACCCGGGTATTATCGAAGGCAGGGGGCAAGCTCATGTGTTGCCCCTATCGAGGATAACCGCACTGGTGCACAGGCCCCGATCGTAGTTAACAAATCCGTAGCCGCTGACCAGGCCGACGTGTGCATTGTCTACCGCACGACCCAGCGGGTTGCCGGTGAGTTGGCGCAGCGCCTCCACGGTCCCGACAAAACCGCCTGCGTAGCCGGCCTGGCCGTTCGCCAGTTGCCCGCCGCCGGTGTTGTGCGGGATGCGCTCGCCGGCGGAGAAAAATTCGGCCGCCTCACCCGGCTCGCACAGCCCTAGCCCCTCAAGCTGCAGGAAGCTGATTACCGGGTAGTCGTCGTAGGTTTGCACAAAATCCAGATGCTGAGCGGTGGTCTGCGCCTGCTCGTATAGAGCTTCACGATCCTGCGCCCAACCGCCGCGCAACTGCACTGGATCATCGGCGAAGGCATTGTGCCGCTCGATGTATCCGCGCAACGTCACGAAAGGCAACTGGCGCTGCTGCGCCTGCGTTTCGCTCATCACGATAAAGCCTTCGCCGCCCGCGCACGGCATCACGCAGTCGAGCAGGTGCAGCGGGGAGACGATCTCGCGCGCTTGAAGATATGCCTCAAGCGTTATGGGCTCGCGCAACAGCGCGTTGGGGTTGTTCGCACCATGTGCGCGCTGAGCCACACACAGTTGCCCGAACTGCTTACGTGTGGTTCCGTAGGTTTGCATATACGCCTGCGTGATCAATGCGAATACAGCATTAGGTCCACCGGCGCCATACGGAAAGGCGGCATCCATCGAGAATCGACTGAAGCGGCCAACTGCATCGGCAAAGCTACCTTTGCTCAGCGTATCGCCGGCGAGGCACGCGACGATATCTGCGTCGCCCATTTGCACCGCCCGCGCCGCGCGCTGCAATACCATCGGCCCGCTGGCGCCACCAAACGGGGCGGCGTTAAGCCAGCGCGGACTCAAACCCAGTTGCTGCACCATGGCCGGCGTGGAATCCGGGCCCATCGACATACTGGTGACACTCAGCCCGTCGATGTCTTTTTGCCTCAGCCCAGTTTGTTGCAACAAACCCGCCAGCGTGCGGCCCAGAAACCAGGCAGCACTGCGCTCGCTGTAGCGCTCGTAAGGCTGAGTATACGGCGCGACTATGGCCACGCCTTCGTAGGGCATGGCGGTGCTCACGTCGCGTCGGCCCTTCGCGGGCGTCTCTTCTGTGCGCGCAAGTCCAGGCACAGTCCGTCGGCTAGATAATTGGCGCTGAGCTTTTTAACTTCGCCGCGCCGTATTTTTTGCGATCCGGTCAGCGGCAGGGCATCAACAAACGCAATGTACCCGGGAACCTTGAAGTAACTGAGTTCGGCCAGCGCCGATTGCAAGATTTCAAAGGCGGTCTTGGCGGTCTGGGCGACCTTCGGGCTGGCGACAATAAATGCGAAGACCTCCTCTCCGCGCATCTCATCGGCGACCGCAGATACCGCACACTGCTCGACCGCCGCATGGCGTTGCAATACGGCCTCCACCTCGACGGCCGCAATGTTCTCGCCGCTGCGGCGAATCACATTCTTGCGTCGGTCAACAAAAAACAGCGAGCCGTCCTCGCCCTGGCGTACCACATCGCCGGTGTGCCACCATCCGTTGCGCCAACCCCATTCGGTGGCCTCGCTGTCTTTGTAGTAGCCGCTGAAGAACTGGTGTCGTGGGTTGTCGCCGCGATGACGTACCAGCAGTTCACCGGGCTCACCGGGCGGCACATCCTGCTCTTGCTCGTCGACCAGCCGCAACGCCATATTTGCGTGCGGGCGTCCGATACACCGGCTGCCCAGATGCCGGGGCGGGGCATCAGCAATGATAACGGCGCCGGCGCCAGTCTCGCTCATGGCCCAGGCCTCAATCAGCGCAACCCCAAAGCGCTCTTCGAATATCTGCTGATGGGCCGGGTCCGCTCCCGCGCCGAAGCCAAATTTTATCTGACCTTGCATGTTGTCCTGTTCGTGTTCCGGCATGGCCAGCAGTATCGCTGGCATCACACCCAGATAGTGCACGATAGTAGCTCGGGTCTCGCGCACTGTTTGCCACCACGTGGAAGGATGGAAACGATCTAACTGTACCAGACATGCGCCCGCCATCAGCACCCCCATGAACGAGGTGCAAAGGGCGTTCATATGGTTGGGCGGTAACGGGGTCAGCAGCCGGTCGTGACTGTCTAGCTGACAGGCACCTTGCAGCGAGTTGTACCAGCGCCCCATTGCCAGGAAGTACTCATTGGATAGCATGCAGCCTTTGGGTTTGCCGGTGGTGCCGGAGGTGTAGATCAGTGCGGCCTCCATGTTGGGCCGACTGTTGAGCAGTTCACTGGAGGGTAGTGCAGCAGCGGTCAAACCCTGCGCATCAATCAGATGGCATGCTGAAATCGGATGGACTATTTTCCCCAACCGCGAAATATGCTGTGTGGCGCCGGTCACCAGCACGGCGTCGCTGTGGGAGAGAACGTGCGTCAGTTCGCTGTCGGTGCTGCCCATGTTCAGGGGCACAACGCTGAGGCCAAGCGAATTGAGCGCCAGCAGGTGCAGATAAACATCCGGGCGCGAGTCATACGCGATCGCCACCCGAGCACCCTCACTCAGGTGTTGTCCGGCGTACGCATTGCGTAGCTGTTGGACCGCCGCTTCTGCCTGTTCATACGAATACGACACGGCGCCGCTGGCGTAACGTTTGGCCGCCTCGGCAGGTGCGTAGATGAACGGTCGCTTGGCCACCTGTCTGGTGGTATTGATGAAGGCTTCATATACGGATTGTTCGCCGCCGCCGCTCACGTGGTGGGGCGGTTGCCAGGCCGGGGGCATTAGCCGCCGTTTGCCGTCGCTCGAGAGCATCAGGCCCGGCTCACCCAGGCCCTCGCGATCCCACAGCTCGCAGGTGACTTGCTTGTGACGGGTATCCAGTGCCTCGCAGTAATTAGTGTACAGGCACACGCGCACATCGCGGCCATGGCCGAGGCGGGTTTTCAGGTACCAGTCCGGATCACTCAGCGACTGGCGGGCCGCGCCAATAATGTCGGCCTCGCCGTCGCGCAAGACACGCTCGGCTTCGTCGAAGCCGTGGATGCCGCCCGCCGCCACGAGGGGTGTATTGTGGCCAGCGCTGCGAATGGCGTTGCGGATCTGTGCGGTGGCCGGCAGATTGCGGCCAAACGGGCCGGTGGCATCAGAGATGTACTGCGGCATGCACTCGTAACCGCTGCGCCCAGTGTAGGGGTAAGCGGCGGCCCCCACTTTCGGTTGCTTGGCATCTTCGAATTTTCCGCCACGCGAGAGGGACAAAAAATCCATCCCGGCGGCGGCAAACTGCACGCCAAAAAAGGCGGCGTCCTCGACAGTCATGCCGCCATCGATACAGTCGTCCGCCAGATAGCGACACCCGACTACGTAGTCATCGCCCACCGCCTCGCGTACCCGGGCATACACTTCCAGCGGCAGCCGCACGCGCCCGGAAAGATCGCCGCCGTACCCATCGTCTCGCGTATTGTGCCCGGAGAGGAACGAGGCCATGGTGTAGGCATGTGCGTAATGCAATTCCACGCCGTCGAAGCCTGCCTCCTGCGCGCGCGCGGCGGCGCTGGCAAAAAGCCCAGGCAACACGCCGGGTAAAGCGCGAATGTGCGGCAGATGCAAATCGCTAACGCGTTCGCGATAGCCCATGGAATAAGTATCGTACTCGCGCGGGGTCAGCACGGTGCGTAGCGTCGGGTCGCTGAGCCCGGCCAGCGCCGCTCGCACTTGTGCATCATCCATCTGCGTATCACCCAGACCCAGACCTAGGCCTAAACCACGGCGATGTGCGTCGGTGATCATCAGGTGCTGGCTGAAGTACTTCTCCGGCGTCGCACGTCGGTTGATGCGCAGGAAATCGATCAGTTGGATGAACAATCGCGTATTGCCATCGCTGGCACGGGCAACCGTCTGGGCCAGTTCACGCAATCCGGGCAGAAATCGCGGATGACCAATTCTAAGCAGCGGCCCGCTGGGGACATCCCGAATCCCGGTGGCCTCCACCACAATGGCGCCAGGGCGCCCTTGGGCAAAGCGTTCGTACCAAGCGAGTAGCTCGTCGGTGATGAAGCCTTCTTCGGTCGCCCGCCATGGCACCATCGCCGGCACCCAGGTGCGTTGGCGAAGTTGCACAGGCCCCACACGGACGGGGCTGAACAGGTGGGATTTGGCGGCCGCTTGCGCGGTGGGCCATGCCCCTGGGCGAGGTGAATATTTGATACGTTCGGGTGGACGCCACATGCCAGATTCCGTCCATCGGCCAGATGCTTTGACTATAGAAGGTTTAAATATAAACTATTTCCTCATCAACATGCACTGCGGGCACTGCCCGCTCGGCTGTCGTTGGGGAAATCTGTTCGAGTCGCAACCCGCGCATCATGTGGCCCGGCGGCTGTTTCCTGCCCTGGGGCCTTGCTTGATCTTTCCCGGGTTCCAACGTACAAACGCCAAATCGCGCTCACATTCGGCGCTGCCCCAGGCATGGACATACCATTATGGCGATTAGCGTTTTCGAATTGTTTTCCGTCGGCATTGGCCCCTCTAGTTCGCATACGGTCGGCCCCATGCGGGCCGCGGGCACTTTTATGCAGGCTCTGCGGGCGCAGGGGGTGCTTGAGCAGGTATCGACGCTGAAGGCCCATCTGTATGGCTCCTTGGGGGCGACGGGTCGCGGCCACGGCACGCACAAGGCGGTAACGCTGGGATTTTGTGGTGATCTGCCGGAGACGGTTGACGTGGATACGCTGGATGAGCGGCTGGAGCAAATTCGCACCAGTGGCGTTCTGGCGCTGGCCGGGCGTGGGGAGATTGATTTCGATTTGCGTAGCGATCTGATTTTTGAAAAACGCGAGAGTCTTCCCGGCCATCCAAATGGTATGCGCTTTGTTGCGTTGGATGGCAATGGCCAAGCGTTGCTCAATCGCGTGTACTACTCCGTGGGCGGCGGCTTTGTCGCGGACGAGGACGAGCATGGCAATATTGTGGTGGCCGAGGACACCACTGAGTTGCCGCTGCCGTTTGACTCGGGCGAGGACCTGCTGGCGTTGTGCGAGCAGTATGGAATGAAGATCAGCGATGTGATGCTGCGCAACGAGCTCATGTGGCGGGAAGAGGCGCAGATTCGCGAAGGCCTGCTGGAGATTTGGCACGTGATGCAGGGCTGTGTTAAACGCGGTTGCCAGAGCACCGGGGTGATGCCGGGATTGAAAGTAAGACGGCGTGCTGCCGATTTGTACGAGCAACTTTCCAGTCAACCCGAGGCGGCTCTGCGTGATCCGCTTACGATTCTGGACTGGGTGAACTTATACGCGCTGGCGGTAAACGAAGAGAATGCCGTGGGCGGGCGCGTTGTCACCGCGCCGACTAACGGCGCCGCCGGCATTATTCCGGCGGTGCTGCACTATTACCATCGTTTTTGCATTGGCGCGAACGACGATGGCGTGGTGCGGTTTTTGCTCACCGCTGGCGCGATCGGCATGCTGTTTAAGCGCAATGCCTCCATCAGCGGCGCGGAGGTTGGATGCCAGGGCGAGGTGGGTTCTGCCTGCTCCATGGCGGCAGCCGGGCTGACCGAAGTGCAGGGCGGCACTCCCGCACAGGTCGAGAACGCCGCTGAGATCGCCATGGAACACAATCTTGGGCTTACCTGCGATCCGATTGGCGGACTGGTACAGATTCCCTGCATCGAGCGCAACGCGATGGCGTCCATTAAAGCCATCAACGCCTCGCGCATGGGTTTACGCGGTGATGGTGAGCATTTTGTCTCGCTGGACAAAGTGATAAAAACCATGCGCGACACCGGTCGCGACATGCAGGATAAATACAAAGAAACCTCACGTGGTGGTCTGGCAACCAACGTGATTGAAGTGCCGGTGAACGTGATTGAGTGCTAGCGACTACGCCTGATTCGGTTTTGACTTGGGCCCGGAGATTAATCCGGTGGCCAGTGCCGTGCCCAACAGAATCACGCCGCATGCGATCAGCATCTCGGTGGTAATTTCCTCACCCAGCGCTAGCGCGCCCCAGCCCATGGCAAAGGCGGGAATCAGATAGGTTACCGTCATGGTATTGGCCGGCCCGACGTTGGCGATGAGCCGAAAGTACAGGATGTAGGCGGCCGCGGTGCAGGCGACCCCGAGCACCAGCACGGAGACCCATCCCAGGGCGGAGATGGGCTCGCTTGGCCAAACGAAAATCGCAATCGGCGCCAGGGCGGCGAAAGCGCCAAGCTGGGTGCCTGTGGCAAGCGCAATCGGTGGGACGTGTGATAGCCGTTTCTTGGCGAAATTAGCACCGATCGCATAGAGCGCTGCTGCCAAGGTACCCGCGATAAGCCCGAGCTGCGAACCCGCAGGCCCCTCGCCGACGTTGGGCCAGATCAGCAGCGCGACGCCTACAAACCCGATAAGCAGCCCCGCAATTCTCATCGGGCTTAGCCGGTCATGCAGCCAGAACCAAGCTAGCACTCCACCCCACAGTGGCGTGGTGCCATTGAGGATGGAGGTGAAGCCTGCGGTCAGCGTCAGCGTGGCGAATGCCAACAATGAAAAGGGGATAGCGGAATTGATGATGCCCAGGGTGACGATAGGGATTAGGTTCTGACGCATGGCCGGCGCCGCACCGCGATGAATCATCAACGGCAGTAGCACCAGCCCGGCGATCAGCACGCGCAGGGTGATGAGCGCGACCGGTCCGAACTGCGGTGTTGCAATCCGCATGAACAGAAACGAGGCGCCCCAAAGTGCGCCCAGCATGATCAGCTCGATTAGAAATCGTAGTGGCAGGGCGCCATCCTCTGGCCAGCGGGCCGTAGTGGGTGCGTTAAGCTAAGCAATTCATGTTACGCCGCCTGGTCACAAGCGACCACAGCACGCACCGGCTCAGTTACGCCCTCAGATTGCGGCGCATTGAGCAGGTTTTGTGCAACAACGCGGCTTCTTTTTCCCAAGACACGTACCCGCGGTGTTTTTCGCTCATCGCTTGTTCATGCGCCAGATTCGGCATAATGCTAGGTAGAGGTAAACGGGCAGATCGTAGGGAGCAGTATGACATTGAAGATTATTAGCGCCGGGCAGGTGCGACAGCTGCTGCCGATGAACGAGTGCATTGAGGCGATGGCACTCGCGATGGCCGCCGCCAGCGCTGGCGACGTTAAGGTGCCGTTGCGGAGCATGATGCCGCTGATCGATGACAGCGCGCATTTTGCGCTGATGCCTGGGTCTACGCTGCAGCCGCCGGTGTACGGCGCCAAGATACTCAGTCTGCACCCAGCCAACAGTGCGGCGGGGCGACCGGTGATTCAGGGCTTTGTTACGTTGTTCGATCACCACACGGGCAGTCCGCTGTGCGTTATCGAGGGGGCGACGCTGACGGCGATCCGAACGGCTGCAGCCTCCGGTCTTGCCACCCGGTGTCTGGCGCCAGCGCAGGCCTGCACGCACGGCGTGTTCGGCACCGGCGTGCAGGCGGTGACGCACATCGAGGCAATCGCGGCCGTGCGACCGATTGAACGGGTAGTGATCTGGGGGCGTGACTACGCCAAGGCGCAGTGGCTGGCCGACCAACAAAACGCCCGCGCCGGGTTGAGCGTATCGGCGACCCGCGATCCACGCGAGGCTGCCGCGTGCGAGGTGATCAGCACCGTCACGGCCGCGAGCGAACCCATCCTGCACGGCGCGTGGGTGGCACCAGGCACGCACGTGAATCTGGTGGGCGCACATCGCGCCGATGCCCGCGAGGCGGACAGCGAGCTGATCGCCGCCAGTGCGCTGTATACGGATTTACTTGAGTCGCTGTTAAATGAAGGCGGCGATGTTGCGATCCCCATTGCGCAGGGCGACATTGATGCGAGCCACATTCGCGGCGAGATTGGTGATGTGTTGCGGCAGAAAATCAACGGCCGCACAGACCCGCAGGAGATTACGGTGTACAAGTCCCTCGGCGTTACAGCGCAGGATTTATTCGCCGCACATACGGTGTATACCAACGCCCTGGCGCAGGGTCTCGGCGCGGATGTTGAGTTTCATTCGTGAGGTTAGCGGCATCCCCATGCGGTTGCGCCGCGCGGCGTTTGCCACCGCGTTGAGTGCCTAGGGGGCCCATGATGGATCGTCGTACTTTTATGCGCGCATTGTCGCTGGCGGGGCTTGCCGGCAGCGCTCGTGTGCTCGCCGGCACTCCGGTGAGCGGGCATGCCGGTAAGGGCACTGCTGCGCCCCGGGTACAGCGGGTGGCCGTCATCGGTGCGGGAATCGTTGGCGCGAGCATCGCCTATTATCTGGCCCGCCGCGGATGCGAAGTGCTCATCCTCGATCAGAACGCCCCGGCCGCGCAAGCCTCCGGCAACACCTTTGCCTGGATTAACGCGGCCTACGTTAAGCTGCCGCACAGTTACCATCTGCTCAGCACTTATTCGCTTAACGAGTATCACCGTCTGGCCGCGCAGGTGCGGATACCCGTGCGTTGGGGCGGCAGCCTGGAGTGGTACGACACGCAAGCCGGCAGCGCCGAGCTGATTGACGGCGTCGCAAATCTGCAGCGTTTTGGCTCGCCCACATGGATGATCCCAGCTCGACGGGCGCGGGTGCTTGAACCGGCCCTGCGGCTGCCACAGGACACCCCGGTTGCTCATTGCACGCAGGACGGCACGGTGGATGCGCCCGCTGCGACGCGCCTGCTGGTGCAATGCGCGGTGGATTTCGGCGCTACCTTGATGGCCCCGGCGAAGGTGACGGCGCTACAACCACATCGTAGTGGCATGCGGGTAGTGAGTAACGTCGAGACCTTCGAGGTGGACCTGGCTGTAGCGGCTGCAGGCGTAGGTACCAGCGAGCTGGCCGCGATGGTCGGCCTGGAGCTCAAACAGCGTGCGACCCCCGGCGTGATTGTGACCACAGAACCGATGAAGCCCCTGCTGGGCACGGTGCTCTACGGCCCCGGCGCTCATCTGCATCAGCAGGATGACGGCCGCATTGTAATCGGCGAGAAAGCCGGTGCGCCGACCGGTCCGCTGCACGCGCAGCATCTGGCGCAACGGCCGAACGTCTACCCCACCCCCGAGCTTGCGGCGCAGCATGCACAACGGGTGCTGGCGACGGCCCGACGGTTAGTGCCAGCGCTGGGGGAACCGAAAGTGCAGCGGGTCGGCATCGGCTGGCGACCGCGACCGGTGGACGGGTTGCCGATCATTGGTCGACCGGTGGGGCTGGCATCAATGTATCTGGCGGTGATGCACAGCGGCGTGACCCTGGCGCCGATTATCGGGCACCTGGCAGCACTGGAAATTCTGGATGGCGTGCGCGCGGATTTGCTGACTGACTTTCGTTTTGAGCGGACGTTAAACCGGGCGTAACCGCACACGCCGGACTCGGGGATGCAGTACACCGCGGGCGATGTCGGTATGCCGTACTCAGCTTATGTGCGATCGGTCAGCGAATCAGATTCGTGCCCAGTCTTGCCAGCGGTCCGACCATCGCCTTCAGTTCGCCCGCTTTCGCGTTGGAAGCATTGCCGTCCTGTGCGCGTTTGATCACACCTTGCAGGATTGCGGCCAATCGGAAGTAACAAAAGACCATGTAGAAGTCCCAGTCTTCGATGCCCTCGCGGCCTGTCTTCTCGCAGTAGCTCGCCACATACTGCTCATCGCTTGGGATGCCCAACTGTGAACGATCAACACCCGCGAGCCCTTTGATGCGGCCAACACCGGGCAGCCCCCAGCCCATGCATTGATAAGACAAATCCGCGAGTGGATGCCCCAGCGTGGACAGCTCCCAGTCCAGTATCGCGATAATGCGTGGCTCGGTTGGATGGAACATGATGTTGTCCAGCCGGTAATCGCCATGCACCAAACTCACACTGCCATCGTCATGCGGCATGTTGGCAGGCAACCAGTTGATGAGGGTTTCCATCTCAGGTACTTGGTCGGTCTGCGAGGCGTGGTATTGCTTGGTCCAGCGGGCAATCTGGCGTCCGAAGTAATTGCCGGGCTTACCGTAGTCGGACAAGCCCACCGCTGCCGGGTCGACGCTGTGTAGAGCGGCCAGCACACGGTTGGTTTCTTGGTAGATGGCGCTGCGCTGCGCGTTGCTTTGCACCTCTGGCAGGGTGGGATCCCAGAACACGCGCCCTTCCAAATACTCCATGATGAAAAACATGGAGCCGATAACGTTGTCGTCTTCGCACAGCAAGTAGGTTTTAGGTACGGGTACATCCGTGTCCGCCAGGGCGGTTATCACTCGGAACTCACGGTCAACCGCGTGCGCGGATTTGAGCAGCACGCCAGGCGGTTTGCGGCGAAGGACGTATTGCTTATTGCCGCTGGTGAGTTTGAAGGTGGGATTGGATTGCCCGCCGGCAAATTTCTCAGCCTGCAGGTCGTCACCGAAATCGGGAATACGTTCTGCGAGATAAGGCTGCAGTCGCGAGGTGTCTAGATCTTGTGCGCTCATGGTGCGCAATTGTAGCGTGGATGGTGCGCTTAGGTGCGCGGTGCAAACACATCGGCAGGGTTTAGTCGATTAACCCTTCCGCGCGCAGGGCTTCGATGGCCTCCGCGTCCGCCGCGCCAGTGGACTCATCGTCGATCAACCCCTCCTGGCGCAGTTGCTCTTCCAGTTGTTGGTCGGCCACAGCGTCCTTGTCCGGCAGCTCATCGTCGATCAGCCCGAGATCCCGCAGCTCCTGCTCCACCCGGTGGTCCTGGTCAGCCTCTTCGTCTTCTGGGTCGTCCTCAATCAGGCCCTCTTCGCGCAACGCGTCCTCAACGGCTCTGTCCACGTCATCCGTATTGTCATCCTCGGGTGCTTCCTCCAGCAGGCCTTCGTCCCATAGATCCTGCTCGATCTGGTGGTCGTCGTTGGCGCGCTGGGCCGGTTGCGGGTCGTTGTCGATCAGCCCTTCCTCGCGCAGGGATTGCGCCAGCAGGGCGTCATGGTCAGGCGCCTCCTCGGTGAGCGGCTCATCGATGTGGCCGTCTGCACGCAAGGCGTCAATCAACGCCTGATCCTGGGTACTGATGCCGCCCCACTCGGGTGCCGCAGGGCCTTCCGGCGGCGCGGCGTCGGTGCTGATGGCAATGTGGATGAGGTGACGCGCGAGGTCCGCGCCGTCGCGCTGCGCCTTAACGGCCATTGCGGCATCGGTCTCGCCGATCCACAAACTGACCAACGGGGCGGCTGCGGTGTCATCGTAGCCCGCCAGGAAAAACACGGTCGCTTCGTTAGCGCCGCAAAACATCGCGTTTAGTTGTTCAGCGGTGCCGTGCACGGTTACGGTCGGCAGGTTGTTGGAGCAACCCAGTGAGGCGCCCGTGTCTGCCGGTTCTACGACAAAGACGCCGCTGTCGGTCTGCAGGTTAATCGCCAGCGTCGCATCTTCCGCATCGGTCCCGCTAAGCAGTTGGATGCCGGTGCCGTGGAGCGGCAGAAATTCTCCTTCCACCGCCGTCAGCGAGGCGGGCGCCTGTAACAACGCATCGCCCGTCAGACCCGTTAGCGAAGGTTGTTTTGCAAGGTCGTCCAGTCGCGCAACCTGATGCCCTGTGCGTACCAGCAGCGTGCGTGCGCGCGATAGCGCACCGCTGGGCAAATACCGCCCGACCGCGTCCAAGTCCAGCGGTGGCGGTGGCGGTGGCGGCATCGGCTGCGGCTGCGGGGGCGTGGGGTTGGTCGCGCTGTGGCTTGTGAATGCCTCGGTCATTGTTGTGTTACTGCCCGAAGTAGTTGCGCAGGTTGCGCCACAGCACCCAGGCATTGGCTTGCCTGCTGGCCTCGATCCGGGCATGGCCGCTCAGTCCGCCCTTGCTCACCAGTTGCCTCTGCGGGTCGTCAACGAGTGCGCTGATTCGCTGGCGGGTCTGCCCGTTCACTTTGCGGGTGCTCACCTGTACCTCGCCGAGGGTAAACGGGAAATCAGTGACCGGATCGGATATGAGTGTAAACACGCCGAGCTGGCCTGGGCGTATAAGGTCGCTGTCCTGCAGGGCAAGTTCGATAAAGATGCGATGCTGTTCACCCCCCTTTGGTGAGGCGGAGGCGGTCGCTGGCACAGTGGTGGGTGGGGTTAGCGAGGTATCCAGCTCCAGCGCTAACGAGCCCGCAGCCGCAGCGCTGTGCAAGTTGCTGCTCGTCAGCTCCCACCTTGAGCGGGAGGTGGTGGCAGAAATACGATCCTGGCTTGCCGGGCCAACCACTGCAGCGGCCACCACGTGAAAGTCGCTGGGTTGGGTCAGCCAGCCGCCGAAGGCGGTGCCGACGATGGCAATACAGATGACGAACATACGGGCCGCACGCGGCGTCCGTGCGGGCGCGCTTTTGGGATAACCGCTGGTGCTGGTGGGGTCAGGGGCCTGGATCAGCGCGCCCAAATCCGGTGGCGGCGCCGGCGCCGGCGGCGGTGGTTCCTCATTGCGCGGATACAGCAGCGCGAAAACGTGCAGGTTCCAGTCGATCAGGGTCTGCGCGGTATCTACCTGCTCAACACCCAGCCCAATAAAGCTCAGTTGTAACTCGAACTTGCCCCGCTCATTCTGAAAAAAACTGATCAGATGGTGAGGTGTTTGTTCCGGATCGACCTCTGCGCTCGCGTCACTTTCGTAACGCTCCTCCTGTGCTGGCGTACCGTACTTAAGTACATTGAGGCGCGCGGTGCGGCAGCCGGGCAGCATATTGGCCAGCAGCATCAGCCACTGGCGAAGTTGCAGCGGTCCCTCTTCGCTCGCCTGGCCAATCGGGACAATGGCGTTGTCTGGCTTGCTCGCCGCGTATAGCGCGTTCTGGTGAATGGTGGTGCCTCCCCTGCACTGGATAGCGCAGGGAAAGTTACCGGCCAGCGCACATTTGCACCGTGATCTGTTGGGTAATTTGACTAAGTACGAATGCCCGAAAGCACTTATGTAACAGGCTTATGCTGATTATTGCGACGTGATGCGTGCTTTGTCTTTTGACAGAACCGTTAAGTGTCCGGTGCCACTCACTAGATGACGATGAGGAAACTGGCTTGTTGGGTGGATGGATCAACATCCACCAAGCGGGTGGTTTGCTGCGCATCGCCATGTGAAGACATTGACCGGTTGCGCGTGCCGCCAAGTTGCTCAAAGTACACCTGGCTGGTCAGCAGCACTTCTTGCGCCTGCCAGACTTTGTAGTGGATGTGGGCTGGGCGGCGGCCGTAAGCGCCGGGGACGTAAGTACGGAACGCGAATTGCCCTTGCTCGTCAGCGCTCGCCTCGCCCCAGTACAAAAAGTCGTCCCAACGCTCGCCATCGCTGGAGTCCGCCGGATGGCGATATCGCCCCAGCATGTCGGTCTGCCAGATATCCAGCAGCACGCCCGCCATGGGGGTGCGATCCCGGCGTAACACCTGACCGCGCAGTTGCAGCACCTTGCCCCGGGGCGGGCCGGTGATCAGGTCATGGGTGCGGTTGCGTGGGCCTTTGGGATAGTACGGGCCTTCGTAGTCACGCGGTGTTGCGATGAGCTTACCGGTGCCAGCGCCGGTCTCGGCCAGTGCTCGTGCCAATGGGGTTGCGGCCGCACCAGCGGCAACGGTCGACTGTATGAACTGTCGTCTTTTCATGCTCGTCTCCCCGCGCGCCGTCCATCGGATGGCGTGTGTATCCAATGCTTAACCCAGAATAGCACCCAAAATCGGCGGTTTACCGGGAAATCGGGTGGATGCGACAGACCGATGAGCCCTTGCGACGCGTTGCGGAGGTGAGTCGTTACCTCAGCTCGGGTGTGCCGGTGGATTTGCCGGAGCCAGGGGACTATCATTCGCCGGACAAGCCAAGCGCCCGTAGCTCAGCTGGATAGAGTACTGCCCTCCGAAGGCAGGGGTCAGAGGTTCGAATCCTCTCGGGCGCGCCATTTTTTGTTTATCTGGAGTGTCCCGTACTTCGGGGCCGCTTTTGCGCATCCCTGCGCTTGGCGGTACTCGTGCATCCTGCACATCGCGCGCCATTCCAAAAAAGGGGACACTTTCTCCGTGTCAGCAGGACCTATTTCAGCGGAGAGAACAAGGTCCGCCCGGCCGCCATATAAATGTCGTCATAGCGTATACCGCCGTTGCCATACGGAGCGTCGTGTGGCCCTGTATTCGAGATGGCCATGAAGTACGTTAGCGGCAACGTGCGCTGCATACGAAAATCTGCACCTTCGAATACGAGCCGTTGAGTTTCGAATTCACCACCGCGCAAATAAACATCGTATCGCTGTCCGCCGGTCTCGCGTCGGGCATTGTTCACCACGTACCATAGTTCGTACCATTCGCCTGGTTGCAAAGGCTTCGCGGGCTCGCCTGTCGCGGGATTAACAATCTTGCTGTAGGCTTTTTCACCGCGTAAGACCATTAGCGCCCCATCGTTCTTGTACCTATCCGATTCCTGCTTGTCAGTGATCCGGATCATCGGCTCGAACGAATCATAGTGCTGTATGGGAATGTCGGATGCCGGGACGTTAACCAATCCGAAAGACTGATTGTTCGGAAAATACTCGACGTTAATGCGGGTATAAAACGTATATGTCTCACCAACCTGCACGGGAATCGGAAGAGGCTTGAATCCGATCGCTTTGCGATTTCCTACCACACCATCGGCTGCAGGTTTCCTCAGCATATACTGATTGCCTGTTCCCGAGTCGTGGCGAATCTCCGATATCTGTGGATTGGGCACATGGGGGTTCGTGTCGTTTTGCACGTCAATATTCGTCCAGCTCTCGAGTGCGTCTCCCGATTCGAAATTGTCTATCAATAGCCAGGAAGATCTGCTATTGCCGGTCTCCACTGTCGAATCGTCCTTGCAAGCCGTACACAACAACAGTGCGGAGACTACCGCAAAACTCAATTTGGCAGAAATCAACTTCATATCCCGCACAATGCGCCAGTTCGTTCGTGGCTGAGGTTACAATATAACCAGATTTGACCAGTAATGAGTCTCGTCTACCTGCCGGCCAGGTCTCGTTCAGGAGCGAAGAGGAAAAGTAAATGACATCGCGAAGAGAGATTCTGAAGTTTTCGACGTTGGCCGGAGTCACATGCGCGATACCTGCCGGGTTGCTACATGCAGCGAATCATGGGGGGCTGAGCACTCGTGCCATACCGAAGACCGGCGAGAAAGCAAACAAAGACAAGTCAGACTGATCATAAGAGTATGACCATTCTCTCGAAAAAAGTGACATTGATTCTCGTATCAGTTTTATGGCTTGGCGGGTGCCTCGCTAAGGACCAGCAAACGGTTCGATTCACTCATGGCACAGATGAATCTGCGGGGGGCGGGCCCGCGTACGTTATTTCAACTCCATCAGCGATCTACTACCTGGAAGAGGAAGGCGGTGGCTTGTCGAGCATGCTCGATCCGGACGGCGTGGACTGGCTGGGCTTTCACAGCGAAGAGGGTTCGGGATGGAAAGGTGAATACCGTGGTTTCCCCAATGCAATTCATCGCCAGGATGGAAACTACTTTCATGCAATGAATGCTGGAACCGATCCATCAAGTTCGGTAGTCGAAATTGAGTCCGGGCAACACGTTCGTATCACATTTACTTCAGGCAATGGCCAGTGGCAGGGGCAGTGGGACTTCTACCCCGATCGCTGTGACTTCACGATGAAAAGAGTTAGCCCAGGTTACAAATATTGGGTGCAGTATGAAGGAGTGCCTGGTGGTGAAATGGATGCCACTGATTATTGGTATGCCTCTGCCGACAACGAATACCATCCGATTGAAGAGCAGTTTATTGGCGATCTGCCCTCCCCCGAGTGGATGGCTTTTGGAGACCAGGATTCGTCCCGTATGTTGTACGTCCTGCATCACGAGGACGATGACTATCCGGACGATTACGTCAGCAGGCCCTATATGACCGTGTTGGGTTTTGGTCGCCAAAACAAGGATAAGTTTCTCAACACCGCGCAAACCTTTTCCATTGGCTTCGTAGAGTCGACGAATTATTCGGTGGTTGATCGGGCTATCAGGCAGATCCTCGACTAGCTGAATGCCTGTTACCCGATGCGCGGGCGCTTTTCTTCAGTCCCATGCCGGTGAGCAGTATCGACGCAGAACAAACTGCAAAGAGCAGGCGGCCCCAGCCTGGATTTGGGATCAGCGTCATCAGGGACATACCCGCTCCCATAATAATGACCATCGTTCCCAGCTTCTCCCTTTGCTGCCGGTCATACGCGTTTTGCTTGTCGTCGGAAACAACGGGGGTTTCAAAGTCGACGAAGAATTTTTCTGTTTCCAGCCTGTGTGGATCTTTTTCTTCCTTGTAAACGAGAGTCGTCGCACAGAAAAAAGCAGCCGTAATAAATAGGTGTGCACCGATGGTCAGTACCAGGTTTAACTCGCTGGCCTCACGCCGGGTAAGTTCTTCGATACCAATCCAGGCCGCGAATACGTCGGCCGTGATTACATTCGCGACCAACCACGAAACGCTAAAACCCAGAGCGACGGTAACCCAGGGTGCCCAGGAGGGTGTTTTCTTGACAATCATTCCGAACATCAGTGGAATCAAAAGTGGCATCTGAATCATTGTCGTTACCGACATCATCAGGTCGAAAAGACTGAGATCCTTTAAGGAGCGGAAGAACAGGGCCGTGAAAATTACCAGGACGCCGTTAATGAGGCTGACGAGTTTTCCAACCTGGAGCTGTCGTTTGTCGTTCGACGCGCCGCCCTTTTTTGCGACCAAGGGCTGATAGACGCTGCGCACGAAGATCCCAGCGGTCTTATTAAGTG
This sequence comes from uncultured Gammaproteobacteria bacterium, assembly GCA_965369325.1. Lineage (GTDB taxonomy): Bacteria > Pseudomonadota > Gammaproteobacteria > Steroidobacterales > JBCBZW01 > CBDUQI01. Next base: position 18,285 of record CBDUQI010000025.1, read on the forward strand.
CCGAATCCATGGACGACATTGTGGCAGCGAATAGTCCGGCAACTAGCAGACCGACAGTGCCTGTCGGCATTACGGCCTTTGTGAATACTAGATACACCGAGTCCGCTGCCTTGCCACCCAGACCGACGTAGGCGTCGGCGGCGTCCGGGTACAAAACGGCTGTCGCCCAGGGCGGTATGAAAAACACGATACTGCCTACACCCATCAGCACTGTGGTTAAGAGCGCCGCTTTTTTTGCATTAGCTGAATCTCTGGCGGTCAGGAATCTATACGAGTCGTTCAGATTCATTACGGTGATCAGCTGTTTTGGCAGGAAGAACAGGAATGTGCAGAAAAGTAACAGGCCATAGTTCATGTTCGGGCCCATGACAAACCCTGACGGGAAGTTCTTGATCAGCTCCACCGGCCCGCCAACCGCGACGAGCGCCACGATCGCGCAAGCGACCGATACCAGCGCGACAACCAACGTTTGGATGAAGTCCGATGCGACGACTCCCCATGCGCCAGAAATAACCGAGACGAACAGCACGGTGAGTCCGGTCGCGATGATTGTCATGCTGATGTCTGCCTCGAAGAAGGCGCTCGTGAAAACACCGAGGGCGTTCAGCCAGACCCCGGCGTTGATAATGCTAAAGAGGATAATCGCCCAGGAAAAAAACTGCTCATTCTGGTTGCCGAAACGCCGCTTGATACCCTCTGTCGGCGTATCCACCCGCATCTGTCGAAAACGCTGAGAAAAGTAAGCCCAGCCGCAAAAATAGGCAAACGTATTGCCAAAGAAGACGAGGCTTATTGCAAATCCATCGTTAAAAGCTTTGCCCGCAGCCCCGGTGAAGGTCCAAGCTGAAAACTGGGCCATGAAAGCCGCAGAGCCTACCATCCACCACAGCATTCTTCCGCCGCCGCGAAAGTAGTCGCTGGTGGAGTTCTTGGCCATTTTTTTGAAGGCAAAACCAATGCCTACAATCAGCAAGAAGTAACCGGCGATAACGATGTATTCGTAGATCATGCTATCGCCTTCCTACTGAAGATGGCGCACATCGACCCAGCGATCGTTCTTGCGAATCACATCTATAATCTGTTGGTAGAGACTTCCTTCTTTAAACGTCTGATACGGAGAAACCGGAATACCCTTGATATCTTTGACAAACTCACGAACAAGATAGGTCCAGTTGCGCTGGGTATCGTCGGCGATGTTGGGTACCGACGATGCGATTTCATCTGGTAGTGGTACTTCACGCCAGGCCAGGCCGTCGTCATTCAGGTACAACGGGCCGCTCCCGTAGTGCCCTTTGATATAGATAGCTCCTTCGCTGCCGTAGAACACAATATGATCTTCATTGAATCGGGGATGCATGCCACCATGTTTGCACAATACTGAAACCGGAGATTTCGCAGGGTAGCGGCTTTGCAACTGAGCCAGCACAGTATAGGACCACTCGACATCGGTATCGGCCCACTGAAGTTTCGGATCATGGATGTCTTGCGGAATGAAATCCCGTCGCGTCTTGAAGTTGTGCACACCCTCAACGATAGGAGCCACCTGCATGTCGTTTCGTACTTCACCGCTGACGGCAAGAATTTTTTCGCCGATGACGCAGGTTACGATCGACAGCACATGTGTGAAGTTGTTGTTAAGGCGTCCGCCGCCTGTGTCTTTTCGATGCGACCAGCCAAACGGAATGTAACGTTCCAGATTGAAATGGGAAATGCTTTCAACCTCGAGTGGTTCGCCTATGGCTCCATCTGCGACTAGTTGCCTCGCGTGCAGAACTTCAGGCATATAACGAAAGCTGGATGCGAAAGCTGTTTTAACCCCCTTGGCGACAGCCAGTTCGTAAAGCTCCCTGGCGCTTTCGCCACTTTCAGTCAACGGTTTGTCACAGAAAACATGGCATCCATATTCAATGGCCTTTTCTATCGGTTCGACATGGGCGCCGCCTGGTGTTCCTATCGAAACGATATCGGGTTCGCAGTCACGAAGCGCTTGGTCCCAGTCGAGGCCTGCATAGGGAATGCCGAGCTTTTCCGCAACTTCGCAAACGACTTTTTCGGTTCGGCCCACCATTCCGACGACTTCGGCGGAGGCATCCCGGAACGCCTGTGTGTGGCCCTGACCTGCAAAGCCTGTTCCGCAAATCAACACCTTTGGCTTCTGATTCATATTTTTCCCGTTGGTTTCCTCTTCAGGAGTTTTATCTAGCCTTGCTCGGCGAGCCACGATTCGTAACGGGCGCGAGTTTCCTCATTCATGGGGTAAAGGCCAATAATTGACGCACCGGCTTTTACTTGGTCCACGACCCAAGCCTCATACGGTTCCATTTCTTTTGCTTCGGCCGCGATTTCATCTGCCATTTCGGCCGGAATGATGATCACACCGTCCCCGTCGCCCACCGCAATGTCGTTCGGAAACACAGCGACCCCCCCGCAGCCGATGGGGACATTCAGATCCAATGCCTGGTGCTTGGTCAAGTTCGTTGGAGCCGAGGGCTTGGCGCAGAACGACGGCATATCCAGTTTGGCAATCTCTTCCGCATCGCGCAGGCCGCCGTCGGTGACCACGCCGGCGCAACCGCGCACCTGCAACCGCGTGGCCAATATGGATCCGGCAGAAGCGGCGCTTGCATCAAAGCGGCAGTCCATGACCAAAACATGGCCTTCGGGGATTTCTTCGACGGCACGTCGTTGTGGATGTTCAGGGTCGCGAAATACTTCAATAGGATTCAGGTCTTCGCGCGCTGGAATGTAACGCAATGTGTAAACGGGACCGACCATTCGCCCTCGGGGAGGGTTTATGCGGCCAACATTCTGCACAAACTGGTTTCGAAGCCCGCGCTTGAACAGCAGCGTTGCAATGCTGGCGGTACTTGTGTTTTCCAAGACTGATTTGGTTTCTGGCGTCATGACTGTAGATCTCAAGGTGCAACCGCTACGGGAATGAAATATATCAAATGAGTATCTAATATATTACCCTAGTCCGCATGAAAGAACTCACATTTGATGTGCGCCCGCTGGCTGAGGTTCTGGCGGCAAGTGATTTGACCGGTGTGGGCAGTCTGGTCGAGCAAGTCTATGCGTTGTTGCGCAAGTCAATCATCAATTTGTCCTTGCCGCCGGAATCGGCGCTCGTGGAACAGGAAGTGGCGAGTGTGCTCAAGGTGAGCAAAACGCCGGTTCGCGAGGCGATTATCAGGCTTTCGCGTGAGCGGCTCGTGCACGTCGCCCCGAAAAGCGGAAGTTTTGTGACTGCTATAAGTCTTGACCGATATTTTGAGGCTTGTTTTGTGCGCACTCAATTGGAGGTGGGGTGTGTACGGCGCCTGGCAACCCAAGGCGTCAGTATCGCAGACCAAGTCAGGCTTCGCGCACTCATAACGGAGCAAGAACAAGCGCTGCAAAAAGATGACGACGTCAGTTTCTTTCAACTGGATGAGTCGCTGCACCGGTGTCTGTTTGATGTGGCTGGATTGTCCGGCGTGTGGCAGGTGATGAATGACGCCAAGGCGGAAATGGACAGAGTTCGTCATCTGAAACGCTCGTTCGGTATCCGACAAGGCAAGTTGGTTATTGAGGAACATGGCGAAATCATAGACGCCATTGTGGATCGCGAGCCTGCGCGAGCCGAGCGGGCGTTGCTGAATAACATAGGCGCCGTGGAAGATGAGATTATTCTAATTTCAGAAACCCCGTTACTTTTGCGAACAATCGAAGATTTGAACAAAATTGTCGTGCTGGATCGAAGGGGCCGCGGTAGCAAGAAGATTGCGAAGGCGTAGGTATGGATCTGAACGTGTCCGTTGTCTTGATCTATTTCGTCTTTCTAATAGTGATCGGTTGGGCATTTAGAAACCTGACATCGAACACCAGTGACTACTTTAGGGGCGGCGGCAATGTTCTGTGGTGGATGGTAGGTGCCTCCGCATTCATGACGCAGTTCTCGTCATGGACATTCACAGGTGCCGCAGGAAAGGCTTATACAGACGGGCTCGCCGTGGCATTCATATTCGTCGGCAATGCCCTGGGGTTCTTTTTTAACTATCTGTATTTCGCGCCACGCTTCCGTCAAATGCGCGTAGTGACGGTCATCGAAGCATTACGCCTCAGGTTTGGTAGCAAGAACGAACAGGTCTTCGCCTGGGTAAGCATGTTTACTACGTCAATTACCGCCGGTATTGGATTGAACGGGTTAGCGATCGTTACCTCTTCTCTATTCGACTTCAGTATGGAAGCGACCATTATCGCTACTGGGCTGGTTGTGATAGTTATGTCGGTAACCGGCGGCGCCTGGGCTGTAATCGCATCCGATTTCATGCAGATGATCGTCATCATGGCCGTCACTATTTCTTGCGCAGTAGTCGGCATCTATCATGCTGGCGGCATAACTGCGATTGTCGACAATTTCCCAAGCGATTTTGTGGCGGGCACCGATCTCAACTATATGAGCATTTTCTATATTTGGGCTTTTAGTATTTTTCTAAAACAAATCGGCCTGACTAACAACATCATCTACTCTTATCGATACCTGGTTGCGAAAGATTCGACTCACGCACGCAAAGGAGCACTACTTGCCTGCGTATTGATGACCCTGGGGCCGATTATCTGGTTCATACCAGCCTGGTTTATGGCGGGCTCCGGCGTTGATCTTGCAGGCATGTACCCGGAGCAAGGCAGCAATTACTCTGAAGCTTCGTACCTGGCCTTTGTCGATTTGTACATGCCGGCAGGCATGATTGGGTTGTTGGTAGCGGCCATGTTTGCCGCGACGATGAGTTCCATTGATTCGGGTCTGAATCGAAATGCTGGAATAGTTGTCAAGAATTTTATCCAGCCCGTATTGTTTCCGGATATTTCCGACAAGAATTTGATGATCGTATCGCGGGTGGCGTCAGTTTGTTTCGGCGTACTGATTGTATCCCTGGCCTTGTTCCTGAACTCCCTCAAGGAATTAAGCCTGTTCGACGCCATGCTGTACATGAGCGCGTTGCTAGGTTTCCCGCAGATGATTCCCAGTTTTCTGGGCTTTTTCGTGCGAAAAACACCAGATTGGGCGGCATGGGCAACGATGCTGGTCGGTGCAGTAGTATCTTATGTGATCGCCGTAGTCCTGCGGCCAGAGTACATCGAACAGTGGTTCGGTCTGACCTCACAATTAACCAAGCGAGAGTGGGTCGATTTGGTTGTCGCGATCAGCCTAATCAGTCACGTCGTCATAACGGGGGGATTCTTCTGCCTGACGACACTTTTCTATAAACGCTTACCGCAGGATCGTGAGTTGGCTGTTGATCGCTTTTTTACGAACATTAATACGCCTTTGCACAAGGCCGAGGGCGATCATGTGCACCTGGACAATCGCCAACGCATGCTGCTTGGACGAATGGTTGCCATCGCGGGAATTCTGATCATGGTAATGATGGCTTTGCCCAATCCATTGTGGGGCCGACTCGTATTTCTAATTTGTGGTGCCGCGGTGTTTGTGGTGGGCTTTATGCTGTTCTCGGCAGTTACAGACGTGCCCGCCGGTCACGATAGCGATGATGAGGACGTCGACGACGCTGCCGACATTAAGAACCCGCCAAGAATCCAGTCATGAAGATTTCGCCAAAGGCGGGATGTTGCTGGGTCGCGCGGTAACAAGGTATTGCGGCCGCCAGAACATCTGGACGGCCAGCTGACGGCGACGATGCAGTTAAGCGGGCGAATTCTCTAGCTAGCGACAGTTACATGGAGCAACAGATTTGAAGATCACGGGCGCTGAAGTCTTTGTCGGAGGTCCAGGAAAGAACTACGTCACATTGAAAATAGTGACTGACGAGGGAATTTATGGCCTGGGAGACGCAACCCTGAATAACAGGGAGACGTTGCCGGCGAAGTTTCTGACGGACTATTTGATTCCCTGTTTGATCGACAAAGATCCACGCAACAGTGAGGACATTTGGCAGTATTTTTACCGAGGCGCCTATTTTAGACGTGGACCGGTTGCGATGGCAGCCATCGGTGCTATTGATATGGCGCTGTGGGACATAAAGGGCAAAATCGCAGGTCTGCCTGTTTACCAGTTACTCGGTGGCAAGAGCCGTGACGGGGCCTTAGTCTACGCCCATGCAACCGGCCATGACCTGGACGATCTACTGGAATCAATCGCGCATTACCGATCCTTGGGTTATAGGGCCGTACGAGTGCAGTGTGGCATTCCGGGAATGCCTGCGGGAGGCTACGGGATCGCAGCAAAGGGTGATGACCGCGAACACTTTATTACGCAGTTTGGCATGCTCCCCGAGACAGAAATCTGGAGCACCGACAAATACCTGCGCTACATGCCAACCGTATTTGAGAAAATTCGTGAACGATTTGGCGCAGACCTAAAAATACTGCATGACGTACATCATCGATTGTTGCCGAGAGAAGCGGCGGCATTCGGCAAAGAAATAGAAAAATACGACTTGTATTGGATGGAAGATCCGACCCCAGCTGATGACCAGTCAGCGCTTAGGCTAATTAGGCAGCACACAACGGTTCCTATCGCTATCGGGGAGGTTTTTAATTCATTGTGGGACTGCAAGCAGTTGATAGAAGAGGAGTTGATCGACTTCATTCGCGTCTCAGTGACCTATGCAGGTGGTCCTACGCACGTTAGACGGATAATCGAACTTGCAGCGCTACACAATGTTAGAACCGGTTTTCACGGAGCGCCAAGTCATTCCCCGATATCAATGGCCGCGCAAGGCCATATGAATTTGTGGGCGCCCAACTTTGGTATTCAGGAATACCTGGTGTTAGGTACAGCTGAGTGCGATGCGCTATTTCCCTCTGAGCATTACTACGAAGATGGAATGTTTCACGTTAGTGATGGACCTGGACTCGGTGTGGACTTTAATGAAAATGAAGCGAAGCGCTACTGCTTCGAGCGCCGCTACCATCCGGTAGTACGTTTACAAGACGGTACTATGTGGAACTACTAAGCAAAAATACGCGCACCAATTTGGGTGCAAGGAAAGGTGTTAAGGTGAGGGCAACAGGTTAGCGTCCGCCATGTATATCATATGAAAATACGTTGATGTAGCGAGGAAGGAGTCCTATGAGACAAGATCAAATCGATGATCAGGTATTTGAGCTGTATGATGAGTATTGTCACGGTCACATCGATCGCCGCCAGTTCTTTGAGCGTGCTGCACAACTGACGATCGCTGGTGCATCAGCTCTTTCGATGGCCGAAGCGTTGCTGCCGAATTACGCCGATGCTCAAGAAATTCTGTTTACCGACGAGCGCGTCAAGGCCAATTGGGTCGAGTATCCTTCCTCGGGTGGTACCTCCGGGGAGATGCGAGGGTATCTGGTCGTGCCCGCGGGTGAGGGGCCGTTCCCGGCTGTGCTGGTAATGCACGAGAACCGCGGTTTGAATCCCTATGTTCAGGACGTCGCTCGGCGTTTCGGGGTCGCCGGGTTTCTGGCGTTGGCACCAGACGGTTTGTCGCCTATCGGTGGATATCCGGGCAACGATGACGATGGCCGCACCATGCAGCGCACGCTCGACCAGGCAAAATTGCGCCAAGACATGGTTAACAGCGCGCGCTTCGTCAAAACCCACGAGCTGTCGAACGGCAAGCTGGGGGCAACGGGTTTCTGCTGGGGCGGCGGCACCACCAACTTCCTGGCGACCGAGCTGCGCGAAGAACTTAACGCCGGAGCGCCGTTCTATGGGAGCGCGGCTGCGGCGGATAAGGTCGCTCAGATCAAGGCGGCCCTGCAGATACACTACGCTGAGGACGACCAACGCGTGAATGCGATGCGCTCGGATTACGAAGCGGCATTAAAAGCCAACAGCGTGATATTTGAGATGCACACCTACCCAGGCACACGGCATGGCTTCCACAATTACTCAACGCCACGTTACGACCCTGAAGCCGCGCAGCTGGCGTGGGAGCGGATGGTCGCCTTTTTCGGTAAGCACCTGAGCTAGCGGGAGGCGCAAGCAGATGACTCCGCGAGGAGACTAGTTGAAGACTCTGCCCTGGCAGGGTCGGCGGCGTTGCAATATGGCGGCCGGGTAGCCGCCATATTGCCTAAGCCTACAAGTCAGCGGGGTTTCGCTTTTTGATCTTGTCCCACTGACCGTTGGCAGTTTCGATGCGACCGGGGACATCTTTAAGCCACTCGTGCTGGATGCCGGCATCCAGGTTGAGATAGGTCTTACCATCGATAACGCGCCAGACCTCGGGGTCACCGATGAATTTCTTGCCAACCGAAACGCCGAAGGCGCAGTAGCCGTTGTAAGCGGGCACATACTGAGCCGGGTTGGCTTGAAACAACTTCAGGTTCTGCTCGCTTGAGAACTGGTAGGTCACACCGTCGTGCGTTGCTATGTAGTTACCGTTGCCGCGCAAAGGCCGCTTGTCGGTGTGGTAAGTCACCACGTCATAACCCTGAACTGCGGGCGTACTGTGGGTGTAGTCGGCGGCCAGGGCGGTATTGCCGAGGCCGGTGATGGCGACAATCGTCGCGAATAGTTTCGTTTTAAAGTTCATCGTCAGAGTTTCCTTTTAGTTCGCGTTGGGCGCAGTTACTGCACACGCGTCACAGAGATGCGAGAAGCCGATCCGGTCCAGCCATAAACATCGGCGGGGAAGGTTTCGCTACCCACGAATTGCGAGAACACGCTCATGGTGCCTTCGGCAATCACCGTGCCGGTTGCGTCGATAAACGCACGAGTAAACGGGCTGAGAAGAGAGGGGACGCCATCCGGACGGCCGTCGGGTCCGAACACCACGTTTTCGGAGATGGTCACCGGGTTGTCGGGGCCTTCCGGCAGCAGGTTGACGCTGTCCTCGGGCATGGCGTCGGCGGAGTAGTTGTTTACTTCCGACCCCAGATTCCACTCGATGCTCTCGTACTCTCGTGGGGTATCCAGGCGTCGCGGCGGGCGCACTCGCTGAACCACGGTGAGCACGTCGTTGGTCGTGACGGGCATGGCCGCGCAGGTGAGCCTGGCGCCGACTGGCCCCTCCATGAACTCGACTCGCGAGGCGCCCGGCGGCGTTAGACCGGCCGCCGTTTGCAGCACCGCGTGCACGTCGGCGTGCTGACGCAGCTCATCGGCCATCACGCCGTGAAAGCCGTCCTCGGCGAACGTCGCCTGACCAGTGCTGGCGGCCTGCCCGCTACGAAACAGGCGCAGTCCCTGGTCGTGCAGCGCGCACAGATACGGGCTAAACCACTGGGTGGGGGTTAAGTTATGCAGCTCGATACGGTACAGGGCTGTGGTGTCGTCTTCTGCCGCGTGTGCCGGATTCAGGGTGATGGCGCCCATCAGGGTAAGAAGGGCTATACCGGTTGACTTAATCATGTCGAATCTCCTGTCGATTTAGGGTTCAGTCGCCGCGGTGGCGATGGATCCGAATCTAGACGGTCAGGGACGACAGGGCAATACTAGGGCAAAATATTGGGACGTGATGATAGTTATGCAGGACGATCTGCAAATATTAGGCTACTTTTGTTCGATATCCTTTAGGCGATACGCCAAACTTGCTGGAGAAGGCGCGGGTAAACGCGGCCGGCGAGCGATAGCCTGATTTGAACGCCACCTGTTTGATGCTGTGGCGAGACTCGCTCAGCAACGCGAGCGCCTTCTGCAGTCGCCAGTCCGCCAGATACGCCATCGGCGACATTCCGACCAACTCACCAAAGCGCTCGGCGAAGCGGCTGCGTGACATGCCGCACTGCCGCGCCAGGCTCTCGACTGTCCATATCTCGTCAGGGCGTGTGTGGATCAGGCGCAATGCCTGCCCGATTTGGCGGTCGTTAAGGGCGTGGAACACGGAGGCCAGCGCCGGGCTGATCTCGGCCCCAATCCGCAGCAACTCGATGAAAACGATCTCCGACAGGCGTGTGACCACCGTGGCTGAGGCAATCTCCTGCGCGAACAGACGGCGCGCAATGAGGCGCAGCAACTCGTCCAGCCACGGCTCGGCCGCGCGCCTAGCATTGGTCACGGCCACATACTCGGGCAGTGACCGCAGGATCGGGTGGTCGGCCCCTTCGCGAAAATTCAGGTGGCCACAGATCATCTGGGTGGAGGCGGTCGCATCGGCGTCTCCAACCACCAGCACGCCCTCCCCGGCGTATCCGACCGCCTTAAGTACCGTCTCCAGCGGTGGGTTCGGGCGGCCCGGTTCATCGGCCAGCACGTGAGCACTGCCGTTAGGGATCAGTACCAGATCACCGGGGTTCAGGAGGGTGGAGTGACCGGACGGAAAACTGACGTGGCATTGCCCCTGGACCACCAGATGAAACCGCGCCGCCTGGCCCAGATCGGGTACGGTGACGCCCCAGGGGCCGGAGAAGTCGGTGCGAAAGTAGAGTGTGCCCTTGAGGTTAATCGTCGCGAAAATGTCATCCAGAATGTCCATTAATAGCCTGCTTCATTGCATATTCAACGAAAATATCGGTGTATATGCATATTATCAGGTGAATCGATGGATTTCCTGTTCCGTAAGACATTGCGCAGAATCTCGCGGTAGCATTGGCCATGCTTGCCTCGTTGCCGTCATTGCGACACCGCGTTCACAACATACTCGCGAGTGCTGACTCGGCGCGCTCGCGCTGGTATCCGGTTAAGGACTGAATCCCCTCGCGCACCAAACGTGAATTCGCCTCAGTTGCTGGCATCCGTCGTGCCAGGTCGAGCAGCGCTTCGGCGCATTCGTGGTCACTCTCAATATCTGCTGCCGCTCGAATGGCCTCCGGCCAGCCGGCCGTCTCGCGACTGGCGTGGGTGGCGAACGCCGACAGTGCTTCGCGGCGTTCGTGGTCAGAGCCTATGCTTATGGTCGCGCTCACATAAGCCAGGGCCAGGTCATCGCTGCTGCCCAGCTGAGCGGCCACCGACTCCAGCAGGGTGCGCAGCTCAAAATCGGAATCGATGTTGTTGCCAGCGACGCTCACCAGGGCGGGCAGGCCGGAAGCCGGCACCTTGCCTTGCCGTAGTGTCGCCTCGAAAGCGCTGCGCATCTCGTAGTCCGATTCAATCGACTGGATCAGTTCGATCAGCCGATCACTTGCGATGTGGGCGACGTCGCTGGCTTCCACCAGCTGTTCCACCAGCACACGCAGCTCGTGATCTGATTCGATGTCGGCTGCGATCTCCAAAACGCGCGTTGCCTGACGGTCGTCCATCTGCTGATGGGTGAGGATGCTGCTCAGCGTCTGCCGATTTTCGTAGTCGCTGGCGATATTGGCGGCGGCATCGAGCAGGCCGTCGAGCTGGCGTGGGCTGAGGCGGGAGTCGTTTTCAGCCAGCCATACGGCGTAGAGGCGAATGACATAGTCGCCGTCGATGAGGCCGATTTCTTCGATAAGCCGGTCGGCGCCGCCTCGAGCATGCAGGCGCGCCGCACGGCGCTCCGCGTCAATTCCAGTCTCGCGCATCAGTCGTGGCAGGATCTCACCGAGCCAGTTCCGCGCCTGATCATCCAGTGCACTGGCCTGCCCATCGCGCCAGAACGTGCGTTCAACATTTCCTCGATTGGATTCGAACTGAATTTTTCTTGCGATGCGGCCGCGTTGCTCGCTGATGGTCAGTTTGGTGCCGACATCCATTTGCGCGATATCGGTCTCATCGTCGTTAAGTGTGAAGGCGCCGTTGCCTTTGATTTTCAGCTGATAGTTATCCTGCTGCACCGACACCTTGATAACGCTAAGCGCGCCGTCGTCGTCGGTGACAACGTGCACGGACCGCCCGTGCTGTTTGTGCGAGTTGACGTCCGCGGCGGTGGTGAAACCCGGCGCAGATACGGCGATCGCTGTCGCCCCGGCAAGGGTTAGCAGCAGCAAGCCACGGTTCGGGGCACCAGCGGCAAAATGCTGCGGGTTGAGCAGGCGCTGAACCCGTAGCAGAAAGGCCGACCGGTTGCGCGCCATGCCAATCCCCCACACAGGTTCCAAGTGTTGTCGCCGACCGGCGCACTCGGTCATCGAGCTTGCCAGGGCGCGACGATTGTCGGTTAGCTCCACAGCTTTCTCGTCGGCAATCAGCTCGGCAATGTTCGCCAGCCGTCGCGCGGCCAGATGCAGTAGCGGCTGCATGAACAATACCCGTCGCAGGGCTTCGGCGAGCAGCAGGCACCACGGGTCTAAGCGCCGACAATGGGCGAGCTCATGCGCAAGCACTGCGGTAAGTTGCTCGTCATCAAGATCGTTCAAAGCCCAGCTCGACAGGCAGATCTCATGCCCAATTAAACTAACCGGGCCGGCACCGGTCCGGCACACGGTCAGTCTTGGGCTGCTGATGCCTGCCTGGTGCGCCAAGTGCTTAAGCAGCACGCGCGCACGATGTACCGGCGCAACTTCGACGCGTTCGCCTAGCTGCCCAATCGCCCGGCGAAGTGCCAGCACCAATCGCAGCAGCAACAAGCCGCTAACGAGTACCCAAACCGAAATAAGCCATGCACCGTTTGCCCATGCCCGTGACGGTTGTTCGCGCCGGTCTGCGCGATCATCCGTGATCGGTGAGGTAACTGTTTGCCCCGGGTGGACTTGCGGTGCATTGAACGGCCCTTGAATGGTGAGCACGGGGGGTGATGGGAGCGGGTTATTGGCCTGCTCTGCAACCGCTGCCAGTGGCAACTCGACGCCTGTCGTTACCGAATAAACCGAGAGGCCCAAGGTGGCCGCGGAGGCAGATACAAGACTAAACACAAGCGCAACCCGCCACAGCCATTCACGCAGACGTGGTGCGCTGTTTGGCTTCAGGGTCTCGAACAACCAGGCAGCACTCAACAACAAGCTGCTGTGCAACAGCCAGTTCAACAACCAAAGTAACGCGGGATAGGTTAGTTGTGTCGTCATTGTTCAGCGTCCTCTTGCAGCAATCGACGCGCAGCATCCAAATCTTCGGGCGCTACGTCGGATTCGCGGATCAGATGGGCCAGCAGTTCCTGGGGGTCGCCAGCGAACAGCGTGCCTACTAGCTGCGAGACCATGTTTCTACGCACATCGGCTTCGGCTACCAGCGGCGTGAACACCCGTTCGCGGCCGCGCCGGCTGGAGCTGAGCAAGCCCTTTTTCTCGAGCCGCGACAACACCGTGCCGATTGTTGTGTGGGCGGGTCTGCGCGCGCCCTGCCAGGCATTGCGTACCTCGCCCGCTGTCGCCTCGCCCTGCGCCCATAGCACCTGCATGAGTTGGTACTGCGCCCCGGAGAGTGTGATGTCTTTGGATGATGACATGAGACCTCTACTACAGCTGTAGGAATATCTACGACATATGTAGTAGATAATTCTCTGTGTGTCAAGCTAGGGGCAAACTTTCCGCGCGGCCACACGCGTGGTCGCACGGTGTGTTGGCGCGATTCCACATGCTCGGTGGTAGCATCAGCGCGTGGTCCCGAATGGACGTGAGAACCATGCCCTTAAACCCTGAGCAGTGGGAACGTGTAAGCGAGCTGTTTGAGATAGCCGTAGCGCTGCCAACGGAACAGCGCGCCGCGTTCCTGCGCAAGACACGCGAGGATTTTCCCACGCTTCACGCCGAGCTAGCGCAGTTGCTGGCGGATCATGAGAAGACCGGTGGGTTTCTGAGCGACCCCGGCTGGGAGGCGTTGCCGAGCGCGATCGGATTCGGTCCGCTGGTAAACGCGGGCTCGATGGTCGGGCCCTACCGGGTGATTGATGAGATTGGTCGGGGCGGGATGGCAGTCGTGTACCTTGCCGAGCGAGCCGACGGGCAGTTCGATCAGCAAGTAGCGCTTAAGCTCATGCGACCGGGTGATGCCCGCGAGGAGTTCATTCGACGTTTCGAGCAGGAACGCCAGATCCTGGCGCTGCTCAACCATCCGAATATTGCCCGACTCCTGGACGGCGGCCTGGCGGAAGACGGGCGCCCGTACTTTGCCATGGAATATGTAGCGGGCATGCCGATCGATCAGTATTGCGATAATCGGCGCCTGTCAATCGACGATCGAATCCAGCTGATCATGACTGTGGGGCATGCGGTGCAGCATGCGCATGCTCTGCTGATTGTCCATCGCGATCTCAAACCCTCCAATATTCTGGTCAGTACAGACGGTCAGATAAAGCTCCTGGACTTTGGTATCGCCAAATTGACCGAGCCGCAGCATGCGGCTTACGCAGTGCCGGCGACGCGTACTCAACAGCGCCTGATGACCCCGGAGTACGCAAGCCCCGAGCAGGTCACGGGCGCGCCGGTGACGGTGGCGACGGACGTCTATCAGCTAGGTGCCCTAGCCTACGAGTTGCTCACCGGGCAACGCACCCTGCGGCTGCAAAATCGCACAGCTGGTGAGGTGGAACGGGCGATCTGTCATCAGCAGCCCTCGCGCCCAAGCGACGCCGTGACCCGCCCCGGTGAGCCACTCGATACCGATGCACTGAGTAAGGCACGTCGCACTACCCCCACCGCCCTTCGCGGCAAACTGCGCGGCGATCTGGACAACATTGTGCTCAAGGCGCTGGCCAAGGAACCCAGGCAGCGGTATCAATCAGTCGATCATCTGGTGGAGGATCTGGAGCGATTTCGTCGCAATGAGCCCGTCAGGGCGAGAAAACCAACCTGGGCCTATCGATCCGGTCGGTTTGTCAGCCGCCATCGGTTCGGGGTGATAGCTGCATCGTTGGTGTTCGCCTCCCTGGTGGCCGGGCTGGTAGGGACCGCATGGCAGGCGCAGGTCGCGCGCGCGCAGGCAACCAAATCGGCAAAGGCAATTGAGTTTCTGGTTGCGGTGTTCGAGACGGCCGATCCGGAGGAGGAACGCGATCGCGATATTACGGCGCGAGAGGTATTGGACCGCGGTGCGGAGCGAATGGCGATCGAGCTGCGCGAGCAACCCGATGTGCATGCCGAGATGATGAACGCCATCGGCAGAATCTACCGAAATATCGGACTGCAGGATCGAGCGGAAGTGATGCTCACCGACGCGCTTACGATGCGCCGCCAGTTACACGGCCCTAACAGCCTGGAGGTGTCGGATACGCTCACCGAGCTTGCGGCGCTGTATGCGAATGAAAAAGACTATGCGGCGTCCCACGCCCACCACGCAGAGGCGTTGACGATTCGCCAGGCACGGCAAGGGCCGCGTTCGTTAGGCATTGCGCTGAACATGCATGAGATGGGGATGGCGCTCTACGGACAAGGGCAGTTCGAAGATGCGGAGCGTGTGGTGAGGGAGGCGTTGGCGATCCGTCACGCCCTGACCCCGACGGCAGATCGGGCGTTAGGGGAGGCCCTTAGCGATCTGGCCATCGTTCTGCACGCGAGGGGCGAGCTGCAAAGTGCAGAGCGCTTGCAGCGGGAGGCGCTGGACATTAATACACGAGCACTGGGCGTGGATCATCCCGTCGTGGCCCGGACCAGCCTCAACCTCGCCGCCGTGCTTCGAGCGCTGGGCGATCCTGATGGCGCCGCGGAGGGTTTGCTGCGTGAGTCACTGAGAATCAGGCGTCTGACGTTTGGCAACCGCCACGAGAACGTTGCTAACGGGGCCACCGGGCTGGCGCTGGTGTTGTCCGACATGGGCGAATTCGAAGAGGCACAACGGTTGTTGCTGGAAGCCCTTGCCATACGCCGCCAAAATTTCGGCAACGACAATCCCGCGCTTGCCATGAGCCTGGTGAACTGCGGCTACGTCTTCTACCTGAAGGGCGACATGAACAACGCAGAGGTATATTACCGCGAGGCTGTTGCGTTAGCCCGCGCCGGTTCCATACAGGATCACCCGCGGCGCGGCGTCAGCAGTTTTTGGTACGCAAGGTTGCTTGCCGATTCAGGGCGGCACACTGAGGCAACGCCACTGTTCAAGGAAGCACTGCGCGTGTACGAGATTACCTATGGGCGCGCGGATGAGTGGTCGTTGAACGCGCGACTGGGCTTGGCAGAGTGTCTCGCCGCGCTTGCGGAGTTTGAGCAGGCGCGGGAAGTATTGCAGGTGGGGTACGAGGCCACCTCCGACGGCGGCGCCGATAGGCAACGGGTGAACGAGGCGTTCGTCCAGTTGTTCCAGGCGTGGGACCGACCGGACGTCGCGGCACGATATCGCGTGCAAAGCGAAAGCGGGCAATGACAGATGACGTGGCGCCCCGACTAAATAGCCGGTGACCGGCCAATTCACCTGCCCGGTCCGGTACAATTCAAACCGCCTGCTGTCGTATGCGCGCAGCAATAAGATGACGCACCCTGCGAAGGACCACGGACAATGCTGAGAATCGGAATCGACGTCGGCGGTACCCACACCGACGCCGTACTTCTTGACGGCGAGGCGGTGATTGCATCTACCAAGGCATTGACATCTGCGGATGTGCTCACCGGGATTATGGATGCCCTCGAAGCGATTTTGGCCGCGCACGCTGGCGGCGAAGATTCGATTGAAGCCGTGATGCTGGGGACGACGCAGTTTACCAATGCGGTGATCGAGCGGCGCGAGCTGTCGGAAGTGGCCGCCATCCGAATCGGTAAACCCTCCGGCAACGGGCTGCCGCCCAAGATTGGCTGGCCGGAAGACATTTCGCGTAGCCTGGGTGAGAACGTCTATTCAATCCACGGTGGCTATCTTTATGACGGTTGCCGGATGGCCGAGCTGGACGAGCGTGAAATCAGTCAAGTCGTCAGCGATCTGGTCAGCAAAAAAGTGCAGGCGGTGTCGATCGCTTCGGCTTTCTCGCCGATGAACCCCGAGCCCGAGTTGGTGGTCGGCGAGCGCGTTCGCGCAGCTCTGCCGGACGCGCGTATTACTCTGTCCCACAAACTCGGACGATTGGGGATATTGGAACGCGAGAACGCGGCCCTGCTCAATACCAGCTTGTTGAGTTTTGCCGATCGGGTGGTGACCTCGTTTGTTGAGGCAATTCGCCAGCGTGGGCTCAAATGCCGTTTTTTCGTCAGCCAGAACGATGGCACCTTGATGGACGCGGAGTTCGCGCGGCACTTCCCCGCGCTCACGTTTGCATCCGGGCCCACCAACTCCCTGCGTGGCGCCTGCAAGTTAACGGGTCTGGACAATGCCATTGTGGTAGATATCGGCGGCACCACCTCGGATATCGGCATTCTTCAGGACGGTTTTCCTCGCGAGTCAAATGTTGTGATCGAAATCGGCGGGGTGCGAACCAACTTCCGGATGCCCGACATCATGGCGCTGGGCCTGGGCGGTGGCAGTCTGGTCGAGCACAATGGGGACCAGGTCGGGCCGCGATCCGTGGGGCATCGTCTGGTTAAGGAGGGCTTGGTGTTTGGCGGAGACACGCTCACGGCAACCGATATCGTGGTGGCGAGCGGCAACGCCGTCATTGGGGACGCCTCTCGCGTGACCAATCTGGATCGGGGCATCATCACCAAGGCCACCAGGCAAATGACCGATATGCTGAATCTCGGGATAGAAAAAATGAAACCGAGCAGTGATCCCATGCCAGTGATACTTGTCGGTGGCGGTGCCGTGCTGGTGAGCGAAAAACTGACCGCGGCTTCGCAGATGTTGCGACCAGAACATGCGGGTGTTGCGAATGCCATCGGAGCGGCCATCGCCCAGATCGGTGGCGAAACTGAAAGCCTGATCTCCTACGAGAAGATGCCTCGCAAGGAGGCGATCCGGGCCGTGACTGCGGAGGCGACCGATCTTGCACTGGCGGCGGGTGCTGAGCGCTCATCCATCCGCGTCGCGGATGTCGAGGAGACGAGTATGTCTTACATGGCGGGTAACACCACTCGCGTGCGGGTGAAGGTGGTGGGTGATATCGCTGGCCTGTCGCGAGCCCACTCAGCGCAGGCCGCAACATGAAACTTACCGCTGATGACTTGCAGGATCTATCCGCTGGCGCTGTGTTTTTGGCCACCGGCGGGGGCGGCGATCCGTACGTATCGTACCTGATCGCCCATCAGTTGCTTAATGCCTGTGGATCGGTGGAGCTAATCCCGGCCAGTGAACTGGATGATGAGGCCTACGTGGTTACCATTGGCGATGTAGGCGCGCCGTCGGTCAGCCTTGAACTTCTGCCCTCCATTGATGATGCGGCGATCGCGCTGGACGCGTTCGAGAAGCACGTCGGACGAAAGGTGGATGCCGTCGTCTCCTTCGAGGTCGGTGGCGGTAACTCGATGGTGCCCATCATGGCCGCGGCCGGCTGTGGGATACCGGTGGTGGACGGTGACGGCATGGGGCGCGCGTTGCCAGAGGCGCAAATGATGACGTTTCCCATTGCCGGCGTCGCGCCGACGCCGGCGCTAGGTGTCGACTATGCGGGCAACATCGTCACCTTCCAGACCGATTCGACCGCCACGTATGAGCGCCATGTGCGCAGCATTACGCAGGCGATGGGCGGCATGATTACCACGGTCGAACATCCCATGACCGGCAAGCAGGTCAAGTCCTCCATCGTGCCCGGCACCATCAGTTTCTCGATCGAACTTGGGCGTACATTGCGCGAGTACCGCGGCAACGCGCAGCGAATCTTCGAGCCGTTGAGCGAGGCGTTTCGCGGGGCTTTGTATGGCGATCTGCATCATATTTATACCGGCAAAGTGGTGGACTATGCGAGCTCCGTCGTCGGCGGTTTCGACGTGGGCGAAGCGGTGATCGAATCGTTCACCGGCGGCCTCGCACCACTTAAGCTCAACATCAAGAACGAGTTTCTGGTCGCACGGATTGACGATCAGGTGGTCGCATCTGTACCGGATCTGATTACGGTGCTGGACTACGAGACCTCAACGCCAATCAACGCGGAACGGCTTCGCTACGGCCAGCGCGTCACCGTTTATGGCGTCGGTTGCCCCGACTACTACCGTCAGGACAAGGCGCTGGCGGTGGTGGCGCCACGATGCTTCGGTTTCGATTTTGATTTTGTTCCCATCGAACAGCTGACGCCTGCGCACCAGGGGTTGTAAAGAGATGCCCGTCGCCTGAACACCATCTGTCGCTGCCGGACTGAGAATCTTGCGATGTTCGGGACACTAAGAACATAGACGATTCAGATCCTTGTCGGTGAGCGCTCGCCGATTTAGGTGAAGTTCGTTTGTGAAATCGGTGTTTGCGGTACTATTTTGTGAGGCAACGCGAGTTTCAAATGCCAAAAAAGATGATCGAGGACGGTTGGGGGAGGCGGCGATGGCGATCGCCAGCCGCCTATGCGGCCGAGCCACAGAGGTGGACCGATCGACGGCATCAAACGAGATGGGCGGTACCGATTATTGTGCTCTGGGCCTTCCTTGCATCAGTGGCTTGTAGCGCTAATGAAGACGAAAGTAACAACCTCCTCTCGGAGCGCAAAGCAATGGAACAACCGCGATTCTCCGCCAAGATTGGCCCCCCGGACAAAGTCGCAGCATTGACGGAGCAACCGAATCAAAGCTACGTGTTTGTGGTGCGAATTCGCGATGGACAGGAGATATTGCCCGAACGTTTTGGGATAGAGGAACGTGTGACGCCGCTTGAGGTGATCAATGGGTTCGCTGCGAAGATGCGGGTTGCCCAGGCCTTTAGGCTAGCCGAGGTCGATAATGTCGCGCAGGTTTGGTACTTGCATCCAGATCTTGCCAGTCTGTACGTCAATACGCTTAAGGCTCTTCAGTACAACCTCATCACTCTTCCTCTCCCCAATTTGGTCAATCTCTCGATAGGCCCCCAGCCCAGGTTTTGGTTTCGCCAATCCGATGTCGACTCACCTATGCAGCACGCCACGCGGGTCGCAGCCGCCCAAGGCTTGATTCCGCTTGTCGCTATCGGCAATTCGAACACTGCGGATCAGTCTGCGGTAGGTTGGATTAACCCGTGGAGCTATCCGAAGTGGGTGATTTCTGTTGGCGCCTGGGATGCCTCAACTGGCTCGGTAGCGGATTTCTCTTCACGCGGTGACCCAGCGCATTCGGATACTTGGCCCGATGTCGTTGCCGATGGTGTAGACGTTATTGGCCCTTTTCCGACCAACATCGAAAAATCGCCGCAGAGAAAGGAAAAGGACGAATCCAATCTTCGATTTCGACAGCGGGTTCCAGAGACGCAATGGGATGAGTTTACGCTTGAGTCTGGTACCAGCCAGGCCACTGCGGTGGCAAGTGCGGGCGCCGCGCAAGTGCTTCATTTTCTGACACGAATAATAGAGGAACATCAGCCAGCCCCAGGCAAGGCGTTTTTTTCTCTTACCGCTGCGGCGGATCGGATCAGCGAATATGACCGGCAGGTGCCCCGGTTAACGGGGCGGGCCGTTAGCCAAGCGGATGGGAGTGTAGTGTACGAGTATAGCCTCGATGCCCCTTGGAAGATGGTGAAGCAGTTGTTGATAGACACCGCAGTCCCGGTTCCTGGAGCCGCGCCGAACGAGGTGGGAGCCGGGTTAGTAGATATCGACTACATAAAAGAGCAGTTCGGTCAGTTCGGAGTGGTTCAGCCCAAGTATTTCCCGACGAAGGTATTGTAGCTATGGATGAGTCGATTTTTTTCCAACGGCTTTTCGCAGCCACTGTTGCTGTACTGGCGTTTGCGGTTGCTTACGCGATGTACGGAAAGCTCATCAGAAGCAAAGCCCCATCGACCGACGGGCTCTCCTTGGAAACTACGGTCGGTGAGATTAAGCAGGCATTGGTGAGGCTTGAGAACACGCCGGGCGTAAGGCTGGGGCTGGAGTTAACGGAAGTTAAGATCGAGCTTCTGGTCACCGGGAGTGCTACGCAAACCGGGTCTGCCGGTTTGTCGATACCTGTCTTTTCTGATTCAGAGATAGCGGGGACAGTGAAGGTTGATGAGAAGCGCGGGTCAAAGGTCACGGTGGTTCTTGTCCCACCGGACGGGAGCCAGATCTTATCAGCCGATTGGGATGCTCAAATTGACTTCGCCAGCGTGCTGAGGGGGATTCGGCGAGAGCTGGTGGCAACCATGACGAGGGAGCCGAAACTGGACGCTAAATCGATCAAAGTCGATATGAGTTTCGTTCTTATCAGGACGGAAGAATCTAATGCATCCGTAAAGGCTCATTTTTTGGGCGTAACCTCTACCGTAGGCAACGAGACTTCTGCCAGCAATTCGATCTCTCTTCTTTACAAAAATCCTTCGTACTCTGAGAGCGTCAAGGATGTGCCATCTGGCCCGGTCCCACCCTAATCAGGTTTAGGTGGTGGTAGAAATCGGTGCTCAATCACCTATCCAATCCAATTGTTTATCGGGCGGTTAACTTCGTCGAAGGCAGTTTTTCAGGCGCCAAAAGACGCCGTAATTAACGCTGGTTGGTAAGGCAATGCGGATTGCGTAATTATGAGAACTCAACTAATAGTTGCCTGGGCATTTTGGGACAATTTGGACGACCAGTTCAAACGCTGCTTCCGATTTCAGGCTAGGGGGGAGTTGATATGGAAAACAAAGAGGTTGTGCAAGCCGGCGAGAGCCTGTTGGAGGCAGAACATGAGACCCATCAGGATCGTCCCGAAGAGTACGGCAGAGAGCCCGATTTCCGCGTTAGTTTCAAACTACCGCGTATTATCTTCAAATCGATTAGACCGAGCAAAGAGGCGGACACGCTCGAACGCCTTGCGATCGCAACCGTAAGGCGCTACTTCTACCTCACCGAGGATTGGTACCTAGATTTTTCGTCCAAGCGTTACCCGAGGTTGTCTGGCGAAATCGTGATCCCACAAAAGGTAGATGGCGATCTTTTCAAGTTCGATGGCGCTTCTATCCCTCTGCCGTGGCTGATCAGTCTGTTGACTGTTGGCATCTTGCGCCCGTTGGGAGTCCTCTTGATCGCATCCATTGTCCACGATTTTGCTTTTCGTCACGGGCATCTTCGGGTCAGGCAGCCCGGTGGGACTTTGATACAAGTGCCGGTTGAGCGACACGTCGCTGATAGTTTATTCAGGGATATCATCACGACCGTGAACGGCAATAAGGTGGTGGGATTTTTGGGCTGGTACTTTGTGCGGATAGGGTATTGGTGTGGAGTGAAGTACCACGGTAGTCGATGCACTGGGGCACCCCCCTATGGTGTTGCATTGTCGTTCCTCGCGATCGTTGCTTGCGTTATTTGGATGGTCGCAGAGTTTTCGTTTTCAAAGTTCGTTATCTACTGTCTGGCATTGTATTTGGCTTTCTATATGCTCACATTGGAGCGCTTGAAGCGAATCTCTACGCCGGCAGCAATGGTATGTGTCGTCCTAATTCTTATGACGTTCATGGCGGCAATAAAGGGTATCGATCGCGCTGCAGGCCCGGCCGTCGGTGCGGCGGCGGCGACCCAGCGTGAGGCTGTTGTCAGCGATCCGCGGTGAGCATGGCAGGCGTGTTCAGAGCCTGATCCCAATAAGGTCGGTCGCCGAAACGTTCCGCCATGAAGTCGATCAGCAATCTCACTCGACGCGGCAAGTAGCGATTACGAGGATAAACGAAATAGGCATTCAGGCTGGGAAGAGAGCAATCCGGCAATACCTCCAGCAGGTCACCGCTGGCCAGTGCCTTCCACCCGATAAACGTCGGCAGCGTGACCAGGCCATGGCCGGCACAGGCCATCTGCAATAGAAAGTCGCCATTGTTGGCCACGATGTTCGAGGGGATATCC
>CBDUQI010000026.1:0-40396 GCA_965369325.1 uncultured Gammaproteobacteria bacterium
CGGTGGCGCTAAGCTGAACTTACTGCAAAGCACGCCGCTGGATCGTGACCACATGGCGGAGATGATCGTGACCGACGCGGCGCGCGCGCTGGGCGTGGCGGTGCCGCAGCGAGTTCAGCCGCAGCTTTCAACGTCTGTCTCTAACCTGGGCATTAACACTGGCGATGACGATGCGGGTTGCTCAATTGATCCGGCCTCGCCTTCTATCGGCGCCACTGTGCCGAACAGCTACTTCGGCATTCCTGGCCCAACCGTCAATCCGTCACTGGTTGGCGCGGTTCAGTTGCTTACCGCTGGGCAACTGGATCTTGATACCCAGACCATTACCTTGCCGTTGTACCGTGGCGTGATGGCCGGATCGGGTGAAAACGTGTGGTACGTGTCCACCGACACCACGGATGAGGCCAACGCGGAAGCGCTTGGGCTTAACTTCTCCGCCAAATTGGCGTTTGCCGAAACCGGCCGTGGGGTTCGCCGCGCGGTGCTGCGCCAGGATGGTGTGCTGGTGTTTGGTACCGGCACGGTTGATTTCACCCCCGAGCGCGTGATTGTTTCTGGCGGTGATGATGATCCGTTCCCGCCCGCCGTGGCCGAGCCCGGTGCGATTGGCGATCAGAACTACACGCCACTGGTACGCATCCTCAATGCCGGCGATCACATCTACAACATGTCGATTGTTTCCTTTGGTACCAGCGGTGCAGAGATTAACTTCCCGGATGGGGATGTTGACTACTCAAAGGTGCACGACTCAGTGGTGGCCATCGATCCGGAGAATCAGACGGTCACCCTGTCACTGGTGCCAGGCTTCAGCTTTGCACGGCCGGTGTTGTATCTGTCGCTGGACGCAAACTCGCCGATAGCCGCGGCGCTAGAAGGCGCGGTGTTGGCGCCGGGCTTCGACGACATTACCGTGGGTGCTGACGATAGCCTGTTCAGTGCGGTCGAGCGCATCTTTGGCTTCACCAATGGCCCGCGCGGTTGCGAGAACCCGCAGCGTCAAGGCTTTGATGCGGCCGTTACTGACGGTGCATCGCCGTTCAACGTTCTGGGTGGCATCCCCACTATCGCACCGGACTACAGCCCGCTGTGGGACCTTAACCTGGGCGAGTGGACTCAGGAGGCGATTGACCTTGGTTATCGCTCACGGCTTAACGAAGAGTTCCTGATCCTCTCATTTGTGGAGAATGGTTTTGTCACTGGCCCGGACGGCGCGCCGTACGGTTCCACCGGCATCATCATTAACTGCCCCATCGTGCACCGCTTCCTCTAAGCGAGGCCGCAACGGACGGCGCGACCACCCCTACCCCCTGAGGGTGGTCGCGCCGCCCTTCTACTAAAACGCCGCAATAGTCATCTGATCTCTTCTCGGCCACCTATGGTTAACCCTTGCTCGGGTTCCACCTAGATGTGACGGGCGAACCGGTGTGGTGTCATTAAGCTCGCAAATGAACCGACTGTGTGACTTCGAGAAGAATATGAATCCGATTACAGCCAGCCCCGCTATGCCTTTGTCCGCGGCCAGTGCCGTCACCCCAACCGTTTCCCACGATTGTGCCGGTAGCTGTGTGTTCGAAGGGGAGAACTACGCCATCACTGTGACCGATCGCGGTGTGGTGCAGATCCAGAACAAAGTCACCGCTGAGTCTTACCGGGTGTGGGGCGACCCGCATGTCAACGTAGATGGTATTCATGCCTTTGATTTTTGGGGCCGCACCACGTTCGTGATGGATGACGGGACCAAAATCACCATCCAGACCGTACCGTGGGGCGATAGTGAGGTGGCCACCGTTGCCTCGAAGGTGACCATTACCCAGGGGGATTTTGGTGTTCACGTGACGGGCGTCGACCCAAACACCCGAGGCGATCTTGCCTACAGCGAGTTCAACGGGCAGTTGCTGGATATCATGGTGCGTGACGGCAACCGGATTCACGAAAACCCATTCGGCGCCGGCTTTGTTGCCATAGATGCAGACGGCAACATCGTGCACGTGGATCAGAACTATATTAACCGCACGGATGAGCAGATGATTGACGATCTGCGGGACTATTCCACCGCGTACTTCAACGTCATCACTGGCCTGTTCGCCATGACCTTCGTTGGCGCCTTCCTTATCGGCTTGACCCTGGGCGGCGATTTCTACGGTTCGGACGAACCCGACCGGCCGTTCCTGCTGACGCTGGGGCGTACGGCATACAATCCCTCAGCGGCCTAACCGCCAAAGCTGCTACCCACCCTCCGATTGCAGCCAAAGGCTGCACCGCGCGGCATTTCCGTGCACACTGCGCGATGTCATTCGGGGAGAATTCCGCCCGACCCTGGGGCATCTTGTAAGGCCGACATCATGAGCACCTGCACCGAAATTCGCCTGGCCAAGCGGCCAACATCCACGAACGTGACTGACGATCTGTTTGAAGTCGCACAATGCGCTGTGCCCACTGCAGGCGCAGATGAGATTCTGGTTCGGCAAACCCATATGTCACTTGATCCGGCGATGCTTGGGTGGATGAGTGCTGACCAGGACAGCTACATCCCACGGGTAGAGCTGGGCGAGGTGATGCGCTCCTCCGGCTTCGGTGAGGTAGTGCAAAGCAATCATCCCGATTTTGCCGTCGGCGACAACGTGATGGGCATGATCGGGTGGCGTGAGTACCTGGTTAGCTCGGGTGCAGGACTCAACAAAGTGCAGCCAGGCATGGACCCAGAAATGGCATTGTCCATCTTTGCGCTGCCAGGATTGACTGCCACTCAGGGGCTGTATGCGATCGGCAAGCCGCAGCCAGGCGAGACGCTGGTCGTGACGGGGGCTGCCGGCTCGGTCGGTTCGATCGTCGGGCAGTTGGGCAAGGCCGAGGGTCTTAGCGTCATCGGTGTGGCGGGTAGCGACGAGAAATGCGGTTGGATTGTGGACGAGTTGGGATTCGACGGAGCGATTAACTACAAATCAGATGACTTGGCCGGTCAGTTGAAGGCACTAACGCCAAACGGAGTGGATGTGTATTTTGAAAATACGGGCGGGCCGATTCAACAACAGGTGTTCAACCGCATGAATGCGCATGGGCGCATCGCAGTCTGCGGGATGATTGCGGATTACGGCGCCGCCAAGCCCAGTCCCGGGCCTAACTGGATTACCGTGATAAAGAAACGCCTGATCATTCAGGGCTTCACCATGCCGGATCATTTTGCTGAAGCCCCGGCGTTGCTGGCCAAACTCACGCCACACGTGATGGCGGGCAAGATTAAGCACCGCGCGCACGTGATCGAAGGGTTGACGTCGGCCATCAGCGGGATGAACCTCCTGTTTACCGGCGGCAACAAAGGCAAGCTGATCGTCAAGCTGTAACGCGGACGATCTCACTTGTGTGCCGGGCTCAGCGCCCGGTACACGTCAGCCTACTGCTCGAGCGCGTTGCCGAGTTCGCTGCGTACCAGTTGTTCGTCGTAGGCCTCACGGTCGATGCGCGCCCGCGCACTGTGATCGGCTTTGGACACGGCAATCATCACCGCGAACGCCGCCAAGATGGCGGGCAAAGTGGGATACGCGTAAGGGAAGATCGCCTTCGCGTGCCCTAACACGTCCACCCAGATCGTCGGGCTCAGGATAGACAGCACCACCACCACAATCAGTCCGGTGGCCCCGCCGGCCAGCGCGCCGCGTGTCGTCAGATTTTTCCAATACAACGCCAGCACCAGCACCGGGAAGTTCACGCTGGCCGCGATTGCCAATACAAAGGTAGAAATAATGCCGACGTTCATATCTTTGAACAGCAGGCTCAGCCCGATCGCCAACGCCCCGATCGCCACGGTGGCAATCCGTGAGACCATCATCTCCTGGGCATCGGAAACCTTCCCGCGCCGCACCACGCGCGCGTACAGATCGTGCGCTACACCGGCCGAGGCGGACAGCAGGATGCCGGACACGACCGCCAGAATCGTCGCGAAAGCCACGGCTGAAATGAAGCCGAAGAAGGCCTCACCACCCACCATGCGGGCAAGCGACACTGAGGTCATGTTGGAGCCGCCGATGATGCGCCCGTCAGCATCGACGTACTGTGGATCGCCGCTCAGCAGCGCAATCGCAGCAAAACCGATAATGACGATGACGGCCTGGAAGTACCCGATGAACACAACAGCATAACCAATCGAGCGACGTGCCTGGCGCGCATCGGGCACGGTAAAGAAGCGCATCAAGACATGCGGCAGCCCCGCGGTGCCGCAGATAAATGCCAAGGCGAGAGAGAGCACACTGACCGGATCGTTGTACAGCCCGCCAAGGTTAAGCACATCCTCCCCGCGCGGGTGCACCTGCGCGGCACGCTCAAACAGCTCGCCGGGGTTGAAACCAAATCGCGATAGCGCCAACACCGCCAGCGCCGTGCCACCGGTGAGCAACAATATCGCTTTGATCACTTGCACCCAGGTGGTGGCCAGCATACCTCCAAAGGCGACGTACACCGTCATCAAGGTGCCCACGATCATCACCGCAGCAAAATACGGGAGCTGAAACAGCGTCTGAATAAGCGTGCCGGCACCCACCATTTGCGCGATCAGATAAGGCACTGCCACCACCAGCGTGCCGACCGCAGCCAGTACTCGCAGGCGTTCGGCCTGCAAACGGTAGGCGACCACATCCGCGAATGTGTAGCGGCCCAGGTTGCGCAGCCGGTCGGCGAAGACGAATAGAATGACTGCCCAGCCCACA
Source organism: uncultured Gammaproteobacteria bacterium (assembly GCA_965369325.1). Lineage (GTDB taxonomy): Bacteria > Pseudomonadota > Gammaproteobacteria > Steroidobacterales > JBCBZW01 > CBDUQI01. Next base: position 4,701 of record CBDUQI010000026.1, read on the forward strand.
CTCACGCCGACGGCGAACAGCATGGCATCGCCGCCACCAAAAAAAGTTAGCCCGGTAATCCCCAAAAATGTGGCGGCGGACATGAAATCGCCCGCCAGTGCCAAGCCGTTTTGAAAGCCGGTGATGTTGCCGCCAGCGGTGTAGAAGTCGCTGGCCGAGCGGGTGCGACGGGCGGCCCACCAGGTGATGGCCAGGCTGGCGGCGACGAAGCTGATGAATACCGCAATGGCAGTAGAGTTAAGAGCACCGTCCATTACGTGTCTTTCCCGAACTGAATATTGCTGGTCAAACGGTTGATCTGGCGGACATATAGCAGCGCCAGCGCGATGGCGAGCGCGATCAGCAGATACCCCAACCCGATGGTCCAGGTGATGGCGCTGCCGGCAATGCGCTGACCCATGAACTCGGACGCATAGAGCCCAGCCATGCCATAGGCCAGGAAGGCACTGACGATGAACGCGGTCATGCCCCAACGCAAGCGGCTGCGACGCCCAAGCAGTTCGTGGAACGCGGGATCGCGCAGTATTCTCTCGTGTGCAGACACAGCCACTCTCACTATTTCGCAAATGCTGGTTGCAGATAATACACGGCCAGCGAGCCAATTCCTGTGTTCACGTGGTGCGGTGGTGTGAAAACAGGCCATTCGCAGCATTTGCGATGGCGTGCTTGAAATGCTTATGGTGGGCTTTGAATTGCTGGCTGAAAAGCAGCGGGACATTACCGCCGAGTTGGCGGCGGAACGGTTGCGGGGCTAAGCTTAAGGCTGAGTTCAAATCGGGAGCTGTCACCAATGCTGCGCTGGCTTAATTTTTGTGTATTTGCGAGCGTGCTGTTTGCGATATCTTCCTGTGTGCCGCATCAGAGTCAATTAATCGATTTGCCACATCAATGGCAGGTGCACGAAATCACCCTTACCGCCGAGCGCGACTACCCTGATCCGTTTGATATCAACGATGTTCGCCTGCTGATGCAGTTCCGCGGCCCGGACGGGCAGGCACTGGATATGCCCGGGTTCTGGGATGGCGAGCGCAGTTGGAAAGTGCGGTTCGCCGCGCCGCAGGCTGGGCAATGGCGGTTTATCTCGACCTTCTCTCACCCCGATGATGCGGGCCTGCACGGGCAGGACGGCAGCTTTGTGGTGCAGGCCGCCGAATCGGATAACGCGCTTTACAAGCATGGTGGGTTTTTGGCCGTGAGCGAGAATCGGCGTTACCTTACCTACACCGATGGCACGCCATTTTTCTGGCTTGCCGATACCTGGTGGACGGCGCCGTCTGCGACGGTGCCGTTGGCAAATTTCAAGGAGATGGTCGCGGTACGCAAGGCGCACCGGTTTACGGCTTATCAAGCGCACGGCTTCCGCGCGTTCACGCCCGAGCAGGGGGCAAGCGCGTTTGAGGCAACCTCGGCGCCATTCGATCAGGCGCTGGGGTACTGGCATACGACGGATGTGCATATCGCGCACGGTGCCGAGCAAGGGCTGGTAGGGCTGATCGGTTTCGCGGGAGGCAGCCTGACCGACAAAATATCCTTGGAGGCAATGAGGCGGTTGTGGTGGTACTACCTGGCCCGCTACGGCGCGTATCCAATCAGCTTCTTGTTCACGCAGGAGTACAACAAGGATGAGGGCAGGCGCGAGGAGCGCATCGCCAAGATGCTGGCGTTGGGTGAGTTCATTAAGCGTATCGATCCGTACAAACGCGCGTTGTCCATACACCCGTGGCATCGTGAGCGAGAACAGGGTGAAGCCCGCGATGCATCATGGTTAGATTTCATCATGCTGCAGGGCGGGCACTTCAGTCGCGAGACCTGCGAGCGGTATCTGGAGCTATACAACCGCACGCCCATCAAACCCGTACTTGAAAGTGAAGCTAACTACGAGGGATTTTCAAAGCCGCATATGACGGTGGACGCCGCCGTGATCCGGCGCACCGCGTACACCGCAATACAGTGCGGTTCCCTTGGGTTCAGTTACGGCGCGCAGGGGTTGTATGCTGGGATTCAGGATGTTGAGAACCCGGGCCCTACCGTCAACTGGGGGCCGCCGCTTACCTGGCGCCAGGGGCTTGCTCAGCGCGGCGGGGCGCAAATGGCGCATTTGCGTAACTGCTACGAACAAGTGGAGTGGTGGACGCTGTCGCCGCATGCGCATTTTGGTAAGTTCAAAGAGATGGCGGTATCCGCTAACCCGGACACAAGTACGCTGGTGACGTACTATCCACAAGCAGGCAGGGACCCACGTGAAGGTCGTCAGGTGTTGGCCAGAGACGGCACCTACGCGGGCCAATGGTGCAATCCGCGCAGCGCAAAGCTTACCCCGCTGGACAACGATGTGTCCGCCACTAACGGCGAATTGCCGTTGCCACCACCGCCCACGGATGATGACTGGCTGCTGCTACTTCAGCAGGTGGACTGAACCGAGTCGGCTGTCGCTTTAGGGTTTGATATAGCGGTGCACCACCCGATCGGTGTTGCCCGCCACCGCCGGATCAAACACTCCCAGCGACAGGTCGTCCTGCGGATTGCGCAGAATATCGCTGCTGCCATCCAGCACAAATCCAGCCGCTTCCAGATCGCGTCGCAGCCGCGCCGGGTCCATCCGATGCAACGTTTGCGCGGCTTCTTCCACAGGCAGCGCGGCGGCGGCGACATGCTCTACCACTCCGAGCACACCGCCTCGCTTCATGCTCTGGTAAATTTGCGCCAACATTTTGGGCCCGTCGAGCTTGGGCCAACCGTTTTCAACGTTCACATAGTAAACATCGTGATACACCAGAGCCATTAACACCGCATCGTAGGTGTTGGGTGACAAATCCAACTGGTTGTTCTCTGCCAGTATGCGCTGCACATTCTGCAGGCGACCAGGTGTGAAGCGGGTCTGCAAAGTTTTGGCCACATAGTTCAGGTATGCCTGATTGTTGTGTGCGTGCACTGAGCCGCTGGCGCCCACCACATGGGAGAGCAACTCGCTGTAGTAGCCACCACCGGAGTACAGGTCCAGCACCGTCATGCCAGGTGCGATGCCAAAGAAGTTGAGCACCTGCTCGGGCTTGCGGCCCGCGTCGCGTGCTTGATCTTCCGCCGGACGTTGGCTGTTCTGTACCGCGGCACTGATTCGTGCGCTGTCGGCCGTAGGCGCCTGATTGCCGAGGTTGGTGGTGCAGGCGGTAACGGCGAACGCGATCAATAGTGTCGGCAGAACTCGATTCATGGTGCACTCCTTACGCGGGTCTGTAGCGAATGGTTGACCGTAACCGACTTGTCCGCAGCTGTCCACGCACGGGCCGGCGGGATATATCGATTCGCGTGCGAGGACGGACATCCGATAAACTGTGTACAGCCTGTCGCGTGACGTAGGATGAGCGCTATGGATGCCCACCAGTGGGAACACGTTTGCGAGTTGTTCGAAGCGGCGATTGAGTTGCCGCCCGCAGCTCGTGATGCCTTTGTGGCCGACCTGGGGGAGGAGCCGGCGATTGTTCGCGATGAACTCGCCGCGTTGCTGGCCCAGCATCACGATGGCACGACGGCGCTGGGGCTGGACGTGCGCCCAATTGCCGCCGAGTTGGCGATGGAGGCCATGTCCGACACATTACCGGATGCCATCGGTCCGTATCAGATACAACGCGAGCTGGGCCGTGGCGGCATGGGCGTGGTGTATCTTGCTCGTCGTGCTGACGGGCAGTTTGAGCAGGAGGTCGCGCTTAAGTTAGTCAAGCTCGGCATGGACACGCCGCAGGCGCACAACCGGTTTTTGCTTGAACGCCAGCTGCTGGCTCGCCTACAGCATCCGAATATTGCACGCTTGCTGGATGGCGGACTCAGCGCAGACGGTCGTCCGTACTTTGCGATGGAGTACATCAATGGCGTGGCACTAATGGAGTATTGCACGCGACAGGGGCTGGGTGTGGAGGCGCGCCTGGCGTTGTTTGTACAAGTATGCGAAGGGGTGCAATACGCGCACCGAAACCTGGTGGTGCATCGGGACCTTAAACCCTCCAATATTCTCATCACACAGGCGGGTGAACCCAAGCTGCTGGATTTTGGCATTGCCAAGTTGCTGGACCAACCGCACGATGAGCAAGACGCACCGCTTACGCAAACGGCGATGGCGCTGCTCACCCCCGAGTACGGTGCGCCAGAGCAATTGCGCGGCGAACCGGTGACCACCGCGACGGATGTCTACGCGTTGGGCGTTATCCTCTACGAGTTGTTGAGCGGTCAGCGTCCGTACGATCTGGGGCGACGCTCATCGGCAGAAATCCACAACGCGATCTTAAGTACCACACCTCAGCGCCCTTCCGTGCGGGTGCGCGCGAGCAGCAAGGCCGCCGCGCAGGGTGCACAGACTAACAACGATGAGGCACTGGCTAGTGGCGCACCCGCGCCGAGCGCACGCCTTGTCCGGCTGCTTAAGGGTGATCTCGACATCATTGTGATGCACGCACTGAATAAGCAGCCCGAGCGTCGCTACAACTCTGCGGCGGCGCTCGCGAGCGACTTGCGGCGCTATCTGACCCATCGCCCGATTCAGGCCCGCGCGGATGGGCTCACCTATCGGGTAGGTAAGTTTGTTCGCCGTCACGCGGTTGCCAGTATTACTTCTGTAGTGGTTGCGGTCACGATTCTAAGTGCGCTTGCGACCGCTGCCTGGCAAGGCCGTATTGCCACGCGCGAAGCCGCCAAGGCCGATGCGGTGTCAGGGTTCCTACTGGACATGTTGGGCTCGGTCGATCCGAACCTGGCACAGGGGCGGGAGGTGACCGTGCGCGAAGTGCTGGACCAGGCGTCGGCTAAACTGGAGGATGGCAGCGCGGCGGTGGCAGGCGAACCGGCGGTGGAGGCGGCAATCCGCGATACCATCGGCAATACCTATCGCGCGTTGGGTGAAAATGACAGTGCGGCTTTGCAGTTGCAAACTGCGTTGCAGTTAAACCGCGAGACACTAGGGGATCTGCATCCGCAAACGCTGGAAACGATGAGTGCGTTGGGCGCAGTCTACGTCGAGTTAGGGCGTTTTGACGATGCGCAGCCGCTGTATGTGGAGGCGTTGCGGGCCAGTACTGAGGTGCTGGGCGAGGATCACGAACAAACCCAGCGCGCCACGGCGCGTATGGCTGGGCTGTTCTGGGAGCGAGGCGACTTTGCCGCGGCAGAAGCGCAGCTGCGCCGCAACTTTGAGATTCGTCGGCGCACGCTGGGGCCTGAACATCGCTCCACGCTGGCCTCGCGGATGAATCTTGCCATCGCCATCGTACGGCAGGGGCGTACGGCAGAGGCGACGTTGCTGATCGAGCAGACGCTGGCCGTGCAGCGGCGCACATTGGGCGACAGCCATCGCCACACGCTGTTCTCTATCTCCAACCTTGCCAGTGCATACAAGGAGCTTGAGCGCTTTGATGAGGCGGTGGTGCTAGGCCAGGAAGTGCTGGCATTACGTCGCAAGATAATGGGCCCTGAGCATCCTGAGACGATTGATGCCATCGGTAATCTTGCGAATGCGCATTTGCTGGCTGGGCAGTTAAATGAGGCGGCTGCGTTGTATGATGAGGCACTGCCGCTGTCCTACAAGGTGCACGGCGCCACCCATCACCAAACCCTCACCACCCGCAGTTACTACGCGGGTTTGCTGGCGCAGACCGGTCGCCAGGCAGAAGCGGAGGCGGAACTGATCGAAGTAATAGAGGGCCTTCGGGAAACGCTGGGTGATGAGCACCTGAGTACTCGAGAGGCGGTGGCATTGCTAGAGGAGCTTCGTCAGCAGTCAATCCCGTGATCGGGCGGCAAATCCGCAAATGGGATTTACGGTAACTGTTAATCGGCCAAAGGGGCGCGCATGACGACCGGTTTTGTTTATCACGAGCTTTACATGTGGCACAACACGGGCAACGCGGCGGGCGTGTTGCCGTATGGCAATCCGATTGAGCCGTACGAGCATGCAGAGAACCCATCGACCAAGCGGCGCATGCGAAATTTGCTCGAGGTTAGTGGACTGTTGCCCCAACTGCACTCGATTGAGGCAAGGCCGGCCACGGAAGCTGAACTGCTGCGCTTTCATACCAGGGAGCACATCGAGAAAATTAAAGGGTATAACGATCTGCCCAGCGCAGAGGCGGGGTTCTCTGCGCCCATGGGCCGGGGCAGCTACGACATTGCGTTGTTGTCCACCGGCGGTGTGATCGAAGCATTTGATGCCGTGATCACCGGGCGGGTGGACAACGCCTATGCACTGGTGCGCCCGCCTGGCCATCACGCATTGCCGGATTTGGCGATGGGGTTTTGCATTTTCGGCAACGCCGCGATTGCTGGCCTGCACGCGCTCACCACGCACGGGCTAGATCGTATTGCCTACGTTGACTGGGACGTGCACCACGGCAACGGGACACAGGCCGCCTTCTATACGGATCCTCGGGTGCTAACTATCTCGGTGCACCAGGACAACTGTTTTCCGGCGGATTCCGGGTATCTGCATGAAAATGGGGAAGGCGCGGGCGCGGGATTGAACATCAACATCCCGTTGCCGCCAGGCGCCGGGGTAGGCGCTTACGAGGCCACCTTTGACCGGGTGGTGCTACCCGCGTTGCATGCGTTCCGCCCGCAGCTGATTGTCGTGCCGAGCGGGTTTGACGCAGGCGCCTACGATCCGCTTGGGCGGCAGATGATGAGCAGCGAGGGTTACCGCAGCCTAACTGACAAGCTGCTGGCCGCCGCCGCGCAGCTGTGCCAAGGGCGCGTGGTCATGTGCCATGAGGGCGGCTACAGCGCACCCACTGTGCCGTTTTTTGGGCTGGCGGTAATGGAAAGTCTGAGCGGTATTCGCACTGGTGTTGAGGATCCGTTCCAACCGTTGTTTGCCCGTTTGGGGCAGCAGAATTTGCAGCCGCATCAGGATGCGCTGATCCGTCAGGCGGAGGCGTTAGTGAATAACATTCCTGTCCACTAGGATGCCCGCGCGCAGAGCTATTCCCACAGATCATCGCCTCGGGGACCCACGTCATCACTGTGCGGCACTGAAATTGCCGTGATACCAGCCCACTTCGCGCTTAGGGGGTGTATGATGCCGCCCTGCCTGACGGGCCCTCCGCCGGCACGCCCTTAACCCAGGCCAAGATATGTCAAAGTCCAATGAGCCTCGCGAAACCCTCATGTTTCGCGATCTGAATCTCGCCGAGCCTCTGATCGAAGCACTGAATGAGATTGGCTACGAAACGCCGACGCCGATACAGGCAAAAGCCATTCCTGCGCTGCTCAACGGTCAGGATCTGCTCGGCCATGCGCCGACCGGTACCGGCAAGACGGCGGCCTTTGCGTTGCCGCTGCTCTCGCGTATCCAGGTGCGAAACAAAGCGGTGCAGGTGATGACTTTAACGCCGACGCGCGAGCTAGCCATCCAGGTGGCCGAGGCCTTCCAGCGCTACGCCTCGCACATCCCAGGTTTTCATGTGCTGCCCATTTACGGCGGCCAGGACTACAGCGGGCAGCTTCGCCAGCTCAAGCGTGGTGTGCACGTAGTGGTCGGCACGCCGGGGCGGGTGATGGATCACATGCGCAAGGGCACGCTGAAGCTCGGCGGCTTGCAGGCGCTGGTGCTGGATGAGGCTGATGAGATGCTGCGCATGGGGTTCGTAGAGGAAGTGGAGTGGATTCTGGAGCAAACCCCGCCTGATCGGCAGATGGCGTTGTTCTCAGCCACAATGCCCAAGCAAGTGGAGCGGATCGCGCGTCGTCATCTGAACGATCCACAGGAAATTTCCATCGAAGCGCGCACAGCGACGGCCGAGACGATTCGCCAGCGTTACTGGCAGGTAAGTGGGTTACATAAACTTGATGCGCTCACGCGTATCCTGGAAGTGGAACCCTTCGATGCCATCCTGATGTTTGTGCGCACCAAAACGGCGACAGTCGAACTGGCCGAACGCCTTGAGGCCAGAGGCTACGCGGCCGCGCCAATGAACGGCGACATGGCACAAAAGCATCGCGAGCAGACCGTCGAGCGACTGAAAAGTGGTGCGCTGGATATTCTGGTGGCCACCGATGTGGCCGCTCGCGGGCTGGATGTTGGGCGCATCAGCCACGTGATCAACTACGACATCCCGTACGATACCGAAGCCTACATTCATCGTATCGGACGTACCGGTCGCGCCGGGCGCACCGGGGAGGCCATCCTGTTCGTCGCGCCGCGTGAACGACGGATGCTGTACGCCATCGAGCGCGCCACCCGACAGAAGATTGATCAATTTGTGCTGCCGACCACCGAGGTGGTGAACAACAAGCGCATTGCCGCTTTCAAACAGAAAATTACGGATACACTGGCAGCGGGCGATCTGGGGTTTATTCAAGAACTGGTACAGGCGTATCAAACCGAGCACGATGTGCCCGCGATTGAGGTGGCCGCCGCGCTGGCCAAGATGTCGATCGGCGACAAGCCCATGTTGTTGAGCCAGGACAGAGGCCGCCCGCCGCCGCGATCGGACGAAGCACCGGGGCGTGGTCGCAAGCCGCGAGCACGCCGCGAGCAGGGTTCCGGCGAAGGTGGCCGGCGTGAGAAGCGTCCAGGCAGACCTGATTCGGATAAGGAACGTTACCGCATTGAGGTAGGCCATGATCACGGGGTCAAACCTGGCAACATCGTCGGCGCCATCGCCAACGAGGCGGGGTTAGAGGCCGAGCACATCGGCTACATTGATATCCAGTCGCGGTACAGTTTGGTGGATCTGCCACTGGGGATGCCGCGCGAGATTTTTACGCTTTTGCAAAAAGTGCAGGTGTGTGGCGAGGCGTTGCGGATATCGCTGCAGAACGAGTCCAAGCCCGGTCAGAAGCACCCCTCCAAGTCTAAACCGAAAAAGCAAAATGCTTCCAAGCCCAAGAAGCCCAAAAAACGAGCACCCAAAAAGAGCAGCGCAGGCAAAGACGCTGCCTCCGGTAAGTCAGCCGGCGCGAAATCCAAGCACAGCAGGAACAAAGGCAAGCCAAAAGGCAAGCCTAAGCCCAAATCGACGCCCTAGACCGCTCCACCACCGAAGCATCAGGCCCCGGCGGCGGTGCGTGGCGCGATCAGTCTGCGATGAGTCGCGGGAAGATCTCGTTGTCGAAAAACTGATCCGTCTGCGCGTGCATGCCCTGCGTGTTGTAGTCCGTCTTGGTAATCACCACAGACACATCAAATTCAGGCAGCACTAACACTCGGTTACCCCCATTGCCCTGCATTGCTGCGGCTTGATAGGTGGCATCGCCCACCGGGTAGTCGCGCAACCACCACAGGTAGCCGTACTCCCATGGCCCGTCAGGTATCCGCGTGCGCGGTTTAACCGCAGCGTCGGTCCATTGCCGCGCAAGCACCTGTTGCCCTTCGTGCTGGCCGCCATTGCGCTGCAGTTCCGCCAACCGCCCCAGGCCCCGAGTGGTCAGCTCCAGTCCGCCGCCCAGATGCGCCTGCCCGGCGCCGTTGCGCGGCCACGCGAACTGCGTGATGCCCAGCGGCGCGAACAAACGTTGCTCGATGTAGTCAGTCAACGGCCGTTTGGCGGTGCGCTGCACCACCTCGCCAAGAATCTGCACGCCCGCAGTACAGTAGGAGAACGCGCGCTCATACGGTTCGCTGCGCGTTTTGGGCGCCCAGGCCGGATAACCCTGCATCGGCAGGTTCCAGAAAAAGGCTGACCAATCCTCCACGATATACATCCGCTCTTCATTGCCGCGTGAGAACTGATTCCAGTCATCGCACTCAAGCGGGCCGCTCATGCTCAGCAGATCTTGTACCGTGATGCCGAATTTCCGTGCGTCAGGATTCTGGAACGGCGCGATATCAGCGAAAAAGGCGGCGACCGGTGTATCGATCTGTATCAGACCGTCGGCCACCGCCATCCCGACGGCCATGCCGGTGACGGTTTTGGTGACCGAGCGTGTGTTATGCAAAGTGCCCGCGTCGTTGCCGTCAGCATAGTATTCAAACACCGGGCTGCCCGCATGTTGTATCAGCACGCTGGTCACGGTGCCGTACGCTCCCTCGCGAAGATGTGCGGTCAGTGCTTGGGCATGCGCGTCGGTCCAGGCCAGAGCAGGTTTCGCGGTTGCCGGCTGCGCGCCGTATAGCCCGACCAGCAGCAGGGCCAGGGCGGTGCGGTAGATTGTGTTCATGGTCTCACTCCGGTTTAAGTGGGTCGCCTGAACAGGCTGTTGCTATTACCGGCGCCGGTCAATTGAATATACTTGAAGCTTCTTGAAGCGCCGTTTCAGCGACGACTGGAGCCCTGGATGATCTCACGCTATGTGGTTGGCGATCTGGTAGTGGATCTGCAAGAACGCTGGGTTAGGCGTGCCAACGTTGAGGTGGCGCTGCCGGATCTGAGCTTTGGCGTGTTAGCCGAACTGATCCGCAACTACCCTAAGCCGGTGAAGGCGCATGCGCTGGCGTTGGCTGTGTGGAGTACCGAGCATGTGAGCGATGAGACCATCGCGCAGCGTATCCGCCTGTTGCGCCGCGCACTCAATGACAATCCGCGGGAGCCGACCTACATTAAAACAATCCGCGGCGCCGGATATGCCTGCCACGCGGCGGTCCGGCCGGACGTTCAAGTACGCAGTCGGATGCCCGGGCGTTTGTCTATCGGGCTGGCGGCGCTCGCGCTGGTGGCGGCTGGCACAGTCAGCATCTTTTGGGGTATGCGCGCAGGTCCGCATAACGTGGACACACCAGACAATCTCCGGCCACGCGATCAGGCACCCTCGCTGGTCGCTGGCCTGCTCGATCGTGCAGGCGCAGAACTACAGGTACAGCAAAGCGAAGAAACCGACCGCGCGATTGAGTTATTGCAACATGCGCTTGGGCTTGAGCCGAATAACCAAGCCGTACATATAGGATTAAGTTTCGCTTTGTCCACGCGGGTGACCAAATTTCGTGCGCGCGCTGATGACACGGCCACCGCCGAAGCGCTGGCGCGGCGGGCGGTTGGGGCGCAACCACAAGACGGCAGTGCTTGGCATGCGCTGGGCTATTCACTAGATTCGCAGGGCCGCGTTGATGAAGCGTTGAGCGCCTACCAGCGGGCCTTTCAGCTGAATCCGACCGATGTGGCCGCCATGTCCAGTGCGGCGTACTTGCTGGGCGTTCGGGGCCAGCTGTTTCAGTCCTTGCTGCTCGAAGCGCAGGCAATGCAAGGCGATCGGACCTCCCGCTATGCAGAAACACAGTTCGCGTTGGTGTTGGATCTGTTGGATCATGCCGGCGCGGCCAGGTGGCGCGCTCGTGCGCATTTGCTTAACCCCAACCAAGTTGTTGTACTTGCTGAGATGGTTGAATCGCTTCTTCGCCGCGGCCAACCTGATGCGGCGCTGGAGGTGCTGGGCGGGGTCGAGGGGCCCACCGGCGACAACCCGCGGTTGCTGCGACTGGGTGCTCAGGCAGCGCTGGCGGCGGGACAACCGGAGCAGGCGCGTGCTCGCTTGTTGGCGGCGGGCGAGGTAGCGCAACTGGATCTGGCGGCGCTGGATGGACTGTTCGGCACGTCGGCAAGCGCGAGCCAGCAGCTGGAGCAGGCGCGGCACCAGATGCTCAAGGGCGATAGCTGGCCTGGGTTGCGGGTAGAACTGGCCAGGCTGCACGCCGCGCTGGGTGATGATGAGGCTGCCTTGAGGCTGCTCTCACAAGCGGTCGATCTCGGTTGGCGTGACGTCGGCAGTGTGGAGCATTCGCCGTTTTTTCAAACTACTGTCCTTGATCCCGGATGGGCGCCCGTTCGCCAGCGGATTGAGCGGGAGCTGGCGATGCAAAAGGCGCTGGTTACCGATGCGGCGATGCTGAGCTGGGTACTGGAGGTGGCACCCGGGGATTAATTTCCACGCGGCTGTCAGATTCTCATTCTCTGGCGCGTACTCCCCCGCAGGGCCAAAGGCCTGTTCTGTTTGTTCCTCAGGCCGGTATCGCAGGAGAGATTCCCATGCTTGTTCAAATCGCGCAACGACTCATGGTCGGTGCGGCACTGGCGGTGTGTTGCCACGCCGCCGTTGCTGACCACCCCGAGCCGCTACCCTTCAGTTTCAGCACGAACAATTTCGACTATACCATCGTATTTGACCAGTCTAACCCGTACACCTGCGTAGACGATGAAGACCTGATCCCGGCCGGGGCAGATCGCAACTACTTTCCCTTTAATCAAGTGCTAAACGTCGCGGACGCGCTGGACAGCGACAACAACCCGGTGCCGGGGTTTCCGCCCGGTTATCGCGTGGCCTACGATGATCTTGATTTTCGTTCGCCTGACTTTGACGGCAACGAAGACGATGAGGTACAGATCTACGATTGCGCTCCCGGCGGCGAGCACGACGACGAAGATTGCGACAACGGGCAGGCGCAAGGCTCACGCATTCGCTTGCCTGCCACCCGCTACTGCTCTGCATCCGAGCGCAGCCTGCGCCGGGTGACCGGGCATGAGATGTTCCACCACGTACAGTTTATGTACGACGGCGGCTATACCGCCTGGGGCAAAGTGCCTTACGAGGGCACGGCCAGAATGATGGAAGATCATATCTACGCCGACATTGATGGGGATTCGGGCGCTGCGTTCGTCAGTGAAAGCAACAAATACCTGGGCGCGCCCGACATCGATTTTTGGGAGAGCTCATACCAGAGCGCGCTGGGCTGGAAGCATCTGGCCGAGCAGTACGGCACCATTGCCACCGAGCCCCAGATTGGCGTGAATTTTGTCCGTCGATTCTGGGATAACCTGGATGCGACGGAAGACCCTGATGTGCCGGGCACCATCCAACAGACCCTCACTGACTTTGGCGCGCCGGAGGATCTGCGCGAGTGGTTTGTAAACTTCACGATCGCAAACATCGCCAAAGAGTTCGACACCAGCGGGCTGGCGGATGCTGAGAAATACCAGTATCGCGATGAAGCGGATGGCAACGGTGTTAGCTTTGCTTCGGTCGCACGTCGAACCGATGGTTCGCAGATGATCCCTGGTGAGTTCTTCGGCTTGGAATTTGTAGAGCGATGGGGTGCGGACTACCTGGATGTTGGCGTCGAGAGCGCCTGTCTGCCGGGCGACATACTCGGCGTGAAGATGGACAAGGTTGACTTCATCGACTACGCCATCCTCCCGGTGACTGACGCTGGTGTGGTGCAACGTGTGTTCAAAGGCTCCAGCAAGACCTTTGGCGCGGCCTTTGTCCAGCGTAGCGGCCAGGATCGGATCGGCAGGTTGATCGCCGTGCTGACTGGTGGCGATACCAGCGAGTTGGTTGAGTACAGTTTTGATTGCGGTACGGGTGATCTGACAATCGTACAGCCGGATCAAATCTACCAGGTGTTTGTGGGTCCGTCCGACAGCCCCCGCCAGTTCATCGTGCGTACGGTGGTTAGCGGCCCGGCCAGTCTAGGCACGCCGACCGTGTTCGGTCTGTTGCCGGAAGACTTCCAGGTGTTTGTGGGCATGGACGGTAACCCGGACGATGAGGCCGAGGTGTTGTCCGGTGCTTACGTGCAGGGTGAGTATTGGCTCACGGTGCAGGCACCCGCTAAAGACAATGCGAATACATTTGATCTGCACGTGAACCTGGGTGGCGGTACGTTCTCTGATATCAGCACCGCTGCGGTCAGTTACGAAACTCGCATGCTGGATCAGATGTTGGTGATCGACCGCTCTGGCAGCATGGCCGATCCGGTCAACACTCCGAAAATTGATGCAGCTAAAAACGCCGCGCGCCTGTTTGTGGATGTAACCGATGCCGATCTGGATAAAGTCGGTCTGGCCAGCTTCAGCACCAATGCCACGCTGGATGAGACGCTGGCCACGGCCAGCGCCGGGCACAAAAACGACGTCAAAGCCGCCATCAATGCACTAGTGCAGAGCGGTGCGACGTCGATTGGTGATGGCTTGCAAAGCGCCGTGACGCAGATTGGCGCTAACGGTTCAACTGAAGGCGAAGACTGGGTGGTGCTGTTAAGCGACGGCATGGAGAACGAGGTCCAGTTCTGGAACCAGGTGGAGAACACAGTGAAGAACGCCGGCGTGCGCGTGAATGCGATCGCGCTGGGCGCTGACGCGGATCAGGTGTTGCTGCAGGAAATTGCGATCGAAACTGGCGGCCAGTACTACTACGTAGATGCCGGCACTGCCGGTGGGCGTGCCGCCAACCGTGCGGCCACGGTGGACGCGACGGCGAATCGGTTGGCGGATGTGTTCGCGGCTGCCAGCGAGCGCATCAAACAGCACCAGCGGTTTTGGGAGGCCTCGGGAGATCTGGTGCAGTCCGACGCCGTTCAGTTTGTCATCCCAATTGAGGGTGCGGGTATCGCCAGCGCACAGTTTGCATTCAACTGGGATGATGCTGCAGATAGCCTTGATGTGGTAGTCAACCGGCCGGATGGTTCTTTGGTTGTCGATGGCGTCGATGGCGCCAGCATTCTCACCGACGATACTCACACGGTGGTAAAAGTCGGTGACCTTACTGAAGGCGACTGGGTGGTGAAGCTCACCGCCGCCAGTGGTGACCCGGAGTACCTGGCGCTGTTGTCAGGCCATGATCAGCGCGGTGCGCGACTGGATGTGTACTTTGGGCAGTATCAGGAAGAGCTGGGCGCGGCGGTGTTCGACGCCGACTTTATGCGAGGCCTGACGATGCCCATCGTGGCGACCGTGACCGATCGCGGTGGCATCGTGCTCGGCGCGGATGTGATGGCCAGCATTGAGCACCCGGACGGCACGGTGATTGATTTGCCGCTGTTCGATGACGGTGCGCATAATGATGGTGTGGCCAACGATGGCGTATACGCCAATGACTACACCCGTACTACGCTCGCGAGTGAGACGGATCTGGCCGATGTTCCGGGGATTGGCACGCGCGGCAGTTATCCAGTATCCGTCCTTGCGAGCGGGCAGGACAACAAGGGCGATGCCTATTCGCGTATCCGCAAAGGCGCATTTCAGATTTTCGAAACCATTCTGATTACGCCCAGCCTGCCCGATCCGGATACTGATAAAGACGGCATGCCGGATCGCTACGAAGACCTGCACGAATGCCTAGACAGCCTGGTGGCCGACGACAAAGTCGACCCCGATGCCAACGGGCTGGATAATATTTCCGAATGGGATGCCGGCCTGGACCCTTGCGATACAGATACCGATGACGGTGGCGAAACCGATGTGTCGGAGCTGAATCGTGGCGCCAATCCGTTTGATCCGCGTGACGATGAAATTGCGCGCATCATCGACGCCGAAGTGGTGGATTACCGCTATGAGCATCTGGAGCTTCTGGAAGGCACGTTGCTCCCAAACGCGAACTTGATTCGCTACCAGATCCGTCCTGGTTACAAGGACATTCGCGTGCTGAGGAGCACGAGTGCGAATGGACCGTTCGTGGAGGTGGCGGCGATCGCGCCAGCCGATGGCTTGTATCATGATAATGACTTGATCAACGGCACCACCTACTACTATCGCCTGCAACCGCTGGGCGAGGGCGGCGTGGCCGCACAGGCCAGCCACGTGTTCGAAGGCACACCCAACGCCGATCCAGTGCCGCCAATCGGGAGCGTGATTATCAACGGTGGTGACCGCACCACCACATCACTGAACGCCATCCTTTCCTTGGCTGCCTCTAGTGATACGGTGCGCATGCAGATTAGCGATACTGCGCAGTTTACGGGCGTGTGGCTGGGATTTGATCGCGGTGTCAACTGGACCTTGCAACCCGGACCGGACGGTTACGCACGGGTGTACGTCAAATTCCTGGACGCGGCGGGCAACGAGTCGCCCACCGTATACTTCGATGCGATAGCCGTTGTGTCGAGTAACGATATCGCCACGCTGAAGGGCAGCGCGGAACTGGAAGGCGCCACGGAGCACGGTGGCATTCTGGTACAGGTGGCGGGTCAGTCAGGCAATGCGCCAGAGTTTACTGCCGGTTCCGGCGTGTACACGCTGGATGTGGGGCCGGGCACCTGGGATGTGCTGTACGCTTATCCGGGCTACCAGGATGTCGTGCTTGAAGATATCGCCGTGGTAGGGGGCGATCTGATTAACCTCCCGCTGGTGGTGTTGCCGATTATCGATGACGATGCGGACGGCGTTGCGGATATTGCTGATAACTGCCTGCTGCTGGCGAATGCCGATCAGTTGGACAGCAATGGCGATGGTTTTGGCAACGCCTGCGATCCGGATCTGAACAATGATCTGCTGGTCGACTTCCTGGACGTGCAGTTGCTGAAGAATGTGTTCTTTAGCGATGATGCGGACGCCGATTTTACCGGCGACGAGAAGGTCAACTTCGAAGACTTGCAGCGAATGAAGGCATTCTTCTTCGGTCCGCCCGGACCCTCTGCGATCGCACCGTAGAGAGGACGGTTCACCGGGGTCGCCCAACGGCGACCCCGGATCATACAACAGTCGCCGCTTGGCGGCCCGAACGGCTAGTCCTCCAGCAATACAACGGCCGCGCTACTCAGACACGCGAGCACAACCATCCCAATCGCGCTGGAGTGGCTGGCTATCTGCGTGAGCCAGTCGCTGGAGTACTCGGGCAGATATGTCGGCAGATCCGCCAGTAGCGGCCCCGCCGAGAACAGCGCCATCAGGCAACCTCCCGCCCAAACCGACGACATCCAAAGTGTGCGACGGCGCTGGCCTTGCCGGATATCGCTGATGACCCGGTCACTGAATCCGTCGTCCTGCACTTCGGGCGCGCGGAAGCGGGCGCGTAGCCAGGCATCGTCAACCAAATCCTCCAGATGATGATTGTCATCCATTGGCCACCTCCTGCAAGTTGAATGTATTGCGAATTTTTAATTTGCTGCGACGTATGTGCGATTTAATCGTCCCCACCGCCAGGCCGGTGATGGCGTGGATCTCGATATGCGTCATGCCGTAGCCGTAGCTCAGTATCATGACCCGACGTTGCGGCTCAGAGAGCACCGCGAGCAGTCGCGCTAGGTCCGGCGCGTCCTGGCAGTCCTGAGTGATCGCGGTGCCTGAGAGCAGTGTTTGCTGCCCGAACTGTTCCAGGATTTCCGATTGACGTTTGTGCTGGCGCGCCCATTGCAGAAACTGGCGATAGGCCACCTGCATCAGCCACCCCGCCAGCGAGCCACTAGCGTTGAACGTGTGCAGTTTGTCCCAGGCCCGGACGAAACACTCCTGCGCCAGATCGTCAGCCAACGCTGGCTCTTTGCACAGCCTGCGCAAAAAACTGCGCACGGCGGACTGGTGCCGCCGCACCAACTCGCCGAACGCGGCCGTATCGCGGTTGCTCAAGCAACGCCCGATAAGTTGCGCTTCATCCGCCCGCGTAAGCTTATCGGGTGTATTGACTCGAGCTATGATCGTTCGCCGGTGATTCGCCACAGGAACAAGTGTGCAAGACCTACCATAAAGGGGAAAGCGGCAACGCCGATCAGCGGGCGAATGGCCTCGTCCTCGTCGATCATAAATGCCAGTGCCAAAAACGCGATAGCAATGGCTATCGAGACGACGCCGCGGCGCAGATCACGCATTTTCGGGTCGGCAGCATCCCCCAGGCTGGCGAGTAAATCGGGCGTTAGTTCATGGCCTTTTTCGATTGCAGCACGCAGCGTGGTTTGGATTTCCTGGCGCGCTCTAAAGCGAAACATGAGGCCGATGGAGACAGCGACCGCCAGCGAGATGAAAAAGGTGATGGGGATAAACAAGTCTTCCATCATGATTGGCCCTCTAGGTGTAGGTGGTGAGGCAGTATTGCCCCGATTACTGGATAAGATGCGCCTCGGCGCAGGTTTAGATGCAGCATCATTATTCAACTATAAGGTTGAATATGTGTTCGCGATCATTTAATATTCAACTGACTGGTTTAATGAATGAGCAGTATGGACGAGACCGATCTGGACCCCGTGTTCGCGGCGCTGGCCGACGCCACCCGCCGTGCGCTGGTGCATCAGCTGGCCAAAGGCGAGTCGACGATCAGCGAGCTGGCCGAACCGTTTGAGATGTCGTTGGCCGCGGTATCCAAGCACATTCGGGTATTAGAAAGTGCTGGGTTGGTTCGCCGGCGGGTCGATGGGCGCACGCACTACTGCTCGCTAAAACCGGAGCGACTGACCGGCGCGCTGGATTGGATCTCGATTTATCGTAATTTCTGGAACAGTCGCCTGGATCAACTGGACAAGCTGGAGAGCTGAACAATGTTGGAACTGAATATCGAGCGCGATATCGCGCTGCCTATTGATCGGGTATTTGCGGCGTGGACACAACCCGCGCTGCTTGGGCGCTGGTTCGCACCTGGGGAGGCCATGACCTGTAAGGCCGAGGCCGAAGTGCGGGTGGGCGGTGCCTACAAAATCACCATGCACGATCCCGATACTGGTGAGGACCACGTGGTGTTAGGTAAGTACACGGCAGTGGAGCCGAATGAACGACTGGCCTTTTCCTGGCGCTGGCAAAGCAGCGATGTCACCACGCAGGTGGAGGTGCGACTGGAATCATTGGGCGACACGACGCGGTTGCGATTGCGCCACACCGAATTTCCCGATCAGACGTTATGCGACAAACACTCCATAGGGTGGAACGGATGCCTGTCCTCTCTTCAGTCGCGTACTAAATTACTACGAGCCGAGGAGGCAGTTTAATGCAACTTTACTACATTCCAATGTCCACTTATTCGCAAAAAGCGGTGATTGCGTTGCACGAAAAAGGTATCGAGTTTGAACCCAAATTCGTGAACCTTATGGATGCAGACGCGAACGCTGCCTACCGTGAGCTGTACCCGGTCGGCAAAGTGCCGCTGCTGATTCCCAAGCCCGATTATATGGTGCCTGAATCAACCTCGATCATTGAGTATCTGGAAGATCACTACCCGGATCAGGGCACGCAACTTATTCCGCGCGAGCGCCATGCGGCCCGCAAGGTGCGCTTTACCGATCGGATGGTTGATCTTTACATGCTCAATCACAGCGGCTTTCTGTTCTTCCAGAGCCGCAAACCCGAAGCTGAGCGCGACCACGATCGCGTGGCCGATGCCAAACGGCAGCTGGACATCGCCCTGGGGTATATGGACAAACAGCTTGCCGGGCAGCCCTGGGCTGGCGGCGAGGAATTCTCCATGGCCGATTGCGCGGCCTTGCCGGCGCTGGGGCTGGCCCGAGTGTCTCACCCGTTTGAGCAGTTCACCAATGTGGCGACGTACTTTGAGCGTGGCAGTGCTCGCCCGTCAGTAAAGAAGGCATTTGATGAAGGGGCGCCGATGTTGGCGCAGTTCATGAGCGCCGCCTGAGTCACAGTGGATCCGGGAAGCTCACAGCAACAGGTCTTCCTCGATGGGGATGAACTGGTGAGCTTCTTGGATGAGAAATTCGGAGGTTAATGTCCGCACGCCATACACGTCGGCTTTGGTGTCGAAGCGCTGCTTAATTCGCCGTAGCAGCACATCAAAATCACCGTCCCCGGAGGCCAGTACCACCGTGTCACACTCGTTGGCGTGTTCGTAAACGTCCAGAGCAATGCCAACATCCCAATCGGCTTTGGTGGTGCCATCCAGGCGGGTCAGCATGGGCTTCAGTTTTACCTCAAAACCAATTGCTCTCAGGATGTTCTGGAACTGCTGTTGTTTCTCATCGCCACGGTCGGTGGCATAGGCGTAAGCGCCAGTCACCACGCGTCCGCGGGTCGCGCGCGCCCAGAATTTGTTGTAGTCGAAGTTGCGTTGATAAAATTGACGGCAGGTGTAGTAGATGTTCTGCACATCCACAAAGATGCACACCCGTTCCAACGCGAGCTCTGCCATCGCCGCCTCAGCCCTGCTGCCGGCGCAAGTTATGCAACGCGGCTGTCCTCTTCCACGCCCAGCGAGCGGCGATACTCCTCGTAAGTACCGGTAAAGTCGCTAACGCCATCCGGGGTGATCTCGATGATGCGTGTCGCCAGGGACGACACAAAGTCTCGATCATGGCTGATAAAAATCAGCGTGCCTGGATAATTTTCCAGCGCTAGATTCAGCGCCTCAATGGACTCCATGTCCAGATGGTTGGTGGGCTCGTCCATCACCATGACGTTCGGTCGCTGCAGGATAAGCTTGGCAAACATCAAGCGGCTTTTCTCGCCGCCTGAGACGGCTTTCACCGACTTGTTGCTGTCGTCTTTGGAGAACAGCATGCGCCCAAGAGTGCCGCGTAGTAATTGCTCATCGGCATTTTCCGGCTGCCACTGCATAATCCACTCGTACAGGTTGATGTCCTGCTCGAATTGATCGCTGTTGTCCTGTGCAAAGTAGCCAACGCTCGCGTTCTCCGACCACTTGACCTCGCCGCTGTCCAGCGGGTGTTGCCCGATCAGGCATCGCGCCAGCGTGGTTTTGCCGATGCCGTTGGGGCCAATGATGGCCACGCGTGAGCCGGCCTCCACCGCCATGTCGAGATTGGTGAACAACGGGCCTTCATCGAACCCTTTGCTGATCGCGCTCGCCTCGACCGCGATGCGGCGCAGCGGCTTGTCCTGCTCGAAGCGAATGAACGGACTCACCCGGCTTGACGGTTTGATATCCGTAAGCTGAATTTTCTCCAACTGCCGCGCGCGCGAGGTGGCTTGGCGCGCTTTTGAGGCGTTGGCAGAAAAACGGCTGACAAATGCCTGTAGCTCGGCCATCTTGGCTTTCTTCTTAGCGTTGTCGGCGTACATGCGCTCGCGGGCTGCGGTGGCCGCGCTCATGTACGCATCGTAGTTACCTGGAAACAGCTGTAGACGGTTGTAGTCCAGATCAGCCATGTGAGTGCACACGCTGTTCAGAAAATGCCGGTCATGCGAGATAATCACCATGGTAGCGTGGCTGGTGCACAGAAACTGTTCCAACCAGTAGATGGTGTTGATGTCGAGGTTATTGGTAGGCTCGTCCAGCAGCAGAATGTCCGGATCCGAGAACAGTGCTTGCGCCAGTAACACGCGCAGCTTCCAGCCTGGCGCGATCGCGCTCATGGGCCCGTCATGCAACTCCACCGGGATGCCGATGCCCTCCAGCAATTCGCCGGCGCGGGACTCAGCCGTGTAGCCGTCCATCTCGGCGAACTCCACCTCCAGGTCCGCGACACGCATACCTTCCTCGTCGGTCATCTGCGCTTTCGCGTAGATCGCCTCGCGCTCCTGCATCACCTTCCACAAATGCTCATGGCCCAGCATGACCGTGTCCAGCACGCGCATCTGCTCGTAGCCAAACTGGTCCTGGCGCAACTGACCAATGCGAGCATTGGGCATGGTCGAAACGTTGCCCGCGCTTGGTTCCAGCTCGCCCGCCAGGATCTTCATAAAGGTGGATTTGCCCGATCCGTTGGCACCGATCAGCCCGTAGCGGTTGTGGTTGCCGAACTTGACTGAGACGTTCTCGAAAAGGGGCTTAGCGCCGAACTGGATCGACAAATTTGCGGTAGAAATCACTGTGTTATTCCGAGGATTGCGACTTGAAGGTAGTCCGCACTTACCTGAGATCAGCCGGTAAAGGTCTGATTTTTATGTAAGAGATGACCAGATTGCCCAAGGAGGGCGCGCGGATGATAGCAAATTTGCTGAACGGCCGCATAATAGGTCGCGCTGGTCGCGCCGGGCCTATGCCCAGGCGTGTGATAGCCTGCCGTGCGAGGCGTGCAGCAGATTGCGCCAGCACACAAATTTAGTAAGGAATGCAGATGGACGCGCGTGAGGGGTTAAGGCTGAGGGCGATGCGTATCGGGCCGCGCCGCCGATGCCGGAGTACCCGCCGGCGGCGCATCGGGCGAGCATGGTTGCTGTTGCCGGTGGCGCTCGGATGCACGCTGCAAAGTTACGCCGAGGGGTCGCAGGCGGCCGCCATCACGCCCACGCCAATCACTGTCCAGCCGTGGCAGGAGGCCGTGGTAAGTGTCACCGATCTGGCGCGTAGTGCGCAGTTCTTTCAAGCGATTGGTGGCTACGAGGTGAAGTGGCAGGGCGAACTCAGCGCCAGCAGCGTCGCGAGTTGGGGCTTGAGTGATGCGGTGCGCGGCGAGGCGATGCTGTTGGGGCCGGCGGACTATAACTCTGGCCTAGTTCGGCTGGTGCGTTTTGACAACGTGGCACGCAAAGTGCCCACGCGGCCCGGTGCCCGCGCCTGGGATACCGGGTGCTACTTCAGTTTAATGGTGCGTATGAAGGGCATGACCTCGATATACGAGGATGCTGTTGCGATGGGCTGGTGGACAGAAACACCCATCACCTATCTGCAGTTTGGTCGGTCCAGATTGAACATCATGATTTTCCGTGGGCCCGATGGTATCCAGGTGCAGGGATACGAGCGCTTGTCGCCGCCGTTGCCGGCCGCCATTCCAACCTTCGACAGACTGTCGGGCCCGTTTAACATCATGCAGATGGTGCGCGACCGCGATGTCGCCTACCGCTTCTTCACCCAGGTGCTGGGCTTTGATACTTTTTATAACGGTGCGCCGACGGTGTCGGAAAAACCGCAGATGATGCCGTTGGGCATACCCGTGAATCTGACGACCAGCGTGCGCTATCGGGCCAGCATCGTGTACCCGGTGGCTGCGGAGTTTGGCCGCATGGAAATGATTGAGATCATGGACTTGGACGGGCAGGACTACGCTGCCCGGTGCGATGCGCCCAACCTCGGGATTCTGGCGGTGCGCTTCCCGGTGGATGCTCTGGATGTCGCGAAACGAACGTTGGTGTCGCGAGGCAGCCCACTTGCCCGCCAACCAATGAGTGTCGATCTCGCCCCGTACGGCGAGGTGCAGCTGCTCGGCGTCAAAACGCCGGACGGCGCGAACGTGCAGTTATTTGAGCGAGCCCGCCCATGATCCCCTTCGCAATGCGTTTGCGTTAGGATCGGAGAACATTCTTACGCCGCTACGCGAGCAATGCCGGTGCAAAACCGGCGAATCGGAGTATTGACTATGACTGTCTCCAGCGCAGATCAAACCCACAGCAGCAATCTTTACGCCGCGTTCGTCGATATCGTGGGTGCTGGGAATGTCAGTACCGATGATGCGCACCGAGACTTGCTCTCGCACGATGTCTTCTACCGGCCTGATGTCATCGCCGATGTCGTTGTGGCGCCGGCCAGCACCGTGCAACTGGCCGCAGTGATGGGCGCAGCGAGCAAAGCCGGCTGCGATGTGCACGTGCGCGGTGGTGGCATGTCCTACACCGATGCGTACACCCCACGGCGCGCCGGGGCGGTGCTGATTGATATGCGCCAGATGAATCGTGTGATCGAGCTGAACGAGCGAGATATGTACGTCACGGTGGAGGCTGGTTGCACCTGGGCGGATTTATACGAGGCACTCAAAGCCAAAAACCTGCGCACACCGTTTTGGGGGCCGTTGTCCGGGCTGGTCTCTACCATCGGAGGTGGGCTGTCGCAGAACAATGCGTTTTTTGGCGGCAGC
The DNA here is from genome assembly GCA_965369325.1 of uncultured Gammaproteobacteria bacterium. Classification (GTDB taxonomy): domain Bacteria; phylum Pseudomonadota; class Gammaproteobacteria; order Steroidobacterales; family JBCBZW01; genus CBDUQI01. Next base: position 28,075 of record CBDUQI010000026.1, read on the forward strand.
CTCTGGGGGACGGGCAGCGAGAGCGTCATCAGCCTCAAAGTGGTGCTGGCTGACGGTACGGTGCTGGATACCGGCAGCGCATCAACCCGTGATGGGCGGCCGTTTTATCGGCACTATGGACCGGACTTGACGGGGTTGTTTACCGGCGATGCCGGCGCGATGGGGGTCAAGGCCGAAGCCACGTTCCGGTTGATTCGCCAACCGGCCGAAACCGGATTCGCCTCGTTCGCGTTTGCGAGCCCCGAGGAATCCTCGGCCGCGATGTCGGCGCTTTCGCGTGAAAGTCTGGGTGCTGAGTTGTTCGGCTTCGACCCCGGGCTGACCGCAATCGCGATGTCCCGCGGCTCCTGGAGTGACAACGTCAAGGCGGTGGGCAGTCTGGCCAAAGCTGAAAAATCCGTGTTGGCCGGCGTTAAACAGGTGGCCAAAACGGTCGTGGCCGGCAAGTCGATCATGCATCGGGAGCAATACTCACTGCACGTGGTGTGCGACGGCCGCTCACCGGCGGCGATCGAGGCAGACATGGCGGCCGTGCAGGAGATTGCACAGCGTCATGGCGGCAAAGTCATCGACAACTCCGTCGCTAAAGTCGTTCGTGCCGCACCGTTCGGGCCTGTCGACTCTATGGTCGGTCCGCATGGCGAGCGCTGGGTGCCGACGCACGGCATTGTTGCCCATTCTCAAGCGCCCAAGGTATGGCGCGAGATGGTCACGTTGTTCGAGCAGCATGATGCACAATTGCAGGAGCATTCGGTGCGCTGGGGTATCCTGACGTGCACCATGGCCAGCAACGGCTTCCTGATCGAACCGGTGATGACCTGGCCTGACGAGTTGTACCCGATGCATCGTCATTACGTGCGCCAGGAACATCTGGCCGGTCTGCAGAGGTTTGCACCGAATCCGCAGGCGCGCGAGTTTGTTACCGGCATGCGCCAGAAAGTGGTGGATGTGTTTTCTGCGCACCAGGCGGTGCATTTTCAGATCGGCAAAGCCTACCCCTATCGCGAGTACCGCAAGCCGGCTACCTGGGCGCTGGTTGAGGCGTTAAAGCGCAGTGTCGATCCGGATGGGCGAATTAACCCAGGGTGCCTGGGGTTGGGCGACTGAACGAGCAACGAGTATTTTCCATGGGTAGGGTACATTTGGGGTACGAATCAGTACCCGGCGCTGCGCATGGCGTAGGCGCGCTGCGCGTCGGGCTCTACCTGAATGCTGCGTAGCAGCCCGGCGAAGTGTGCCAGTTGCGTACTGTCAGTGGTGTCGAACATCAGGCCGGCTTTGTGATTGTCTTCCAGCACGGCGTCAATGCCCGGTTTGGTTTGCGCCTGCCAGCGCTCGAGCGCATCGTTCAGGTTTGCGCCTTCGGTTAACGCGCTCGCCAGCGCGTCCACACACCGTATCGCCACATTCATACCCTGGCTTTGCGCCGGATGCATGGCATGGCAGGCATCGCCAATCAGCGCGATATTCCCATCAACCCAACGCTCAGCAATACGCCGAGTGGGCGGGTACACGCCGCTGTAACGTAGCTCGCTGATGGCGAGCGGGGGTGCCAGCGAGGCCAATTGCTCAAGCCACTGTTGCGGCGAACCGGCTCGCCATTCGCGCGTTTGTTCAGTGCTGCTGCCCGCGCCCAATTTGCACATGCCACCGGTGCGCGGCACCTGCGCGAGAATACCGCTCGGCCCCAGATAGGCGCGCAGGCAGTTGCCCGCCAGCGGCTTCGCCTCGCGCGCGAACAGCACATTGATTGGTCTTGCGTAGCGTTGGGTGTGGGCCTCAATGTTAGTGAGTTTCATCACCTGCGAATTCTGCCCGTCTGCGCCAATGAGTACGCGACTGACAACATCGAGCGCGGCGTCGTCTTCTCGCACAACTCGGACCCGCACAGAGCGCTGCCCACGTGCCTGCACGGTCCACCGGCTCACCGGCTTGAGCAGGGTAAAGCGTGATGAGCATTGTGCCGCGCGCAGCAGGCAAGCGCTGATGTGCTCGTGATTCAGAAACAAAAAATATGGGCAGGGTAGATCCAGAGGTGCCACCATCGCCTCCAGCAATACCTCGCCCTGGTGGTCCAGCCAAACGGTGCCTTCGCGCCGTTGCGCGCCGCATGCCTGAATGTCTTCCAGCACACCCCAGCGGCTCAGCGTCTGCACACTGCGTGGTTGAAGATGATCGCCACGCGCGGTATCCAGCGGCTTGTCACTACGTTCCAGTAACACCACGCGAATGTCATGTTGGCTCAGCGCCGCGGCGAGTGCGGGGCCGGCAATGCCACCCCCGATGATGAGTACATCGGTTTCAATCAAATTCCCGGCCCGTGCGTTGCAGTGCGAACAATGTGTGGCGTGCTGTGCACACGGTTGCGTGCATGCAGGCTACGCGCCACGCTACTATACCCGGCACTATCAGTACAGACTGAGCCGGCCACCAGGATTTACGCGAATGACAACAATGCCCACCATGATGCGAGGCGTTGCTGCGAGTGTCATCACCGCAGCCTCGGTGGCGTTAGCCGGTTGTGTGACGAGCAGCAATCGCTCCGATGTCACCACTTACAAGGAGAACAACGCGATGACAACCTGGTCGCACGTCACCGTTGGAGTGGCGGATCTGGATAAGGCAACGGCGCTGTGGGTGGACACATTTGGATTTGAAGTGCTGGGCCGCAAGGAGGGCGCGGATGCTTCGCTTGCGCAGCTGTGGTCGTTGTCGGCCGAGGACATCGCTCGCCAAGCATTGGTTGGGACGCCCGCCCAGCAGGCCGGTCGGATACATCTGGTGCAGTTCGCTAATCCGCTGCCAGCGGTGCGCGATGGCGCGCAGGTATTCGATCTGTGTCCGAAGAACCTGGATATCCATGCTCGCGACTTACCCGCTCGGGTGGCCGAGTTGAAAGCTGCCGGTGTGCGTTTCCGCACGGACACTTACAGCACGGTAACCGCGCCCAATGGCGTTACCTTCCGCGAGATTCATATGCCAGCCCATGATGACATCAACGTGGTGCTGCTTGAGGTGATTGGTGAAGACCTGCCCTACACCGAGCGTGGGTACGCGGGTGTGGGTCCGCTCATCAGCATTGTTCCGGACGCTGCGCGCGAAGTCCGTTTTTATCAACAAGTGCTTGGACTGGAGGCCTTCTCACACAATGTGCTGAAAGGGCCGGAGATCGAGCGCCTGATTGGTCTGCCGCCAGGTGCGGCGCTGGATATCAGTATTCTCGGGCGTGCTGATGAGCACTTTGGCCAGATTGAGCTGGTTGACTATCAAGGCGTGGAGGGGCGCGATCTTTATCCGCGTGCGGTACCCAAGGCGCGAGGCATTTTGATGGTGACGTATCAGGTTGCCGAACTGGCCCCGTTAACCACAGCGTTAAACAACGCCGATGTAGAATTTACGCCGTTCGATAACGCACGCACGCTGGCGGGTGATGGCAACGGCATTGTGTTCTACTCGCCGGCCGGCCTGCGAATCCAGGCACAGAAGGTTTTCGCACCGTAGCGGCAACGCACTGGCCGTTGTATCGGCCTGGCTAAACCAGTCCGTCGTCGATCAACTTGTTAATCGCCGCGCGTTGTGTGTTTTCGAAATGCGCCCGATCCGGCACCGTGTGCTCGCCGTTGGCATCTAGCAAGGTGTTCGCGGGGTATACCGAGCGGCTCGAGTAGGCGTCGGCGAACAATTCCAGTCGCTGCCGGGCCAGCACGTTAGGCATGCCGCTGCGTCGGCGATAGCGTCGCAGTGCGTCGATATCCAGCTCTGCATTGGCGACCATGCTTTCCCCGGCACTGGCCGACGCCAGTACGCCGCCCTTGAAGTTAACGATTTTGGACATGCCGTCGACTGAATTGCCTAGGATGGGTGAGTTGGTAATCCCGCCGCTGTTGGCAGACACCACATACACGATGTTCTCCACCGCGCGCGCGCGTTTAGCGATGTCTTTGGGCGTCAGCCCATCGCTGCCTACTTCGCTGGTGGAGTGCAGGATAATCTCAGCACCGCGCAATGCATGTGCGCGGCAGATTTCCGGATACAGAATCTCCTCGGAGGCGCAGCATGCCAGTCGCCCAATCTGTGTATCGGCAACAGGAAAGACATTGTCGATGCCGTAGATGTCCAGGTACTTGTCCCAAACGTCGTGCGGGGTTGGCGCATACATGGAGATGAGGCGACGATATCTCAGGATCACCTCGCCGTTGGGGTCGATGATAAAGCTGGTCTGAAAATACAGGCCATCAAAATGTTCGTCCGTCTCATACGCATTGCCAGAAAGAAACACATCGTTGTCTTGGGCGATCCGGCCTAGCGCCTCGTACTCGCGCCCGTGCGGTGCGATGGCGCCTTTCTCTGCCCATGCCTGCATCGACTCACCCATTGGGTAGGCGGTAAGAAAATACTCAGGCAGCACCACCAGCTTTGTATCAGGTCCGACGAAGCGCTTGGCGCCCTGCAGGTAATAGCCCACGCGGTCTATCGTGGTCAATATCTGGGCGCGGGCATCGTCCAGCGAGAGTGAGTTAATGGCGCGGCAGCCTATTTGCAACGCAATGGCGATGTAATGGGGGCACTGGATGTTCATTGCCGATGTTTACTCGCTGGTGATTTCGGTGAGGTAGACATGCACCTGCGCCTTGCCTTCGCGTAACTTGCGCAACACCGCGTACTCATCGGAGTGCCAGAACGCGCGCGCCGCGTCCATCGATGGCCATTCGGAGATAACCAGCGCACGCGCATCTTGCTCGCCCTCCAGTTGTTCCAACTCGCCGCGCATCGCACGATAACGCCCGCCGAATTTCTCCACCAACGCGGGTGTGCGTTGTGCATACTCGGCAAAGCCCTCCGGGTCTGTGATTGTTGCCTGAATGATCATAAACGCACCCATTGCATCGTCCTCGCGTGTTGTTCTGTTCAATGCCATTCGGCGCAGTTGAGCGCCTCGCGCATGCCCGCGCCCGTCAGCACTCGCGCAACGCCTCTATGCCCATCACATCGCCCCGGTTCAGGTACAGCGCTTTGTTACGCAAAAAACGTAACATACCACTCGGGCCCATGCGCGATGGCCCCAAGCCTGAGTCGCCGAAGCCGCTTTTGGGCTCATCGAATATCAAGGTGGTGAGACCGGCATCGTTAATGCTGATGCCACCGGTGTTTAGTTGCTCGGCGATCGCGATCGCGATCGCCTCACTGGCGGCGAACACGGCGCCTGACAAGCCGTACTGGCTATCGTTGGCCAGTGCGATAGCCTCGGCCTGAGAGTCAAATGCCATGACAGGTATCACCGGGCCGAAGGTCTCATCCCGCATCACTTGCATCGCGTGCGTTACCTGGGTGAGCACAGTCGGGCGCACCCAGAGCCCGCCGCCTAGTTCTTCCACCGCGCCGCCGGTTTGCACGATGGCGCCGCGAGCAATCGCATCCTGCAAGTGAGCCCGAATAATCTCCGCCTGCCGGGCAAAGATCAACGGGCCGACTATGCCCTGCCGCGGGTCGGGGTAAGTCAACGACACCGCCTGGGCCTTGGCGGTAAGCAGCTGTACAAATGTATCATGGCTTTCGCGTTGCACGTACACCCGTTCGAGCGATTGGCAGGCCTGGCCGGTGGCGGCAATGGAGGCGCGCAGGATGGCGTCGCTGGCGCGTTCAAGGTCAGCGCCGTGCATGAGGATCGCGGCGTCTTTGCCGCCCAGTTCCAAAAACGCGGGGATAAACCGTTCGGCTGCTGCCGCCGCTACTTTGCGTCCCGTGGCCACGCTGCCGGTAAAGACCACTACGTCCACATGGTTGATCAGCTCGGCGCCAGCCGCGCCATCGCCAGTGATGAACTGCAACACCGCGCGCAATGGTTCAATTTGCTCAATGGCTTGCATTACTGGGGCGATGAATCTGGGCGTGACCTCGCTGGGTTTGATCATGACGCTGCATCCGGCCAGCAGGGCCGGGATGGCATCGACAAACGAGAGCAACAGTGGGAAATTCCACGGACTGATTACGCCCACCAGCGGGTAAGGGCTGGGACGTTGGCAGAGCGTGATGTGAGGCAGCGTCGGCGAAGGGCGCTGCGGATGCTCGAGCAGTGACGGTGCTATTGCACTCCACCGATCAATGCTGCCGATCAGCCCCTGCAACTCCTGCCCCGCCAATGTGTGCCGGCCCGTGTCAATCGCAAGCGCCTCGGTTACAGATGAGCTTTGCGCGGTGATGGCGCGGGCGAATTCGTGCAGCACTTCGATGCGTTCGCTGAGGGATAGTGCCTGCCATTGTGGCTGGCGCTCACGTAATGCACCCGCCGTCGCGGCAATCTGCTTGTTGCTACTCGGCTGCAATTCATAGTCAACTACCCCGGTTCTGGGGTTTCTCACCTGCAGCACGTTGCTCATTCGCTTGTCTCGGCTGTGTTCTCGGTTGCAAGTTGAATCTGTATGCCGCCGGTTTGTGTGGGGTCAATATCGATTACCCGCCAATCCAGCAATCCCTGGCGTGGCTGCGGCGAGCTAAAGCGTACGCCGTCTTCGCCAAGTGCCTGCACTGTCTGTGGCAAATTATCGACACCGAGTGACAGCAGAAAAAAACCTTCTCCGTGCGCTTGTAAATGTTGGGCAGGCGCCGACGTTTGGTCAGTGGGCTGCACCAGTACCAGCCAGCTTTCGCCCAGGCGTGCGCGGGCAGTGCGCACACCGCGCGTCGGCAACGGGTCAGTGATGAATGGGCCCACACGCAAGCGTTCGTAGTCGCGGATCGCTGCCTCCAGGTCGCGTACCAGAAAATTCAAATGATGAATTCGCCGAGGCGTATGCTTCATGCGTTGGCACCGTGTTGATCGATAAACGCCAGCATCTTGAGCGCCGCCTGCTCAGGCCAGACCTGCAGGAAACCGTGGCCCCAGTCGGGCAGATCCACTCGGCTGCCATTTCGCAACAGAGAATCGGCGCGTGTGCTTACCTCCCAGCAGTCATCGCGCGGGTTAAGCACCAGCACTGGCAGCGTTAGCTGCGCCAAGTGTTGCGCGTACGTTGACGCATAAGTAAAGGCAGCGCGATGGCCCCACTCATAGTTTTCTCCACCGCGCAGATTCTCTGCAAACGATGCCGCCGCCATGGGCAGTGTCATGCCAGGGCCACGGTGCGCCATCACCCGCTCCCACAACACCTTAAAACGCGTACCGGCCTTATCGAGTGGCAATGGACTGTACGTGGTCGCTAGAGCGGATAACTCATCGCTATTGAACAGCGGTGCCGAAATGTTGATGACGCTGCGTACGGCGTTGGCGCGCTGCATGCTCGCCTCCACCGCTACCATCGAGCCGGTGTGATAACCCACAAAATGCACTGGGCCGATGGCCAGTGCATCGGCCACCTGCCACACTGCCTGGGCATAGTCCTGCACCGTAATAGCCGGTTCCTCAGGGGGCGGGTCGGATTCGCCGTAGCCCGGATAATCCGGCGCCAGCACTCGGTAGCGCGTGGCTAAATAGGGCATCAGTTCGTGATATGAGCGACCCGATTTAGGACTCATGTGCAGGCAGATAATGGTTTGTGTGGCATTGTCTGCTGCGGCCACACGGCAATGAATTTGCCCGTAACTTCCGGCCACAAAAGTGCGCTCGACCCTGGCTGTTGGTTGGTCCATGGTGGGCACGGCTCTCCAAACAAACGGCAGATAATTTTGCTGTATGATCAGGCCATCTGTGCGAATTAGCAAGAACAGGAAAACCCTAATGGCGAAATATGCACCTACCGTTGAACGCATGAGCGAGGCGGTTTTTTTGGTCATCGGGCACGATGCGCAAGGCAGTGAGGCGATACGGGAAGAGCATCTGGATGCGCATCTGGAGTACGTTGAGCAGCACTGCGATGAGTACCTGATCTGCGGACCGCTGAAGCCACCGGGTGAGAGCACGTTGTGCGCCAGCTACTTTCTGTTGGCCGCCGCCAATGAGCAGGCCGCACGCGATCTGGTGTCCGGCGACCCCTACGTCAAGCATGGTGTCTACGCCCGCCTGGATGTTCAGGAAGCGGTCGCGTCCGCCGGCCGCTGGCTGGGAGGGGTTATCTGGGAGTCAGGTGATTCCATTCGCGCCGCCCGTGAGGCGCAGCAATAAGAACAACGCGCGGATGCGCACATGGTGTATTGCGCCTGAGCCGAGTTTTGGTGCTTTCCCCGAGGCCGCTAACCGCTCGCAAATATAGGGACGACAGGATGACACAGGCGCGCACTTCAGAATTCACCCAAGGCTGGCCGGTGATCACAGCCGCAGCGATCGGCATTGGGCTGGGCCTGTCGCCGCTGCCCTTTTACACCATTGACGTCATGGTCGGGCCGCTGGGCGAGGAATTCGGCTGGACCCGTGGTGATGTGTACTCGGCGCTGGCGATTTACACGCTGAGCGCGCTGATGATGGCACCAATTATCGGTCAACTAACTGAACGCTTTGGTGCGCGCCGGGTGGCGCTGATCTCCATCGTTACCTTCAGCTTGGCAATGATGTCGTTGGCGTTAAACGATGGTTCCAAGACGCGCTATTTCATTCTGTGGTTCCTGCTGGCAATTGCGGGTGCAGGAACTCTGCCCATTTCGTTCACTCGTCCGATCAACAACTGGTTTGATAAATCACGCGGTACCGCTTTAGCCCTGGCACTCATCGCGACCGGGGTTTTTGGTGCCCTGGCCAAGTCCTACGCACAGTACATGGTGGGATGGGTCGGCTGGCGTGGCGCGTATATCGCGCTTGGGTTGTTGCCGCTGCTGATTGCACTGCCGGTGGCAGTGCTCAACTTGCGTGATTTGGATGATACGCCTGCGCGCGACGCGCCGATCATGAGATTCAAATGGCTGCTGTTGCTAATTTCCATCGCAGCCACCTCAGCGCTTGTGTATTTTTCGTTCAGTTTCGTTTGGCCGCAGTTAGAGCAGCGCGGTTGGCGCCTGCAGTACTTGATGGCGCTGTTTTTTATGGTGTTGGTGCTGGCAGCACCACTGGTGTTGTTGTTGCGTGATACTCGGGTTGCACCACCGGTGCGCAGTACCGTCGGCGGCCAGGCCCATCTAGCTGGCCTGACGCTCGGCGAGGCGGCGCGCACCTGGCGCTTCTGGGTGCTCGCTATCTGCTTTATCCCTATCTCCTACTCGCTTGGGGCCATTATTCCAAGCCTGGTGCCGCTGCTGATGAGCAAGGGCTACGAGGTGGGGCATGCGGTGTCATTGGCGACGCTCACCGGGCTTGCCGTGCTCGGCGGACGTTTGATCGGTGGTTTGTTGATCGATCGTTTCTGGGCGCCGGGCGTTGCGTTTATATTTCTGGCCTCGCCCGCGATGGCTCTGTATCTGCTGACGGGCGAGGTGTCACCGAACACTGCGACTGTCGCCATTTTGATGATTGGGTTTGGTGCCGGCGTCGAGTACGATTTTATGGCGTTTTTGGTATCCAAGTACTTCGGCATGAAACGTTACTCGGCGATCTACGGCGCGCTGTACGGGTTCTTTGCGGCCGGCGCCGGGTTCGGGCCAAAGATAATGAACGATCTGGCTGACTCGCAGGGATGGGATGCCACGCTGATCCAGGGCGCGGTCATTTTGTTTGTGGCAACGTTGCCGCTGTTGTTGCTCGGGCGCTATCGGGTATTTGAAGCGCCCGTTGCCAACGAGCCCTGAGCCAGCCAGTCGGTCATTCCGCCCGCGAACTGGCCCGCCCGGAGTAGGACCGAGTGTGGCCGTGCTGGCGCAGATCAGTCACGTGCGACAAGCTCGATCAAGGTGCCATCCGGCGCCGCGACAGTGCCACTGCGCCGGCCGTCATAAATACAGGAATCATGCGTTGTCGGCGGGCTTAACCACAGATCGCTCAGGCGTGCTTCCACCTGATCAAACTGCGCGTGTTCAAAGGTGCCGATGGCCACGCCTTGTGGCAGATCGCCGGCTTGGCCAGGGCGTGCGGTTGCCTGCGGTGGGTACTGGTCCAGTTCAAGAAACACATCGCGACCGTCCACCATCGTGGCAATCGTGTGCAGCTCATCCTCCGGCGTGCCGAACGCTTTCGCCAGCATCGTGTAGACAATCTCCATCTCGCGCCGGCCCACCTGCAGGCCAACCTTGGCTTCCAGCCAGTCCAGTGATTGATTCAGGTTGGAGCAGGCCATCACCAGAATAAACAGACGGTCGATGGGCGCTTCCGCGCGGGGCAGATCGAAGGTGGGCAGATCGTCGCGAATCTGCGTGAGATACACAATCTCACCGTCCGGCCCCTGTACTTGCATCGGATAAATGGCCGGCAGTCCGTCGATCTCCCGTGGTGGCCCAATAATCTCGAACGGCGACTTCAGCATGCGTTCGTTCGCCTGCAGCACATCCTGTACGCAAATCTCGATCGCCGCCCAACCGTAGGTGCGCAAGGCAACATAATCCGGGTGTGGCGGGTTCTCAACGAACCGCAGATGCACTTTGTGGCCTGAGGCAGGTGCCAGCACCGCGTAGCGCTGCCCAGCGCTGCCGGGTGTGCCCCAACTGCCAGCGAGCGCCGGGCTCAACAAGCCCGACTCGGCCACTGAATAGTCCAGCCACTGGCAGTACAGCTCAGTGGATCGGTCAAGGTTGCTGACAGACAGCGTTGCCGCGCACAGTAGCTTCATCGGGATACCTCAGGTTTAATGATATAATCATATATCGTTTGGCGTTGCGCAATATTCTGGCGCGTTGAGGGCAAGATGCAAACCAGTCTCAATCACGGGATGGATATCCCCAAGAGCCGCGATGAACGCGCGCGCGCGCGCTTTGTCTCCGGGCTGCGTAGTTACGTGCTGCACGATCTGGCCATCGAATTACGCGCGGACTATGAGCGAAACGTAGTGCCCCGTTGGGAGCGCGAACATGGCGCGCAGCCGGGTGATGGGCACGAGGTGCACAAAGCCATTCGCGGCAGCGATTGCTTTAAACACTACAGCACTTTGCGATGCGCTACGCAGGAACTGGTGTGGGACACCGTCATGGATACGGTGCAGGCCAATACCGACAGCCTGAGTGAGCGCTATCAGCGCTACGCGGGCGGCAGCGATGTCGACGGGCAGGCCGACGAGACTGGAGGCACGCTGACACTGGATCGCACGTTGGACATGCCGCGCTACGCGAACGCCGTGGACGTGCACCTGATGCCGGGCAATTACCGTGGCCAGAACGCCACGCTGGAGCCCGGTGCTGTGTACGATCACGGCCTGAACGTATTTGCCTTTGGCGCGATGGGCAAACAGCTAAACGATATCGGCTGGTCCATGGCCAACTATCTGAAAGCGACATTCCCCGAGGTGCAGCCGCATTGCATCGTGGATGTCGGTTGCACCATCGGGCACAACACGTTGCCCTGGAAGCAGACCTTCCCGAATGCGCAGGTGCATGGCCTGGATATCGCCGAGCCGTGCTTGCGTTATGCCCACGCACGCGCCCGGTCCATGGGCATTGATGTGCACTTCCACCAAGCTCGCGCCGAGCAGTTGGGGTTTGCCGATGCCAGCGTGGATGTGGTGTTTAGCTCTATGTTCCTGCACGAGCTGCCGCGAGAGGCGATTGATGCATTTTTTGCCGAAGCCTTCCGCGTACTTAAACCAGGGGGCGTGCTAATCAATATGGAGCTTCCGCCCAACGATAGCCTGGCCCCGTACGATGCGTTTTATCTGGACTGGGACTGCTACTACAACAACGAGCCGTTCTACAAAGGCTTCCGCGATCAAAGTTACCGTCAACTGTGTGCGACGGCCGGCTTTGCGGAGGCGGATTTTTTTGAGGCGGTCATGCCCCGCTACACTTACGTGGATGAAGCAGATTTTCAGCGTGCTATTGCTGGCCCGGCCGAATTCGACGAGGACACCGGGAGGCTCTCAGATGCCATCCAGTGGTATGGTTTCGGCGCGCAAAAGGCGCAGGACTAAGGCGATGCGATGACGCTGAGCAGAAAGGTAAAGGGTGGGCGCAAAGCGTTTCTAGCGGATCCGGAGCAGGATCGCATGCTGGCGCGGATGATGCGCTTGATGACTGAGCACTGGGCGTTGAAAGAGCGCTTGCTGAGTATTGAGGCGCTGCTGGTCGAGCGCAATATTCTGAGCGCGGAGGATATCGATAACTTCCAGCCCAGCCCGGAGCAGGACGCCGACTGGGATCGGCAGCGTGATCAGTTGATTCGCTCGGTGCTGGGGTCCGGGCAGAACATCGAGAGCTAACTGGCGTGTCTTGGGCGGCAGTGCACAGCAGCAAGCGCAGCATAGATAAACAACGGCGCGGGGAACCCGAACGATGCAGTCACATTCACTGATGGTGCTATTCCATATTCTGTTGCTGGTGT
>CBDUQI010000027.1:0-40052 GCA_965369325.1 uncultured Gammaproteobacteria bacterium
CATCGACTGGCGTCGGGTTGCGCCGTTCGTCGTTGCCGGTGTTGCCGGCATACCCGCCTGCCCCCGGTACCCCAACCCTCTTGAAGGGCTTGCTTTGATGGCAGTTTCCAAAACCACAATCTCGGCCTGGCGCCAGTGCGCCAGCGCATGGTTGTTGAGTGCACTTTGGCTTCCCGCGCAGGCGGACAATGCGCAGCGGCTGGAATTCAAAAATGCGTCCGGGTTAAGGGCCGTCAATACCGAACACTTTGAAATTCTCTATCGCCCGCGCTTCGAGTGGGCAGTGAGCGATGTCGCAGTCGAAGCGGAAAGCGCTTTCAGCAAACTGAACAGCGTGTTTGGCAGCTTCCCGGATCAGAAGATTGTGCTGCACCTGGTCGATTCCTCCGACTGGCCGGTCGGGCAGACGTTGACCGCGCCGCAGCCGTTTATTCGCATTTGGGTGGCGCCGGTGAGTGACGCGAACGGCTATGGACATCTGCGCCTGAGTAGCCGCTTCCGGCTGTCGATTGCACATGAGCTAGTGCACATGGCGATGGGCAGTTGGCACGATCAAACAGGCAACATCTTTGGACAGGTGAGGTCGACGGTGAATGAGCCGATGACGTTTCCTTTTGCCCTAATGACGCAATCTAAGCGGTTTGCACCGTTGTGGTTTCACGAGGGTGCCGCTGTCTTGCTGGAGACCTGGCTCACCGACGGGCAGGGCCGCATTCTTGGCAATTTGGATGAGGCGTATTTCCGCACCTGCGCTCTGCACGATGCGCCGGTGCCGCACTGGAAGACCGTTGACGTGCAGAGCATAGACGATGCGTTCAACGTCAACGGCTCGTACTTCTACGGTGCCCGCTTTATGGCCTGGCTGGCGCGCGAGCACGGCGCGGGCAAAGTCGTGCAGTGGCTGCGCGAGTACCACGGCGCGTCCATGCGATCGCCATTTGGGGCCGAGTACAAACGCATCTTCGCACAAACACTGGATGCAGATTGGGTTCGGTTTTTTGAGCAGGAGTATGCGTTTCAACAGCGCAATATCGCGCAGGTAAACGCGGCCCAACCCCGGCAATCCGTGATTCCGGTTGGTGAGGTGACGGGGCTGGTCTCGAGCACGCATGCTGATCCACAAAGCGGCGATGTGTTTTTTGTTGAAGTGCCCCTGCACGATCTGCCACGAGTTGTTCGGTTCAATCCGGCCACTGGCGAGACCACCACGCTTGCACGCGGCCACGTGGGGGCGCCTGCCTTCGTCAACGTGGCGGTGACGGCGTTTGACAGTAAGCGACGTATTTTCTACTTCAGCCAGGACACCTCAGTGGGGTGGCGGGATCTGTACCAGGTAGATGTGAGCAATGGGCAGGTCAGCAAAGTAGCGGATAATCTGCGCCAGACTAATCTCACCGTCAATCCGGCGACGGGCGACCTGTGGGGCACGGTGCTGTTGCGCGGCGAATCGCATCTGGCCCGTCTGGCCCGACCGTTTTCGCAGGTGCAACTGTTCGCGAAACTGCCGCTGCACGCCAGTTTGCGTGATTTCGCATTCAGCCCCGATGGCGCATCCATTGCAGCCGTGTTGCAAAATCATGCCAGCACACAGCTGGTGTTGATCGATCCGCAGCTGCTAGCGCAGGGCGGGTCGCTAAAATTCACCTCGGTGGCCGAGCACCCCGACCCGGAGAACCCCACGTGGTCATCCGATGGCGGTAGCCTGTACTTCTCCTCATATTTCAATGGAATCTCCAACGTCTTCCGTCACGATGTGCGCACCGGTAAGACGACCGCGATCAGCAATGTGCCGGATGGCTTGTACAAACCGACAATCCTGCACGGCAACGATGCGAATGATGAGGTGCCGCAGGTGCTGGCATTCCAGTTACTGGCCAGGTCAGGTTTTCAGCCGGTGCGCGTTCCGGCAGATGCCGACTACACGTTATCTCGCATTGAGCATCTGGGCGAGAGCGTGGTGCCGCGCCTTGCGGCGTTATCGCAGCTGAGTGCAGATAACGGACAAGTCGTCGAAGTCGCGGCCAGTTCGCAGGTACCACTGGCCTCGGAACCGTTCGAGTATCAGGCGCTGAGGAGTGTGAAGCTCAATACGCTAGTGCCCGCGCTGGGCCGCTCCAGCACCGGTGAGTCCGCCTTCGGACTGTACGGTGAGGCCTCCGATGTGCTCAACCACCACCGGTTTGCAGCAGGTATTTCTACGAATGATGAGTTTGACGATCTCTACTGGAGCCTTAACTACCGTTTCAAGGACTTCTATAGACTGGATTTCAGTCAGAACCCGTCCAGTCTGTACACGCTGGTGAACGATATGGCGCCGACACCGGATGGGTGGACCGCGTCATTGTCACGCCGGTTTTGGTATCAAGCGGATGAGGCGGGGCAGCGGGTGCTTGATGTTGGCGTGGGCTACGACGGCAACGTCGATGATGCGTTTCTTAACGCAAACTACACCTCGGCATTTGGGCGTGCGTCCATCACCGGGCGTCGGGGCATTGAGCGTGGGTGGGTGTTTGGAGGCACTGCCAATTTATTTCTGGATGTGGGCGGACAGTCCAGTGACCCGAGTGCGACAGTGGAACTGCGCGGCCGGCTGTCTGACACGTTCGTTACTGCGCACAATCGGGTGAGTCTGCTGATGGGTATCGGGCAGGCGGTCGGTACGAATGCCGTGGGATTTCAGATACGTGGGTTTCCGAACGAGGCGTTTGAGAGTCGCGGCCCCAATCAGTACCAGAACGCATCCGTGTTTCCAGGACTGGATTCGGACACCGACAGCACGTTGGTCGCGCAGCGCTATCTAAGAGTGCAGGTGAGCAATGACTTCCCGGTGATGCGCCTGTACAAAGCCCTTGGCGCCCAGCGCGCCGATTTGCTAGAGGTTCGCACCTTCGCCACCGCACTGTTTTCCGACGCCAAGCAGTTCTCGCGGCCGGACGCGGCACTGGATCGGATGTACTCACTCGGCGTGCAGGTGGACGTTCGCCTGACACATTTCTTTAGCCTCAACAGCACACTATCTCTTGGCATCGCGCAGGTTTGGGACGAGAATCTGGATAATTACGACAATCACGGGTTCGTCTCTTGGAATTGGTTTTCGTTTTAGTGCGTCGGGTGTTGGCAGGCTGCTGGTTGCTGGGATGGCTGGCAGCCTCGCAGGTGCAGGCAGGGGGCGGGCATGCACACGGCTCACCTGAGCCCTGGCCGCTGGAACAGTTGCCGGCGCTGACGAGTACTCCCGCCGGTCAAGTCACCTCCATTGTGCTGACGACACAGCATCCGCCAGCGCAGCAGTTTTTCGACTACGGGTTATCTGCGCTGCACAGCTTCGCGTACCTGGAGGCGTATCGGGCGTTTGCTCAGGCATTGCGCGTCGACCCGGATCTGGCGATGGCTCATTGGGGCAGGGCCTACAGTCTGCTGGGCGCCGGTAAGACCGGAGCGGTGCTGGATGAGATCGTGTCGCAGGCTGTGGATGCGCTGGGCAGGGTGAGCGATACGGAGCGCCTCTACATTAAGGCGCTGGCGGCCTATACCCGTTCTGATGAGGATTATATCGGCGCCCTGGAACTGCTCATCGAGCGCTTTCCTGATGAGCTTGATGGCAAGTTGTTGCTGGCGGCGTTTTTGAACGATGGTTATGATCGACTGGGCCGACCGAAAGGCCGCCAGGGATATGGGAAGGCGCTGTTGCAGCCGCTACTTGAGGCGTACCCGCACCATGTCGGCGTGCATCATTACTGGGTACACGCTAACGAAGGTGGTGCTTACCCGCAGCGGGCGGCGCAAAGCATTGGCGTGCTCGAGCAGCTCAACTCACCGTTCGGTCACATCGTGCATATGCCGGGGCATCTCGCGTGGTTGGGCGGGCATTACGGCATCGCCGTCGAGCACTTTCGCGCGGCCGAGGCGGTCGACCTGGCGTTCCTGACTATGACCAGAGTAGGGCCGGATCATTACTGGTCGTATCTGCACAATATGGCCTATCTGGTGGTGGCGGAACTGGAGAGCGGCAACTCCGCCGCGGCAAATGCGGCGGTGGCACGGGTGGCCAGCGTGTACGCATCGCCTCGGTCCGCTGTGCGCAGTCCGCAGTGGCAGCGTTTTCAGTCACGTTACGCCAGTCAGGTCCTGCTTCGTGCGGGGCAGTGGCATACCGCAGCAGAGTTGCTGGAGGCGCTTTCGCCCGAGGATGCCGGTCACGATATTCGACTCGCACATGCCAGCGCGATGTCGATTCTGAATGGGCCTGGGGCCGTCGAGGAGGATGCTCAGGATGCCCTTGCCGCGCTGGCCGCTCTCACCAGTGGCACACCGGCGCGAAAGGCCAACCCGTTCTATCAGATGCTCTGGTTCGAGGCGCAGGCAGTGCATCAGGCGTTTGACGGCAAAGGCAGCGATGCGGTCGCCAATTTTCAACAGGCGCTGGGTTTTGAGCAGCAGGTGCCGTACGAAGAGCCGCCGATTCGCGTCCGCACCGTGTACGAGTCCGCCGGCCAAACCTTTTGCCATCTGCGAGCTTATGACGCCGGCATCGCAATGTACAAAGAAGCGATCGCGCTTCGCGCCGGTAACGGCTATGCCATTGAGGCGCTTATCCGCTGCCTGGGTGATGCAGGTAAGGCGCAAGAGGTGAGGCGGTACAAGCGGGAACTGAACACGGTGTGGAATGCGCGCTAGATCGATTCCGTTTCTACCTTGTTCATGAGCGTACCGATTCCGCTCACGTTTACCTCCACCTCATCGCCCGGGCGCAGATAGCGCGGCGGATCAAATCGGGCACCAGCGCCGTTGGGCGTGCCGGTCGCGATAATGTCGCCGGGCTTCAGGGCGTAGAAGCTGGAGAGGTAACTGATCAGGTAAGAGAACGGGAACATCAGGTTGTCCGTTGTATCGTCCTGGCGCAGCTCGCCGTTCACGTGCGTCTGCACGCGATGCTCGCCCATCGGCTCCAGCGATTGCGGGGTGACCATCCACGGGCCCAGCGAGCCGCTGTTGGCAAAGTTCTTACCCTGCGTGACGTTGAATTTTGCATGACGCAGGTAATCACGTACCGAGCCTTCGTTCATGATCGTCAGTCCGGCGATGTACTGGTGAGCCAGCGCCTCGGGGATACGGCGTCCTGCTTTGCCAATCACAATGACAATCTCACCTTCGTAATCCAGTTGATCGGATTCTGGTGGGTCCAGGATCGCCTGCTGGTGGCCAACCAGAGTCTCACGCGTGCGCATGAACACGCTAGGGTACTTTGGTGGCGCCGTCCCGTCTTTGTATTCGGCGTTACGATTGGCGTAGTTCACGCCGATGCAAATGATCTTTTCGGGATTGGGCAGCGTGGGTAAAAACTGTATCTGCGCCAGCGCCAGATCGCCGCCCAGGTGACCCGTTTGGTTCGCCAACTCATCCAATGCGTTGGCGCGAATGACATCGCGCAAATCTGCGTAGGCGCGAAAGCGCGCACCCAGATCAATAACGCCGTTGTCCGTCGCAATGCCAAAGCTCGCTTTGTGCTGATGCGTGAAACTTAAGAACTTCATGTCAGGCCCGCCCGCTTCAAAACCCCGTCCAGGCGTTCGGCCAGTGCGGCGTCGGCCGGCACCATGGGCAGGCGATGATCATTCGTCGGCAGCAAGCCCAACTTTTTCATCATGTACTTCATCGGAATAGGGTTCGTGTCGTAGAACACGGCCTGGTTAATTTCGAACAACCGCTGATGCAGCGATCGTGCAGTTGCGAGGTCGCCCTTCCACACGGCCTCCACCATGTTAACCAGCACATCGGGCCGCAGATTGCCCACGGCATTCATCAGACCACACGCACCGACCGACATCATCGGGAAGGAGAGTTCTTCTAGCCCGACGAAGATGCGGAAGTCATCGCCCAGCGCATCCAGGCATTGCGAGACGAAGCCAAGGTCGTTCACCGCATGCTTCATACCAATGAAACCTGGCGATCGCTCACGCAGCACCTTAAGCGTATCGAGGGTAACGGACACCGCCGTGCGGCCGGGAATATGATAAATCATCCACGGTGTATCGTGCTCAGCACTCAGCGCCAGGTAGTACTCAATCAGGCCGCGTTGGGGCGGGCGAATGTAGTAGGGCGTTACGATCAGGAGGGCGTCGACGCCGGCGTCGACGGCGTGGCGCGTGAGCACTTGCGATTCGGCCAGAGATTGTGAGCCGGTGGCGGCAATCACCGGCACCTTTCCGGCGGCGGCCTCCATCGCAGTATCCACCAAGCGGTTACGCTCATCCGTGGTGAGCGTGGACGGCTCGGAAGTGGTGCCGTTCACCAGGATTCCGTGCGTGCCCTGCTCCAGTTGGTATTGCACCAGTGCAGCATAAGCCGCGTAGTCTACCAACTCGCCACGGAACGGCGTGACCAACGGCGGGATAGACCCTTTGATTAGGCTCAGATCACCCATAGTGGCTCCCAACAGAGTGTAGTAACTTGATTCAGTGTAATTAACATGTTAAATATAAGTCAATAGACACCCTCACAATACGGCGTACCGAGCCTTTTCGTCAGCATCAAGGAGCCACGGTATGAATCAGGATCTGAAGCGCAATCTGGAGGATGCCCGTGAGCTGCTGGCGTCGTTTCAGCAAGCACCTCTCGGGCATTTTATCAACGGCCAGCGAGTGGCCGCGCGTGCTGGGGAGGTATTCGACAACCTTACGCCGGTCGATAACAGCGTGATCGGGCAGGTCGCCTCGGGCACTGCAGCAGACATCGATGCCGCCAGCCAGGCCGCTGCTGATGCGTTCCCAGCTTGGAAGGTCATGGGCGGCAACGAGCGCAGGCGACTGCTGAACAAGGTCGCCGATGCGATCGAAGCGCGTGCCCATGATATTGCGCTAATTGAGAGCCTGGATACCGGGCAGACGATCCGCTTTATGAGCAAGGCCGCCGTTCGGGGAGCTGCCAACTTTCGTTTCTTCGCCGATCGTGCGCCGGACGCCCGTAACGGGCAGGCGCTGCCGCAGGAGCAGCACATTAACTACACCACGCGACAGCCATTGGGGCCGGTGGGTGTAATCACGCCGTGGAATACGCCGTTCATGCTGTCCACCTGGAAGATCGCACCCGCGCTGGCCGCAGGCTGTACAGTGGTGCACAAGCCGGCCGAATGGAGCCCGCTCAGTGCCATGATGCTGGCGCAAATCTGTGCTGATGCCGGTCTGCCAGATGGTGTTTTGAATGTGGTTAATGGATTGGGGGAGAATGCGGGTAAGCCGCTGACCGAGCACCCGCTGATCAAAGCCGTGGCGTTTGTTGGCGAATCCGCCACTGGCAACCACATCATGGCGCAAGGCGCGCCCACGCTTAAACGCCTGCACTTTGAACTGGGTGGGAAGAACCCGGTCATCGTATTTGATGATGCGGATCTGGATCGCGCCTTGGACGCTGTGGTGTTCATGATCTTCAGTCTTAACGGCGAGCGCTGTACGTCCTCTAGTCGGCTGCTGGTCCAAAGCAGCATCTACGAGGAGTTCGTCGCTCGCGTGGCGCAACGGGTGAAGCAGTTAAAGGTTGGGCACCCCCTAGACCCGGCCTCTGAGGTCGGGCCCATGATTCATCCACGGCACTTCGAGAAGGTTTGCAGCTACTTTGACATTGCCGCCAGTGACGGGGCGGTGGTGAGTGCTGGCGGCGCCCGCGCCGATGTCTGTGGCGGCAACGGTAACTTTGTCCAGCCGACACTGTTCAGCGGTGCCAACAACAACATGCGTATTGCCCAGGAAGAGATCTTCGGCCCGGTGCTGACGGCGATTCCATTCCAGGACGAAGCAGACGCGATTCGTATCGGCAACGACATTCAGTTTGGATTGGCCGGCTATGTTTGGACGCGGGACATCGGTCGCGGCCATCGCGTGGCGCAGGGCCTGGATGCAGGTATGATCTGGATTAATTCCGAGAATAACCGCCATCTTCCAACCCCGTTTGGAGGTATGAAAGACAGCGGCATTGGCCGTGACGGTGGCGACTTTAGTTTCGATTTTTATATGGAAACGAAAAATATCTGCGTGGCGCTTGACACCCATCGGGTGCCGCAGCTGGGTAAGGCTTAAGGGGCGGGCATGAGCTTGTACTACGTACAGAAGCTACTCTACCAGCTTAATCGCGATCCCTACGTGCGCAAGCGCTACGATCAGGACTTCGATTCTCTGCTGGGTGAGTATGAACTTACCGGCGAGGAGATAACGGCGATCCGTGAGCCGGACATTGGGCTGTTGTACGTGCTGGGCGTGAACGGGCAGATTCTGATGCACTATGCGGCCATGCGCGGCTACGAATGGGATCAATACCTGGCGGCGATGCGTGATGGCCTTAAGCATCACGGGCCGGTACGCGAAGGGCTTTACGCTACGGTGTGGGAGTAAACGATGAGTCTGGTTTTTGCAGGCGCTTGCAGTCATGCGCCGGGAATTACCGGTCGCGCCGAACGCGCCGACCCGCAGTTGCGTGAAGCGTTCTATACTCAGTTCCGTCGTCTGGGCGATGAGATAAGGCAGGCACAGGCCGACGCGCTGGTGATTATTGGCGCTGAACATTTCGCTAACTTTTTTATGGACAACATGCCGGCGATTTGCGTCGGCATGGCACACCACTACGACAGCCCTATAGAGGATGAAAAGTGGTTGGGGATCCAGCGTACCCGCGTGCCGGGTGCACCGGATCTTGCCGGCCGGTTGATCGAGCGCATCATGCAGCGCTCCGACGTGGCCTACGCGCAGGAATGGAAGTTCGATCACGGTGTTGCCGTGCCGCTGCATTTTCTTACCCCGGACTACGACCTGCCGGTGATTCCGGTGAACATCAATTGTCAGGGCCCACCGCTCATACCGCTGCACCGAGCTTTCGCCTTCGGGCAGGGGCTGCGCAAGGCAATTGATGCGGTGCCCGAACGGATCGCGGTGGTGTGTACCGGCGGCATCTCACATTGGCCGGCAACGCCGGATTCCGGCAAGATTAACGAGCCGTGGGATCGGGCGTTTCTGGCACGTTTTCTCGGCGGCAAAACGGACGAGATGCTGGCTTACACCGATGCCCAGACCTATCAGGATGCCGGGCAGGGCGGGTTTGAGATTCGCACTTTTATCGCGTTGTCCGGTGTGTGTGATGGGGCCGGCGGTGACCTATGGTTCTATGCGCCGATTCCGATTTTTGCGGTGGGGTGCACCGTCGCCCGAATGCACGTTGGATCGACCGTAACCGGGTAAGCTGCCCGGCTCGCTACGCATCGCGTTGCCCTGCGCGGCCAAGCCTGCGGCGTACACGCTGCCGCCGCAGGCCGTTAAACGTGAAAAAACTAGCGGTTGCCAGCCAGTTCGGTGCCGGTGCCGTTATCAGTGATGAGATTGCCGGTGATGTTGCCGATGACATCGGCATTGCTGGACCCGCTGTTCAGCAGAATCTGCGCCGAGTCGCCAACACCGATGCCATTACCAATCACCCGGTTACGCTCGATGCGAGAGCCGTTCGCCTGATCCACGATGCCCTGGTTGTTGCCAAACCGGATGGTGTTGTTCACCACGTGATTTCCGGCGTTCAGTATGTTGATGCCACTACCGAGGTCTAGCACAATCTGGTTGTTGGCCACGTAGGCCTGACTGCCATCCAAAAATATGCTGAAAATGGCCTCGCGGATTATGTTTCCCACGTAGCGTGTGCGTATAGAGCCTTGATCGCGAATGGCCTCGACACCACCGGTGATCGAGTTTTCTGTAATGCTCACGTCGGTACTGTTCGCCACCTCGATAGAATGGAAGCTGCAACCAGATATCTGAAACCCGCTGACGCTCGCCTGGTTGCTGTTCAGCACGCGCACGCAATTCAGGCTGTCGGCCCCGTCGATGGCGACTGTCGGCCCCGCGTTGATTTGTCCGGGTAACGCCTGGTCGGCGGCAAATCCAAGCGGCAGCACGCCGGTTACGTGCACATCGTTCTTGGCTGTGATTTGGAACGGCGCATAAGGCGTCGCGCAGGGTTTCACGGCGACGGAGTCGCCGTCCGCGGCGGCGTTCACGGCCGATTGAATATCGGTAAACGGGCCGCTCTGACAATCAACCAGATGAATGGCCGCCTGGCTGATACTGGCGCACAGGCTGAGGCCGGCGAGCAGGATCACACGTGAGATAAAATGGCGCATATTAGAGTCCCCTTAAAGTTGGCCGGCCTCGCTGGATTTGGATTGCGTTGTATTGCCGGTTGTACGTTGTGTACCGCCAGGGCATCAGCCCGGTTCAAATTGGCATGATGCTCACCCGGCTGTCAGCATGTTCGCAAGCCAACATAATTCGTTGATTGCTTAGCACAACCAGTGTGCTATGACGTGCGGCGGCCGAGCGAAACTAGCGCAGGGTTGTCGACAATCTGGATAGATTACGGCATAATCTCGGCCCTAGATGCAGAATCCAACTGGCATTGTCTACAATGCTGCAGTGCAAACACTCGGGAATTGAGGCCAGATGGTACAGCTGTCCGATGCAGCGCCACGCGAGGGGCGGACCATTGCCCAGCGTTTGAGCGAGCAACTCGCTGAGGCGATCGTGCGTGGTGAGATCAAGGCTGGCAGCAAAATCAGCGAACCCGAGCTAGCGCGCCGTTACGATGTAAGCCGAGGCCCATTACGTGAGGCCATCCGGCGCCTGGAGGGGCTCGGGCTGTTGCGCCACGTGCCGCATGTCGGCGCCCGCGTGGTGACGCTTGGTGCACCAGAGATTCGGGAAATCTACCAGATTCGCGAAGGGCTTGAGGGCATGGCCGCGCGTCTGGCGGCGACACACATGCCGCTCGATGAGATCGACGCGGTGCGCGCGCTGCTGGATCGGCACGAGGCGCAGATTGAGCAGGTCGCAGGGCGAGAGTACTTCCAGCGCGAAGGGGATCTGGATTTTCACTACCGGGTGATTCGCGGCAGCCAGAACCAGCGCTTAATCAATGCGCTTTGCGGGGAGCTGTATCACCTGGTGCGGATGTACCGGTATCGCTCCAGTCTCACCCATTCGCGACCGTTCGCGGCGTTGGCGGAGCATCGACAGATTATTGAAGCCATTGGGCAAGGCGACCAGGAGTTTGCCGAGATGTTAATGCGCCGGCATATTGCGGGCGCCCGCCGCAGCATCGAGCAGCAATTGGCTAGTCTCGGCGGAGCAAACGTGGATTCTCAAGGGCCAGATTCAAGCAGTACACCAGGCAGGAGTGAGTATGAGCAGTGATAGCGCGGGCAAACGATTTAGGGCGGCGTTGAAAGAAGAGCAGCCGCTGCAGATCGTGGGCACGATTAATGCGTATACCTCGCTGATGGCCGAGCGCGTTGGCTATCGGGCGATTTACATCTCCGGCGCTGGCGTCGCAAACGCCTCATACGGCTTGCCCGACCTGGGGGTAACGGCCCTGGAGGACGTGCTGATTGACGCGCGCCGTATTACTGGCGCCTGTGATTTGCCGTTGCTGGTGGACATAGACACCGGCTGGGGCGGCGCTTTTAACATTGCGCGCACGGTGCGGGAGATGACCCGAGTGGGCGTTGCAGCCGTGCACCTTGAAGATCAGGTGGGGCAGAAGCGTTGCGGCCATCGGCCGAACAAAGAGATTGTCAGCACGAGCGAAATGGTTGATCGAATCAAAGCTGCGGTGGATGCGAAGACCGATCCCGATTTTGTGGTGATGGCACGTACGGATGCGCTTGCAGTTGAAGGTATGGAGCCCATGCTGGAGCGCGTGCAACGCTACGTCGAGGCAGGCGCCGATGCAATCTTCGCCGAGGCAATGACCGAAATTGAATCGTATCGCGATGTCGTTACGGCAGCCGGCGTGCCGGTGCTGGCGAATCTCACCGAGTTCGGCATGACCCCACTTTACAATACCGATGAGCTCGCGAGGGTGGGCATCGCTATGGCGTTGTACCCGCTCTCAGCATTTCGCGCCATGAATCAAGCAGCGCTCAATGTTTATCAAACGATCCGCGATGAGGGCACGCAGAAGGCCGTTGTCGACACGATGCAAACGCGCGAGGAGCTCTATGACTTCCTCGATTATCACGCTTTTGAGCAAAAACTCGATGCGCTGTTCGGCAACAAGTCCTAACTGCGGGCAGGTGCGCATGCGCACTCAACCCGGCGGGACCGGCCGTTTAACAGCAGACATCACTTAACAGGAGTTCCCAAAGTGGTTGACAAAAAACTCTCCGGCGCTGGCCTTCGTGGTCAGAGCGCGGGCGAAACAGCGCTTTGTACTGTGGGCGAGTCCGGCACCGGTCTTACCTACTGCGGCTATGATATCTCGGAGCTGGCAGAAGGCTCTACCTTCGAGGAAGTGGCCTATCTCATTTTTCACGGCGAACTGCCGAACGCCGCCCAGTTGCAAGCGTATCGTACGCGGCTGAAGAGCATGCGGGGCTTGCCGCAGGCACTGGCGGAAGTGCTGGAGCGCATTCCGGCCAGCGCCCATCCGATGGATGTCATGCGCACCGGCTGCTCAATGCTGGGTAACCTGGAACCTGAGGCGGACTTCTCCCAGCAACAGGATGTCGCGGACCGCCTGTTGGCCGTGTTCCCGTCGATTATTAATTACTGGTATCGCTACAGTCACGATGGTGTGCGCATCGATGTGGAAACTGACGATGATTCCATTGCCGGGCATTTCCTGCATACGTTGACGGGCAAGGTACCCAACGAGCTGCACCAGCGGGTGATGGACGTCTCGCTGATCCTCTACGCCGAGCATGAGTTTAATGCGTCTACCTTCACTGGTCGGGTTTGCGCCTCTACGCTGTCAGATATGCACTCTTGCGTGACTGGCGCCATTGGCTCGCTGCGCGGCCCGCTGCATGGCGGCGCCAACGAGGCGGCCATGGAGTTGATTGAGCGCTTCGCCGACGCTGAGGAGGCGGTGAGTGAGGTCTCCGGCATGCTGGCGCGCAAAGACAAGATCATGGGCTTTGGTCATGCGGTCTATCGCACGTGCGACCCGCGTAACGCGCTGATCAAGGAGTGGTCTCGGAAACTGGCTGAACAGGCGGGTGATACGCGCTTGTTCGCGATCTCCGATGCGATCGAGAAACTCATGTGGGACGAGAAGAAGCTGTTTGCGAACGCGGACTTCTTCCACGCATCGGCTTATCATTTCATGGGTATCCCCACCAAGCTGTTCACGCCCATTTTTGTATGCTCGCGTGTGTCCGGCTGGACCGCGCACGTGATGGAACAACGCTCCAACAACCGTATTATCCGCCCGAGTGCTGACTACACCGGGCCCGCGCCGCGCGCCTATGTGCCCGTCGGCGAACGCAGTTAACCCAAGAGGCTACCGCAACAATGAGCAATGCAGTCGAAAGTAATGTGCGTCCCGATCCGGATCAGGAACTGGTCGACATCGCCCGTTACGTCGCCGATTACAACATCGTGAGCGAAGAGGCTTACACCACCGCAAGGCACTGCCTGATGGACACCCTAGGCTGTGGCTTCCTGGCGCTGAGTTTTCCTGAGTGCGCCAAGCACATGGGGCCGTTGGTACCGGGCACGTCGGTGCCCAACGGGGCAAAAGTGCCGGGCACCGCGCACCAGATGGATCCGGTGAAGGCTGCATGGGATATCGGCGCGATGATCCGCTGGCTGGACTTCAACGACACCTGGCTGGCGGCGGAGTGGGGCCATCCGTCGGACAATCTGGGCGGTATCCTGGCGGTCGCCGATTACCTGAGCCGAGTGAACATCAGCGAGGGTCGGGCGCCGTTGCACATGCGTGATGTGCTGACGGCGATGATCAAGGCGCATGAGATTCAGGGCTGTCTGGCGCTGGAGAACAGTTACAACCGCGTAGGGCTCGATCACGTATTGCTGGTGCGCGTGGCTTCCACGGCCGTGGTCACAGCATTGCTCGGTGGCAGCGAAGCACAGATTGTGGATGCGCTGTCACACGCGTGGGTGGACGGCAGCTCCCTTCGTACCTACCGTCACGCACCCAACGCGGGCCCGCGCAAGAGTTGGGCGGCTGGTGATGCTACCAGTCGTGCCGTGCGTCTGGCGATGTTGGTGATGAAGGGGGAGATAGGGTATCCGAGCGCACTGTCCGCGCCAGTGTGGGGTTTCTACGACGTCTCATTCAAGGGCCAGCCGTTCAAGTTCCAGCGTGAGTACGGCAGCTATGTGATGGAGCATGTGCTGTTCAAGATTTCCTTCCCGGCCGAGTTCCATTCGCAAACAGCCGTCGAGGCCGCGGTGCAGTTGCATCCGCAGATCCTCGCCAGGCTGGATGAGATTGACCGGATTGAGCTCACCACGCACGAGTCGGCAATCCGTATCATCAGTAAGGAAGGCAAATTGCACAACCCGGCAGATCGCGATCATTGTCTGCAGTACATGACCGCCATTGGTTTGCTTAAGGGCGACCTAACTGCGGCCGACTATGAAGACGATATTGCCAATGACCCTCGCGTAGATGCGTTGCGCGAGAAGATGGTGGTGCAGGAGGACGGCCGATACTCCAGCGAGTACCACGATCCGGACAAGCGCTCCATCGCCAATGCGCTGCAAGTGTTTTTCAATGACGGCAGTAGCACGGACAAAGTAGAGATTGAGTATCCCATTGGCCATCGCCGTCGCCGCGGTGAAGGCATCCCAGTACTGGAGGCGAAATTCGAGCGCAACCTGCGCACCCGGTTCCCGGCGGCTCAGACTCAGCGGATTCTGGCCGTGTGCGCTGATCAACAGGCGTTGGAGGCCACCCCAGTGAACGAGTTTGTCGACCTGATGGTGATCTGAACTCGTTATCTGGACTGGCCAATCGGACGGTCGCGTTTGGCCCTTTCTTGTCCATCGGACGTTGGTGTAGTCTCTAGCGGCCGTGTGGTGGGTGCCCCACGGCCCGAACTAAAGGAGAACCAGGTGGAACGCGAGTCTATGGAGTTCGATGTCGTCATCGTGGGCGGTGGCCCATCAGGATTAGCGGCTGCCTGTCGTATTCGACAGATTTGTCTGGAAAAGGGCGAGGACCTCAGCGTTTGTCTGGTGGAGAAGGGCTCCGAGATCGGCGCGCATATCCTCTCCGGTGCCGTGCTTGAGCCGCGTGCACTGAACGAGCTGTTTCCGGACTGGGCTGAACGTGACGCGCCGCTTGGGAGCGAAGTGAACGCCGATCAGTTCTGGGTGCTGCACGGCGAGTCCGGGGCACTGAAAATCCCCAACCTCTTCATCCCCCCGCCAATGCAAAACCACGGCAACCATATCGTCAGCATGGGTAAGGTTTGCCGCTGGCTTGGCGATCAGGCCGAGGCGCTGGAAGTGAATATATTTCCTGGCTTTCCCGCATCGGAGATCATTTACGAAGAGGGCCGTGTGGCCGGCGTGATTACCCAGGACATGGGGGTGGGGCGCGATCAACAACCGAAGGGCAGCTTCGAGGCCGGCTACGAACTGCGGGCAAAATATACCATCTTTGCCGAAGGTTGCCGCGGGCATCTTGGCAAACAGCTGATGGAACGCTTTGATCTGCGCGCTAACGTTGATCCACAGCATTACGGTATCGGCATCAAGGAGATCTGGCGCGTCGCACCGGAGAAGCATCAGGAAGGATTGGTGGTCCACACACTGGGCTGGCCGCTTGGCTCAAGTATCGATGGCGGCGGCTTTCTATATCACGCAGAGGACAACCAGGTGTTCCTTGGCATGATCATCTCGCTGGATTATGACAACCCGCACTTGAGTCCGTTTGAAGAGTTCCAGCGTTGGAAGCAGCATCCGAAGATCCGCCACTACTTGGAAGGTGGCGATCGCGCCTCCTATGGTGCACGAGCGGTGAACAAGGGCGGCCTGCAGTCGCTGCCGAAACTCACTTTTCCCGGCGGCATGCTGGTGGGGTGCGATGCCGGATTTCTGAATGGGGTGAAGATCAAGGGCAACCACACGGCAATGAAGACGGGCATGCTGGCGGCCGAGTCGGTGTGTGAGGCATTGCTGGCGGGCGATGAGGGGGGCCAGGAGCTGGCCAGCTTCGAGCGCGCGGTGAAGGATTCATGGGTGCATGAGGAGCTGCACCGTGGTCGCAATTTCGGCCCGTTTATTCACAAATTTGGTCTGTGGGTGGGCTCGGCGCTTACCTGGATCGATCAGGCGGTTTTCCGCGGCCGGCTGCCGGTTACCCTGCACCTGCGTGAGCCTGACCACACCTCGCTTAAGCCGGCCGATCAAGCGCCGCGTATCGATTATCCCAAGCCCGATGGCAAGATCAGTTTTGATCGACTGTCTTCGGTGTTTCTCTCCAGCACCAACCACGAAGAGGATCAACCGGTGCATCTGCAATTGGCCGATCCGACGATACCGATCAGCTACAACCTGCCGACCTTTGATGAACCCGCGCAGCGCTATTGCCCGGCGGGCGTGTATGAGGTGGTGGAGGATGAGGGCGAGCAGGTATTTCGGATCAACGCTCAGAACTGCGTCCACTGTAAAACCTGCGACATTAAGGATCCGCGCCAGAATATCAATTGGGTGACCCCGGAGGGGGGCGGCGGGCCCAATTACTCTAATATGTAGGCGTTGCCTGACGAGATCGCACCTGGCTGCGCGTTGGTATTGAAGGCGACGGAATGTGCCAGATTTCTGGATGCGACATACCCAATTCGTGGCAGCCAAGCCCCGGCTGCAACGGGTGTGCTACTGTGAACCTAGACCGATGCCTACAAGGATGTGCATGTCGCCTAAGTGATTGTTAACTTTTGCGGATATCGCCCCATATGCCGCCCTAAACGGGTAGGATCGGCGCAACTTAAGTAACGTCAACCGGAAGTTGTAGGGATGCTTATATTAAGTCGACGTGTAGGCGAGGCGGTGATGATCAACGACGATGTTCGCTTGGTCGTGTTGTCCGTTTCTGCAGGAGGGGTTCGGTTGGGAATCGAGGCACCGCGCGAGGTGGTTGTTCACCGCGAAGAGGTGTATCAGCGTATGCAGGAGACAGGATCCAATACGGTCAGTCTCAACGCTAAAGGCGTCTGTGAGGACTAATCTGCCCTTCAAGATGGCATTTAATCCACGATGTGAGGCGGACCGAGATGGTCCGCCTCACTCGTTTGGTCCGTGTCCAGTGCGTCTGTGTGTTTGCACAAGCGCGCGGCCAGACAGCCGAATCTAACTGCCGGTAGCGCCCGCTACCACGGCACCAACAAAGCCCGCGACGGCAGCCGCTGCAAAAATAGTAGGTGGTCGTGCCGGAGTGCCATCCGGGTCACTGCTACCATCGCTGCCTTCCGGTTCCGGGGTTGGGGTCTCGTCGTTGTCGCCATTCATATGGATTCTCCTGATTCAATTGAGGCTCGCCGCCTGGTCCTGCGGATCGGTCGGCGGGCGCGCCGGCGTACCGCGTGTAACCGGCACCGGTTTGGCCTCCTGCTGCGGCGGTTGCTGCGGCTGTTCTTGTTTGTCTTGCTCACTCATGATTAGCTCCTTCAATCAGGTCTTCTTATCCGAAGAATGTCCCTGAGGCTAGCACGCCAAGTACCGCGCCAAGAAACGCACCACTAATCGCCGCCAGCAATTGGTTCCTTGCCAGCCTACCGGCCCGGCCTGTGGTGGTGCCGGTGGCAGCGCGGCGCGCTGTATGTTCTCGTACACTCATATCGCCTCTCCCTCGGTGCCACGCACCGTTGTCTTCATCTCGAATGCGCTGGGCACTTCGACCGCGACTGTACCTACTTAAAGGTGTCTTCAGGCGCCGGTTTATCGCGCTAACATGCACCGCGCCAAGTGTACATCCACTTTGAGTCCCAGCCAGCCTATAATACTACGCGACGCGGATGGCTCGTTCAGCGTTTGTCATCGGGCCTTTTTTCTTATAGCGACAGGCCAAGCAAAATCCCCTCATTGCGATAATGAATTGGCCTGCTTTTGATCCAATGGCAAGTTATTGAAGTCCAACGACCCGACCAACCCACAACGCTTCGGACTGATTGGCGACCTATTTAGCAATGCGGTCGATCTACCGCCTGACAAGCGCAAAGCCTATCTGGACCTTCACTGCGAGGGCGATCCGGGGTTGCGTGTGGAAGTGGAGAAAATGCTCGCCGCCGACCAAGCGGTAGGGAACCGGTTGGAAAAAATCATCGAGAGCCAGGCGATAAACGTTATTGATAGCGGAGAGATCGCAACAGCGCCGGTTCGCGATCCGGCCATCGGCCAGGTGCTGGGGCACTACCGAATCACCGAGGCAATCGGTGCCGGCGGCATGGGGGCGGTGTACAAAGCCGAGCGCATCGATGAGGAGTTCTCGCACAGTGTTGCCATCAAGATCGTCGGCAACCGAGTGGCCGCCGCTCACACGCTGGAACGGCTGCGCGCAGAGCGACAGATACTGGCCAGTCTGGCGCACGAGAATATCGCGCGCCTGCATGACGGCGGTACTACCGAGGAAGGTATTCCGTACATTGTCATGGAGTACATCGATGGCCTACCCATCGATCAGTATTGCGATCAAAACAAGCTGAGCATTGATCAACGTATCGAGTTGTTCTGCGCTGTCTGTGCCGGCGTGCACCATGCACACCAGAGCCTGGTCGTGCATCGGGATATCAAGCCGAGCAATATTCTGGTGGCAAGCGACGGGACGCCTAAGTTGCTGGACTTCGGGATCGCGAAGCTCATTGATGATGACAATACCAGTGGGCTTACCGCGGCCGATCAACGCATGCTCACGCCGGAGTATGCCAGCCCCGAGCACATTGCCGGGGGCATGATCACGACGGCCAGCGATACCTACTCGCTGGGTGTGCTGTTGTACAAATTGCTGGCTGGTCGCCTGCCTTACCGGTTCTCCGGCAAGTCCTACGCTGAATTGCTGCATCTGGTGCAGGAAACCGATCCCATCCCGCCCAGCCGCGCCTGGCAATTCGAGTCCAGCCAGGAGGACCAGCCGACGACGCGTGAATTGGCCGAAGCGCGCGGCAGCACGCCTGAGCGTTGCGCGCGCACCCTGCGTGGCGATCTGGATAACATAATCCAAATGGCGTTGCGTAAAGAGCCGGAGCGGCGCTATCGCTCGGCCAACCAGTTGGCCGAAGATCTGCGTCGCCGGGAGATGGGGTTGCCGGTGGCGGCACGCCCAGACACTTGGGGTTATCGCACCGGCAAGTTCATCCGCAGGCACACCCTGGGCATGGTCGCCGGCAGTCTGGCGGCGATTGGTCTTGTTGTGTTTTCTGGTCTGCTTTGGGTGGGCGGGCAGCGAACCGAAAGCGCGCTGGAACGGGCGGAGGACGCCACCGCCTTTCTGGTTGAGCTGTTCGAGCAGGCCTTGCCCGGTACGCTGAGCCCGGAGGATGCTGCTGTGCTGATTAAATTGCTGCAGAACAGTGAGCAACGTCTGCGCGAGGAGTATGCGGACCAGCCGGAGTTACGTGCAGACTTAATGATTGCGTTATCCAAGGTCTACCGGAGCCTTAGTGACGATGAGGCTGCGCGGCGTTTGGCGAAAGAGGGGTTGGAGCTGATAGAGCCCATTTCTGAGTCTTCCGATGAGCGGGTCGTTGAGGCCAAGCTGGTACTGGCACAGTCGCTGCTCGATGGTGATGACGATGGCGGGCGTCAACGGGAGCACGCCGTAAGCCTGATTGTTGATGCACTGGCCGGCGCGCGGCGTGCGCAGGCAACCGAATATGAGGCGCGCGCTCAGTACCTGTATGGCGTCGCGCACGTTAATCGACGCGATTACGATGAGGCGGAACGGGCGCTGAGTGAGGGAATCGCGATGCTCGCTGAGCTGGACGGCCCCGACCTAGCCCTGTTAGCGGAGTTGAACGATGCGCTTGGCCAAGTGTATATGGTGACTGATCCATCCAAGGCGATTGGCATTTATCTGGCCATGGAGAAGCTTAACAATCGCCGCTTTGACAGCCGTTACTATCCTGCGGTTTGGGTGAACTTCCACAACCTGGGGCTGAGTCAGCTCTACGCTGGACAGTTAGATCAGGCCGAGAAGAACATTCAGAAAGCGCTGGATGTGATGGACCAGATTTATCCGGCCAACCACCGGGACTATAGCGCCGTCTACGGGTCGATGAGCCGAGTGCAACTGCGTAAGCGCTGCTATGAAAGCGCGGTGCTGTACGCGCGCAAGGCGCGCGACGTTGCGCACGCGAGAATGGCCGACAGCATGCACAACTACGCCTACGCGGTAGTGGACTTGGGTAACGCTCAGCGGCTGGCTGGCCAGTTGGCACTGGCGGATGCGAGCTACTCGGAGGCTTACGAGATCCAGAGCACGGTATTGGAGGCAAACGATCGCATGCTCGCCTCCACGCTATACTGGCATTCCAAATTGTATGTTGACCTGGGCCAGCACGATCGGGCGCGCAGTAAATTGGGCGAGGCGCTGGATATTTATGGGGCGAACGTTGAGGGACAGGACTGGTACCACGCGAGGGCTCAGGCGCTGATGGGCTATATTTATCTGGCCGAGAATGATTTGCAGGAAAGTATGCGCTTGCTCAAGCCGGCAACCCAGACATTGTTAACCGAGGCGCCCGGGAACGACGCCCGCCGCGAAGCCATCGGGTGGAGCGCAGATCTGTACTGGAAGTTGGAGCGAACTCGTGACGCACAACGCATGGAAGAGTTGCTAACAGAATTGCCACCGGTCGCTCCTATGTCGTCTTGCGCAAACCCGATCAGCGCACGGGTGGGACTTGCAGAGCAGGAGGGGATGTAGCGCTTAGGGTTGCGCCGTGTCTTGGGTTACAGATCCCTCTTCCATTGTAAAACCCGCCTGCGCCAGTATCAGACCCTCGCTGTCGAGGACGCTGACCAACCATTCGCCGGTTTGATCGGGACGGATGTCTTTCTGCGAATACGAGCGCCAGCGCCAAGCATTGCCAATATTCACCGGCACCTCGGCGATGACCCGCCCCCGATGGGTCCAACGGTAATGCACCTGCTCGCCAGCCATATCGCCAAACTCAGTAAAGTAGTAGACCTTTACCGGTTGCTCGCCTTCCGGTTGCACAAACGTTGGTAGCGTTTCGGTTGGCTCACGGTTGACCACGCCGCGGGTGAGCACTGCGCGGGTCACGCGATCGGAGTACACCTGCGAGCCGGGTAACCAGGTTTGCTCCTCGGTTGTCTCAACCAAGGCGAGCATGGCGGGCAACGCAGTGTCCTGCTCCGGGGTAGTTGCGGGCGATGCGGTGACCGGCGAAGTAAGGGCAGTTGAGTCGTCGGCAGGGATGTCGAGCGGTGCAGCGCCAGCCACCACAATAGATGAGGGTGCCAGGTCCTTGTTGCCACGGTGGCGTAGTTGATCGTCTCCGCTCAGCGCGACCCGCGCGATAGGATCGGTGCTCGCTAACTTCTCATCGGGTGGCCCTGCGCTTATCAAGCTGTCCGTGGCATCCGCTTTCGATGGGGCTGGTGCGGGGAGGGCGGCGATTGGTTCAGATACCGACGGTGGCTCAGGCAACGTGTCAGACGGGGCCGCTGATGCGATCGACGCCTCCGTCTCGATTGCGCTCAGCAGATCCGGCGCGACGCTCTGCGCCAGCGCTTGCGGCACGGGTTCGTCCAGTTGGGCTTCCAGTGTAGATGCAGGCGCCAGTACCGCTTGTGCCGGTACTTCCTGCGCCGGTGGGGCCGCGATATCCACGGGCGTTAAGGCGGTGGCCAGACGGCTTGACGTACGCGCGGCTACCTCCACCTGTGTCGGCTCCGGCGTCGCCGGTATCGGTGCGCTCATCCAAATCCAGCCGGCGGCCGTGGCCAACAACACGGTCGCCAGAACGATTGCGTTGCGGGTGTTGGCAAGCTCATCCAGCGTCTCCACGATGTCCTGAACAAGCAACGGTCCAGTGGGTGCGGGTAGCGAAGAGCGGGGTGCATCGTCGAAGGTGTGCAGGCGCGTGCGGGCATCACGCAGGGCGCGGCGTGCTTGTTTGGGCGCCATATCGGGGAACACACCCAGCGTGCGGCGGCGCAGCCGCGCATTTTGATCGTATACGAACACCCAGGTCTTAAACCCGTTGGGATGTACGCTCAACACCAGGCCTGATTGAACCGCCACGTCATAGCGACGCGCTTCAGGTGCCAATTGCTCTAGCGCCTCGTACGACATTCGCCGCCGAGGTTTGGTGGGGGCAATCGGCGTCCCGGCCGGCGGGGCATCTCTTGCGAGCGGAGCTATATCATTCACTGCGTCACAAGTCCGATTAAACAATACGGTGCAGGTTTTCGCATCTCAGTTACAATCCTACCATGCAGTTATACCACGCCCGTGTTGGTGCTGTCGGCGTCGCCGTGGCACGACAACATCGTCTTGTCGCCGTTGTTGCCCTATTGGGGTTGGGCGCCTGTGTGAGTATTCGCCAACCATTGCCTGATGGCAGCTCGCGTACTTTGCGCGGCGAGGCCATTGAGATCTACGCAAAGGATGTGTTCCTGCGTCAGAACCAATTGTCGTCGATGTTGATGTCGATGATGGTGGAACTGGATCACAGCCCGCAAGCACAGATGCTGGCGCAGGCGATGCTGAGCATGGAGCGAGAATGCGCGCCGCTCAATGCCCTGGCGGTGCTCATGCGAGACGGCAAGCCCCCCTCGTTGGGGGAAAAGCGTCGTTTTGCGGCGGCACTGGGGGAGTGCGATAAGGCCTCGCGCAAACTGGAGCAGTTAGTGGAAACAGCCGGCGCAGCGTGATGCCAGCGCGTCGGGTGCAGGTGGCGATTATTGAAGTGCGCCAGCCAGGAAGCGATAGATTTTCCCGCGCATGATGCTCAACCCAAACGGTGTGAGTGAATAGAACGACTGCCGATGCCCCAGGCGCAGCGTAATGCGCAATGGATAACCAAGTGCCTGCCAATAATCCTCGCGCGAATGCGGCGGCATGCATTCATCGTAGCGACTGTCGATCATCAGTACTCTGGCGGGGTTCACCTGCGAAGGATAATCGGCTGGATCCAATCCCGCCCAGGCGTTGCCCACCGCTTGTGCGAATTGTGCGTTCTCCCATCCAAAGCGGGTGGTAATCTGTGTGCGCACGTTCTCTAAGGGGCCATTGCACCGCGCTGCAATGTCGCCAGGGTGCGCACCACCCATCAGCATGACGGCTGCCCGCAGGCGCGGTTCGCTGCCGAGGATAAGCCCGCCTGCGACAGAACTCATGCTGAAACCTACCAGTGCAATGCGCTGCCCATCGATCTCGCTTTGCAACTGCGCCCAGTCGATGAGTCGCCGCACATCAATTACAGTGTTGTGCATGCGCTGGCCCATTATGTGAGTCGTGTCGTGGAAGGCGTCAGGGCTTGGAGCCTGTGCCATTGCGTCCCAGTCGAACAGATAGTTCTCGCCCTGCAGCTGAATGATATGCATCGCCCCGTCAGAACGTTTGCGGATCGTGCTGGCGATAACATCGGGTGGGTAGGTACTGGTGCCCCATAGCGGCAGTACGATTACCAGCGGTCGCGGCGCGTTTTCGTCGCGGGCTGTACGTTTGGAATGAGCCCGGTAGTAAAGCGCGCGGACTTGATCGCCAGGTTGACCATTAGCGCCGATGGACGGCCATTCGAGATGCTCCATTTTGTAGTGCCGGTTGCGCCACCCGGGGTCGGGTTGGCGTGCGATGTCCGGCGCCTGCGCCTGATAAACAAAATGGGCGCTGGCGGGCACCAGCGCCGTGGTGCGCACCGGGCCGGCCAACGGTTTGCTCGAATAGCTCGCGCAAGCGCCCAGGCAGCAAATCAAAAACAGGCTCATCGCGGCAGCACGCCAGCGACCAATCTTACTCATATTGGCTGTGCTGAACCTGTGCAAGTAATGATTTGGTTTGTGCTTGTATCTCGAGGAGCAGTCCGTCAAATCCGGACCGCTCCATTAGCCGCGCATACTCCGCACGTCTTAACGCCAGATCACTGACGCCATCGGCCAGGATGTTAATGATACGCCATCCGCCCTCGTGCTGGCGCAGCAGGTAGGTCAACTGGATCTCCTTGCCGTCGCTGCTTTGCAGTAAGGTGTCTACTTGGCGTTGTGAGAAGTTCGCCTCACGCTCGCCTTGTATTCGCAGCTTCTGCTGCGTGAGCTGCGACATCCGACTGGCATAGTTGGCAACGCTTAGTGCGCGAAACGCTTGTTGAAATTCCAGCCGTTGAGCCTCGGTGATTTTTCGCCCGCCGCTGCCTAGTACCAAACGGGTGATGTACGGCATATCGTGCGTCGTATCCAGAAGACTGCTCAGCGCTTTGCCCAATGTTCGTGAGGCGATGCTGTCGCCGCCGAGCTGTTGTAATCCCGCATGTAGCTGTGACACGACCCGCGTAGCCGGGCCCCGAGCCTGCTCGGATGTAGGCGCGTGGGTTGCGGCCGCGGGCTGCGCGGGCGTGATGGCGGATTCCATGTGGGACGGCTGGCCATAAGCGCCAGTCCCGCCTAGCGCTAAGCCGGCGCCCGCAACGAGTATGCGCCATGTAACACGGGCAGGGCGGTTAGAACGTGTGGGCTTGCTCATGCGACAGTGAAGTCTCCAAATTTTCGAGAATACTGGTTAGGACCACGTGGCGCCGTACTCGTGCGCAGACGATCGGGCGGTTGACGTTATTTTACCAATCGCCGGTCTGGCTTTCGTATTGCCGGCCTTTCCACGCCGAACGGGTACCGCGCCAATAACGGATGGCCGAGTGCCAGGTCATCAGTGTAAACAGTAGCGCCGCAATTGGCAGGGTCAGTGCCAACATTGCTGGCAATTCATAGTATCTTAGCAACGGCCAGTAACTCACGCTCATCATCGCGAAGGCGGCGAGCGCGGCCAGCAGTTGCGGCCCGTTCAGGTACAGCGGGGCAACCACGGGTAGCACGAACATGAGCGACAACCCAACCGTACACAGCAGCAGCAATGCCGCAGAATAGCGCAACTGGGTAAAGGCAGTGCGCGAGACCATTGCCCAGCTATCGGCAAGCGCCGGTGCCTCACGCAGGCTGAGCACGTCTCGCGACAGCCCAAGCCAGGTGCCCCCGACGCCTAATTGTTTGACCTTTGCCGCCAGCGTGCAGTCGTCGATCAGTGCATCTTTGATGGCG
This sequence comes from uncultured Gammaproteobacteria bacterium, assembly GCA_965369325.1. Lineage (GTDB taxonomy): Bacteria > Pseudomonadota > Gammaproteobacteria > Steroidobacterales > JBCBZW01 > CBDUQI01. The sequence goes on from CBDUQI010000027.1 coordinate 25,056, forward strand.
GCAAAACCACCGATGGCCGCCAACGCATCACGCCGGACCAATATGCATCCGCCCGCGGCTGCCGCCACCGGCGCCCGCGGTCGGTTGCTGAGTGCGAATGGATACAGCAGGCGAAAAAAATAGATGAACGCTGGCATCAGCAGCCGTTCCCAAAATCGCTGCATCCGTAACGTCGCCATTACCGAGATCAGCGCCAGCCCGTTGCCTTGCATCTTGCGATGCAGCGCATGCACCATCCCGGCGCGCAATTGGATATCGGCGTCCAGCAGCAGCAGGGTAGGGTGCCACGTATGCGCCAGGCCCTGATGCAGCGCCCACAACTTGCCGCTCCACCCCTTCGGCAGGGGTTCGCCCACGATCAGATGGATGCGTGGGTCGGCCCGCGCGGCTTGGCGAACGACAGCTGCGGTGGCATCCGAGGAGCGATCATCGACTACGAGGATGTCATCGAGCTGTGGATGCGCGTGCAACGCGGCGAGGGTGCGAGCGATGACGGCCGCTTCGTTTCGTGCCGGGATAAGCACGGCGATACCTGCGCCAGTCCCAGTAGACGCTATGTCACCGGCGGCGCTAGCAGCGGGCAGGTGTTCACGGACCCGCCAGTACTGCCAGGGCGCGAGCAGCAACGCCAACCACAATCCGGCGGCGAGGTACACAGCGATGGTGCTCAGCATTGTGTTGGCTGTTTAGCTGGCGATGTGGCGGGGCGGCGACCGCCTTAACCATCAGCGCTCAGCTGGAGTTACGGGTGGGGATAGAACTGGCCGCGACTCGCATTTCCGTCGCCGCCGTGCGCTCGCCATATAGGATAGGTAACTCCGGTGCCATCGGGCCGCTGGTGCGCGGACCACGAACACTTGCCCACAGCGCTTTTAACGGGCGTGCGACGGTGTCCATTACGGCCGTACCCTCGTATCCGCAGTGCGCCATACAGTTGTCGCACTTGGGATTGAGACCCACGCCATAGGCCTCCCAGTCGGTATCTTCCATCAAAGTTTTGAAGTCGGGTGCGTAGCCTTCATCCACCAGCAGATAGCAGGGCTTCTGCCAGCCAAAAACGTTGTAAGTGGGGTTGCTCCAGGGCGTGCATTGATAGCGTTGGTTGCCCGCCAGAAAATCCAGAAACAGGCTGGACTGGCTAAAGCGCCAGCCGTGGCCCTTGCCCAGACGGAAGATGCTGCGAAACAGCTCTTTGGACTGTTTGCGCCCCATAAACACATCCTGGCGCGGGGCTTTCTCATAACTGTAACCGGGCGAGACAGTAATGCCCTCTACCCCCAACGCCATGCAGGAATCGAAAAAGTCGGCAACTTCCTGCGGCTGCTCGCCGTCGAACAGTGTGCAATTAGTGGTGACCCGGAAACCCTTGCTGCGCGCCACCCGAATGGCCTCAACCGCCTTCTTGTAAACGCCTTCGCGGCAAACGGATTCGTCGTGACGCTCCTCAAGGCCATCCAGATGAATAGAGAATGTGAGGTAGGGTGAGGGTTCGTAGTCATCAATGCGTTTGGTTAGCAGCAGCGCATTGGTGCACAGATAAATGAATTTTTTGCGCGCGACAATGCCGCGCACGATTTCGGGCATCTGCTTGTGGATTAGCGGTTCGCCGCCAGGGATGGAGACCACCGGGGCGCCGCACTCATCAACCGCAGCCAGGGCATCCTCCACACTCAAACGCTTTTTAAGAATGTCGTCCGGGTAGGCGATTTTGCCGCAACCCGCACATTCCAGATTGCATTGAAAAAGCGGTTCAAGCATCAGCACTAGTGGGTAGCGCTTGACGCCGCGAAGCTTCTTGCCCAGCAGATAGGTTCCAACACGATAAGCTTGAATCAGAGGTACGCCCATAGCTTGGTTACGCCTTTAGATGTTCTCGTACAATTTCCCACTCGAGCTTTAGCCAGGGAGTGAACTGCTGCGGTGTTTGTGCGATCTCCCGGTCCAGCTCTTCAGGCGCCAGATAGCGAGTTGCGGCTATTTCATTCACATTTACCCGTGGCTCAACGTCGGATACGCCGTGGTAGACCCAGCAGTGCTCGTGCTCGGCACCTTCCTGTGCGTAGCGGGCGTGGTAGATGAATTTGTAAAGATAAGTCAGCTCGCAGTGCAGATGCAGCTCCTGGTACAGCCGCCGATTTGAGGCTTGCGCCATGCTCTCGCCGCGCCGTGGATGGCTGCAGCAACTGTTGGCCCAGTACAATGGCCACAAGCGCTTTTGCTCACTGCGTTGTTGCAGCAGCACACGCCCTTGGGTATCGGTAATAAAGATCGAGAATGCACGGTGCAGCAGACCTTCACCATCGTGGCAGGCACCCTTGGTGTTGAAGCCTACCTCACGGTCCTGCTCGTCGACCAGAATCAGTTCCTCGGATTCTGAGGAGACGACATCATTCTTAATCCGCGCAACGGTGTTATCCAATTTGAACCTCCATCGCCTGATAGCCCGCGCTGTTCATCGCCTCGACTACTTTGCCGGGGTTCTCCGGGCACACCGCAATGATGGAGCCGCCGCCTCCGCCGCCGGTCAGCTTGGCTCCGAGGGCGCCGTTCTCGCGTGCGATCTGAATCAACTCTTCGATCTCCCAGCAAGAGACCTGTAACGCGTTCAGGTAACCCTGGCAGATATTCATTAGCTCACCAAGCTGCTCCAAATCATGTTCACCGATGGCTTGCACACCCTGCAATGTCAGGGCGTCTATCTCATCAAAGATGCGCTCATAGCGGCGTTGGTTACGTTCCCAGGAGTTGCGCACCCGCGCGACCATGGGCGCGGTGAGGCTCTCGACCCCGGTCATTCCGATGACCAGTGGGATGGGTTCACGCACATGCAGCTCGTTCATCAGCGCCGGCTCACCACGCCGATACAGCAGGAACTTGCCGTAGGTGGCCAGCGTATTGTCGATCCCGGAGGGGGTGCCGTGCGCAACTTTTTCTGATTCGAACGCCAGCGCGTTAACGTCGCCGTCCGAAAGGCCGAGCTGGAAGTGCTCGTTAACCGCGCGAATAATAGCCACGGCGATCGCTGCCGATCCGCCCAGGCCCACCGCCCGTGGCACGTTGGGGAAAACCTCGATTCGCATCGCTCGGCCAGTGAGCCCGAGGCGCTCCAGGATCACCGCACTGGGTTTGTGGAACGAGTGCTGCTGGTCCGCCTGCTGATGCATGCGCTGCTCCACGCCCCAGCGTGGGATCAGCAGGGTAACGCCCTGCTCGGCATCGCTGACAGCGGCCTCAATGGCCAACGGGATAGGGGCGGCGATCGCATGGCGTCCGTACACCACCGCATGTTCGCCCAGCAGGATGGCTTTGCCATGACCGCTCGCATGTGAGGCGCGTACCTCCTGCCGCTCGCTCTGTGCCGGATCGCGGTGGCCAGTTTCGATCTCCGCAATCAGTTCCTGCGCTTTCCAGACTTTTATTTCGCCATCTTCGATCAACCGTTCTACCACCGTCTCGAAGATGTCAGCGTCCGCGCCGGCCGCATTGGCCACGGTGCGTGCGTGTAAGGTCATATGCCCTTGCTGAATTCCCTCGGTGACTAGCGCGCGTAAAGCGCCCAGATTTTGGGCCAGCCCGACGGCGCACATCACTCGCGCCAACTCGGTGGCGGAGGTGGCGCCCAGCAGGCGATGATTTACCGCGACGGTGGGATTGGATTGCAATGGGCCACCCACGGTGCCCACTTTCATCGGCATCTCCAGCGTGCCTACCAAATTGCCATCGTCGTCTTTGCCCCAGTGGGTCAACGACGTATAGCGATTGCCGCGGGCCGCGTAAGCGTGGGCGGCCGCTTCGATAGCGCGCCAGTCGTTCCCGGTGGCAAGTGCCACGGCGTCCACCCCATTCATGATGCCCTTGTTATGGGTGGCGGCGCGATAGGGGTCCACAATGGCAAGATCGTTAGCCAGGATAATACCGTCACGCACCTGCTCACCGGTAAAGCCTTTGCCAGCCAGGTGCGATACCGGAATCTCGCAGCGCGCCCAGGCCAGCGCGCGGTCAGTAAGGTTGGACAGAATGCGCAGGAACACCTTGCCTTCGGCAATGCTCTCGATCAGCGAGGCGACGCCTTCGCACATCGTATTAACCAGATTCGCGCCCATCGCATCGCAGGTGTTAACCAGAAGGTGCGCGACGACCATATCGCTACCGCCAGACGGGGAGGGGTGTACATACACCTCCATGTCCACTGCGCCGCCGCCACGCGCCACCATATTCGGATGCAGGGTGTTGGCTAGCGCGATGACCTCGTCTTTGTGCTGCAGCAGGGCGGCCCGCGCACGGGCCGGGTGCTTGGCATCCACCACCTGCACCTGCCCGACCAGTAATGGCTCGCTGGCGCGGGTATGAAATCCGCCGTTGGCCCGCACGAGTTTGGCGGAGGCCGACAGGGCCGCGACAATCGACGGCTCCTCCACCACCAGCGGTACCACGTACTCGTGCCCGTTGATCACAAAATTTAGCCCGAGTCCGACCGGCAACCCCATCACGCCGATGACGTTCTCGATCATCTTATCTGCGTGCTGCACCGACAGGGTGTGCTCACCGCTGGAAAGCGCAAGATAGTCACTCTTGGAGAGCAGCCCTTTCTCGCGCACTTTGCGTACGCGATCGGCAACCGACAACTTGTAAAATTCAGGGATACGCGAGCTCTGCACGGGGTTCACTCCAGACTTGTTTTCAGTTCCAGCCCAATCGGATCAACACGCAATTCCATTGGCGCAAATCCTGCCTCAATTACTGCCTGCCTGACGTGGGCTAGCGCTTGTGGGTCGCGGCTGACCGCAATCCCCAGATCGCCGCCACCGGCGCCGCACGGCTTGTAAACCACCTCATCACTGGTCACTCGCGCGGCGATCTGCCGATGTTGGGTGCTAAAGATGCCAAGCCCGCTTGCGCTACCCAACTCGGCAAGGCCGGCACCAAACGCTCGCACACTCTGCACAAACTTCACGCTGCTGCCACTGACGATTGCTGCCTGTGCAGCGATGCTCAATGAGCGCAGCTGGCCCATGATTGTTTCGTACTCAACTGGCGCCTGCGTTCGCCAGCCGGCCAGCCGCTGCAAAAACTGCGGGGTCGATGCACTGTTGCCCGACCACACGCCCAGCATGTGCACATCCGCAGGCAGCGTCTGCGGGCTTACCACCGGGGCTGCTGGGCCACCGGGCCCGTCAGCCATCGCCTGGAAGCTGATGAGCCCGCCGCAGAGGCTGGTCGCGATATCAAGCCCGCTTCCATGCCCGCCCTGAAACGCCCGGTGCAGCGCGAGTAACTGTGCTAACAGCGTCGCGCGATCGGCTCGCGCCGTCGACTCCGCTGCATACTCGGTTAGCGCCGCCGCAAAAGCAACCGTTAATGCGGCACTTGAGCCCAGTCCAAGCTTGCCGCCAGCTGCCGTCGTGTGGTCGAAAAATGCGCGAGTGTCCAGGTGCATGTTCAGGGCGGCCGACGGCCATTGCGGTGCGTCAATTATGCGCCAACGCAGCACCGCGTCAACCAAATCCACCTGGGCCAGCCACTGAGGATCGTCCCCCTCCCAGGCGAGTCCGCCTGGCACGCCAGCGTGGGCGCCCAGGCGGCAGTGGCCGATGAGTTGCTGGCCAGCGCGGCTATCGAGCCGAGATAAGGTGCCTTCGCGCGGCGAGAGGCTTACCTGGGCACGCCTTGGCACGGCCATGACCAGCGCCGGCGCGCCCTCCAGCACCGCATACTCGCCTGTAAGTACTAGTTTTCCCGGCGCAGATGCCGTTACCCGCATGATGCCCGCGCCGTTAACCGCGCACCCTGGCCCAACGCACTGACCAGCACCTCTATCACGCCGGGCTGCGCGGCCAGCGCCTCGCCCACTGCCTGCGCCTCTCCGGGCAGGCAAATGGCTTTGATCTGCGGCCCTGCGTCAACGGTAAAAAACACCCCGTGGCCTTGCGCTCGCAGTGTGCGAATAGCATGCAAACAGGCCATGCTTGCGCCATTCCAGTAAAGCAGCCCCGGGTTGGCTGACATGGCCAGCCCGTGCATCTTGAGGCAGCTGAACTCGCTGATTTGCGCCAGGGAGCCAAAGTCCCTCGCGTTAATCGCGGCCCTGGCGTGCTCGATGTCCTGTGGCGCGGTGCGCACCCAGGCCGGATAGTACGGCGAGGTGTCTGCGGTGGCGTTCATGCCTTCGGTGGAGCCGATTTTCTTCGCCTCGGAAGCCGTAATGGCCACAACGACCTCCAAGGGCCAGTGCGCTGGCGGCTGCAGGGGTTCCGCAAAGGCATCGCTACCATCCGCGCGCGCGCCCACGTGCATGTCGACGAAACCGCCGAAAATCGAGCGGGCGGCCGAGCCCGAGCCACGTCGGGCCAGGATCGACAGCTCCCGTGCAGGCAATTTAAGGTCCAGGGCGGCGTTGGCAGCAACTACCAACGCAGCAAAGCCAGAGGCCGATGAGGCCAGTCCGGCGGCGGTAGGGAAGTTGTTATGACTGTGCACGCGTGCGTGTAGCGGCCGCTCCAGGTGCGCCCGCATCAGATCCAGCGTCTGGCTGACGCGCCGGGTTTGTGCAGGCGATTGGGCGCCGTTAAGCGTCACTTCGTCCTGGGTAAGCGCTGGATCGAAAGCGATCCGGGTATCCGTCCACAGACTGTCTAGGGTGATGGAGACCGAGCCGACCGCTGGCAGATTCAGCGCAGCGTCCCGTTTACCCCAGTACTTGACCAACGCGATATTGGGGTGTGCTCTTGCCTGTGCCTGCATGCGCTCCATAGCCTTTGATTTGCCGGCCCCACAGGGCGACTGCGGTGGCATCGGCGCCCGCCGCATTGTAAGCGATCAGTCTCGGAAATAACCTGCATTTTGGCGAAAAAGAGCTATTTTTGTGCATCCCCGACTAGCGGGTCGTCAATCGTTGATGGTCCGCGAACCAGGCCAGGGCGTCAGCGAATGCATGATCCGCGGGGCGTGCTCGGTAGCCGAGTTCTTCGCGCGCGCGCGCGCTGGAAAAATACATGTGCTTTTTGGCCAGCCGGGCGCCGTCGAGCGTCACGCGGGGAGCGCCGCCGGTGAGGCGTGCGAGCGCCTCGCTGAGCACTGCGGCGCCCATGCTCACCCCGTGCGGAATCCGCACTAGCGACTGCTTGCGTCCCGCCAGCTCGCAGACCTGCTCAATGATCTGTTTCAGGCTCATATTGGTCCCGCCCAGAATGTACTTCTCGCCGATCTGCCCGTGCTTGGCCGCCAGCACATGGCCCAGCGCGCAGTCGTCCACGTGGACGATGTTTAGTCCCGTATCTACATACGCCGGCATGCGTCCGGTGGCAGCATCTATCACTATTTGCCCGGTAGGGGTTGGTTTGATATCGCGCGGACCGACCGGTGCTGAGGGGTTGACGATGACCGCCGGCAGTCCCTGATGTTGCACCATCTGCAGTACGCGTTGTTCGGCTAGAAACTTCGAGCGCTTGTAATGCCCAATCATGTCGTCAATGCTCACCGGGGTGTGCTCATCGGCGGGTGTCAGGTCCGTGCGCAGGCCCAGGGTGGCCACACTGCTGGTGTAGACCACGCGTTGGATGCCGGCGTCGATCGCTGCCTGCATCAGCGCTACCGTCCCGTCGACATTTGTACGATAGATCTGTGCCGGCTCCGGCACCCATAAACGGTAGTCTGCGGCGATGTGGTAAAGCGTGCTGCAGCCCTCCAGTGCAGGCGCCAGGGTGTCAGGACGATCCAGATCGGCCACGATCTGTTGCACCGGTAGATCGGCTAGATTGCTGAGATCACTGCCGGCGCGAACGGTCGCGCGCACACGCTGCCCGTGCGCCAGTAGCACGCGTGCCACCGCCGAGCCGATAAAGCCGGTGGCACCCGTTACACAAACGGTCATCGGGTGGCTCGCAACAGCGTCGGTAATATGAGCAGTGTGGTCACCAGGATCATCCCCAGTCCAATGGCCAACAGCAGTCCCATGCTGGCGGTGCCAGGGTGGGAGGAGGTGGCAAGGGTGCCGAAGCTGACCATCGTGGTCAATGCGCTCAGCACAATCGCGCGACTGGTGCTGGTGCGTAGCAGGCGCCCGTCAGGCGGTGGTGTATGGCGATGCCGGTGCAGCAGGTGAATGCCGTTGTCCACGCCCATCCCTAGCAGCAACGGCAGTGCGATAATATTGGCGAAGTTAAACTGTAGCCCCATCAGGGTAAATACTGCTGAGGTAAATACGCCTGCAAGTAATACTGGCACCAGCGCCAGCAGACTGTCTGTGACGCTGCGTAACAGCACAATCAATAGCAGGCCAACCACGATGACGGCGCTGATCAGCGCTTGGCGAAACGCGCCCAGGACGGCGTCGCCCGCCCTTAGTTGCACCACGGCCATGCCAGTGGCACCGGGGGCGCGTGTGTGCACCTGCTCGACGAATTGGGCCATCGTGGGCGAATCCACGAGCGCAGCGGCGGAGGAGGCTTCCACTCGCATGCGCCCGTCGCCTGTTAGCCAAACCGAGCGGAGGCTTTTGGGCAGAGTTTGCATGGTGATCGGCCCGGCTTGTAGCAGTTGGTTCAGGCGTTGCAGTTGCGCGGGCAGGGTGGCGGTGGCAGCTGTCTGGGCGGCATGCAGGCGTGAGTGCTGCATGTCGGCGGGCCGGCCCATGATGTGCTGAGCAAATTCGTGGATTGCATCCAGGCAGCGTCGCGCGGCGCTGCCGGCCGCGCTCGGCTGGTCCGCCCCCAGTGTGCGCAGGCTTTGTTGCATCGAGGCCAATGTGCGCACGGATGGGGCGGGTGCGGGGCGCGGCGTTTGCGCAAGGTCGGGGCCCATAAGAAAGGCCAACTCTTCCACCATGCGCAGTTTCTCATCCTGTTGCGCGGGCACCAGATCGCCCAGCCATCGCGCGCTGTGAACGTTAGGTTGCTCGCTCAGTGCCTGCGCAGTCTCGGCCGCGAGTTGCGGGCTTACTAGCACGTTCAGGCGCAGCGGTGAGTGCTGCGGATCGGCCAGCAGCTCGTTGTAGGCGCGGACGGATTCGCTTTGGCTGTCGCGCAGACTCAGCGGATTGGGATCAAACTGCACGCCGGGTGGGCGCAGCAATACCAGCACCGCTGCGGCCAGCGCCAGCAGCGTGGTGGCGTAAGTAAAGGTAGGATTACGTCGCGGGGCAGGCGCGCTGTTGTTATCGAGCTGTCTTGAGGCATGGGACGCTGTTGGGGTTGCCTGCACACCGGGGGACCTTGACGTCGCCGCATTGATTGGCGGCAAGACGTGAATCAGAGCTGGCAGGAAGGTCAGCGTCATGAACAGGCTGATATACATGCCCACGCCGCTGATCAGTCCCAATTCGGCCACACCAGCGAACGCCGTCGGGAAGAAAGCCAAAAAGCCGATCGACGTGGTAATCGCGCACAGTACCAGTGAGGCGCCGGTGTCCTGCCCTGCCTGAGCCATTGCGCCTGTGTGATCCACCCCTTCGCGCACCAGCTCGCGATAACGCAGGCAAAGGTGAACGGCAAAGTCGACGCCAAGGCCGATATACAAGACCGCGAAGGCGATGGAAATAAGATTCAGCGCGCCAACGGCTACCGCCGCGAACGCAGCGGTGACGATCAGTCCGACGATCAGGCTGAGCAGCGTTGCCAATACCAGTTGCCAAGCACGCAAGCCGGCAAACATCACCAACCCCACGAGTCCCAGCGATACGAGCCCTGCTATTTTGGCGCCGCTTGCGACACTGCGTAGCTCTTCGTGCTCAAGTGCGATGGCGCCGGTTAGGCGCAACCGCACACCGTGGGCGGCGTCAATCTGCAGGCTCTGTGCGGTGTGCCTGACGGTGTCGATCACCTGTGCGGCCGGGGCCAGCGACCCATAGTCCAGCAGCGGCTGCAACGCGATAATCCGGCGGCGTTGATCCGGCGCGCCGGCCCCATCGCCGCCCATCAGTTCCATCCAGGGCAGGCGGTAAAAACGCCCGTCGCGCGCCGCCTCAAAACTCATTGCCAACCCGGCGTACAACGGATCAAGGCCAAGTTCACGCGGCGTGCCAGTCTTATCCAACGCGTTCTGGCTGGCGGCCAGCGCTAGCAGATTCGCGATGCCGTGGAGACTGGGGTCGCGCGCGAGATGTCCAATGAACGGCTGAACCCGAGCGAGTTGATCGCCCAGGCGCTGCAATTCTGCGGGGCTTTGGTACAGCAGGCCGTGGCGGGTAAAAAACGGATCGGTCTCCGGCGCCAGGATGGCCGCGAACTGGGGCTGTTCAGCCAGCGCTTGGGTCAGGCGGGCCTGTGCATCGTCAGCCAAATCGGCGGAATCAGCGTCCAACACCACGATAAGGCTGCGCCACAACAACGGGAATGCTTCACGAAACTCAATGAAATCCTGGCGCCACTGCAAATCGGCCGAGATCATATCGGTGGTGTCAGTGTTCACGCCCAGGTGCTGGGCGGTATAGCTGGCCAGCGCGGCGCCGAGGAGTGCGAAGGCGATGAGTACTTTCCATGCATGGCGCTGCACGGTGCCAGTCCATGCGCGCAGGGCCGGGCCAAGATGACGGGTCATCTTCCGGCCTCCGTCGCCGCATATCGCTCGCTCAGGGTTCCGAGCGGGCTTTGGAGTCTGCGCATGCTCGCCAGTGCCAGCGCGCGTTGAGAGGCAAGCTGGCGCAGAGAAAACAGGGTGCTGGGGTGGCGCAGTAGTAGGGCGACCAGGGCGCGTAGGCGCGTGCGACCGAAGGTGTCCGCGCAGGCAAGTACGCGCTGAGGTATCGACGTTCGGGCGTCGTCCAGCACAACACGCAGCGCGGCAAAGCCCAGGTGGCGGTCGGTCGCGATCCTATGCACGGCGGCGCTTTCCATATCAACTAGGGCAGCGCCGGTGACGCGATGGGCGTGCTGCTTTTGTTCTACGGTCCCGAGGACGTGAAGGGCGCTCAACAACCCCCCTGATTGAACAGCAACGGTGTGCTCGCGCAGTGCTTGGATCAAGCTTGTGTGTAAAGGTTGGGACAGGTCATGCTGCTGATCGTTTGTGTGCAAGGTGTCCGCCAGTACGAGGTCGCCACTGCGTAAGGTTCTGGCCAGGGCGCCTGCGTAGCCCACGGTAAGCAGCGCGCTGGCGCCAGCGTCTGCCAATCGCTGCGCGGCTTGCGCAGCCGCGGTGGCGCCGATACCGCAGGTGACATGCAGGCACTCCACCGGCGCTAAGTTGTTTCGTTGAGCGGAGGCAAAACTGTGCGTGCCTACTTGCGGCGGGTAGGCTGGGTGAAGGCCCAGCGCGCGGGCTTCATCGGCGAGCGCGATGACAATGCCCACACGGTGTGTTCCACCACCCGGCACTAGCGGCGGGTGCCCGCTGCCCATCTGCTCAACCCGGCGTTGGCGCCTGAATGGGCGGCCCTTCAGGGGCCAACGGTAAGCCGCGGGCGGCGGATCGGAATAACATCCGCAGCAGCGAGTTGCTGCGCGCCGCGGCGCTGGTGATGAGGACGGTTCGGCGCACGGTGGCGCGCGACACTTTTACTTCCTGTCCGGCGGCGAACTCCGGATGCTCGTGCAGGTTTCGCAGGGACAAGATGGCGAGCCCTACCGCCCACAGGCAGAACCGGCGTACGCCGGTTTCGGGACGAGGCAAATGCAGGGTGTACTCCAGTGCATTACTGAGGTGGCGATGGGCAATGCCAATAAGCTTGTTCATGCCATGATGGAAGCCCTCATGGCTCATGCCCGGGCGCATCTCCTGCAGGTTAAAGCCGAATTCGCTGAACACATCCTGCGGCAGCCAGCAGGTGTTGTTGCGGCGGTCTTCCCAAATGTCCTTAAGGATATTGGTCATTTGCAACCCTTGGCCGAATGAGACAGCCAACTGGCGCATTGAGTCACCGCGTTTAGCGATGTTGGCGGAGTGATCGCAAAACAGCTCGGTTAGCATCTCCCCGACCACCCCCGCGACGTAGTAGCAGTAGTCGTTCAGATCGCCCAGGCGCGGCAGTCCGCCGATGCTACGGTCGCGCTGAAACCGGGGCATGCCCTGGCACATAATAGTGACGCAGCGGGTCAACGCGCAGCGCTGGGCCCGATTCATGCTCTGGGTAACTCGCACGACCCGATCGGTGTTTTGGACGAGTTCGATTTCGGCATCCAGTGTTTGCGGGGAAAGTAGGGGCGCGACCGCGGGTCCAAACTCGGTGCCGGGGCTACGGCCGCTGATCACGTCAACAAACTGCGCGTGAAAGTCACTTTTCTGCTTGGCAGTGAGCGCGGCGTCATCCTCAATGGTGTCGGCGATCCGGCACAGCAGATAGGCATTGGTCACGGCCCGCTCTAGACCCGCGGGTAATTGCGGGATGGTGAGTGCGAAGGTGCGCGAGACACCGGGCAGAATCGACTTCTGGTAAGCGTCGTCTGTCAGCATCAAGGGCGGGTCGGCGCGAGTGGATAGCGGGGGCGCCAACAGCTCCGGCGTGTCCGAGGCATCGGCGCCTTGGGATAGGTCACTACCCGACATTAATTCGCGTCCTCCTTGTTCTGCGGCGCAGGTGCGGCTGCGATGGCCGCTAAGCATCATTCGCGGCCAACTTGAACCAAGCGCGAAGGTAACATATCCCCGCCGCGCAGTGCTATTGCAGTGCTGCGGCAAACCAGTGTATCTGCAACCATAATTGTATTTGTTATGAATCGTTTGCAATCTTATGATAAATAAGAAATTATTAATACTCTAAGTAGAGACGAGGATGAAGGCTGCCGCCGCTATGCTGGGTGGGTTCGGGTGCACAGGCCATCCGGTATACTGCGCTCGCCATGAAACATCTCGGATCGCAGCAGCCGTGGCTAACGCGCACTATCAACTGGGCTGGCGCCTTTATGCGGCAGCCCGATTTCTCGCCTGACACGCTCATGGCGCGGGCGAGTGCTCGCACGGGGTTTAATGACTTCGGGCCGCCCGAGATGAGCCAGCCGCTCGCTCGTCTGACGGCGGCGATTGAGCGGGAGTCAAATCTGACGCCGGTCGGTGCGTTAGCCATTCATACTCATTTGGTAGATCTGCTCGAGACTCGCTTGCGGGTTCACGCGGCGTATTGCGCCAATCCGGCAATTCGCCGAGAACCGGTGGATCGGCCAATTTTCGTGCTGGGCCTGCCGCGCACGGGCACGACGTTGCTTCACAACTTGATTGCCCGTGATTGTTCGGTGCGGGTGCCTGCCACCTGGGAGGTGATGGATCCCTGCCCGTCCCCGGCGACAGATTCACCCGCCAACATCGAGCGGCGGATCCGGCGGGTGGCGCGGCGATTGGCCTGGGTCGATCGGCTGGCGCCCGATTTCAAACGCATCCATCCGGTGGGGGCTGAATTGCCGCAGGAGTGTATTGCCATCACAGCGCACGCGTTTGAGAGTATTGAGTTTCACACCACCAACGATGTTGGCAGCTATCAGCGTTGGCTGGAGGGTACGGATCATCGGGGTGCCTACCAGTGGCATCGGTATCTGTTGCAGCACCTGCAGTACGGGCAGACGCCGCGGCGGTGGGTGCTCAAAGCACCCGGGCATCTTTACAGCCTGGAGGGGCTGTTCGCCCAGTACCCTGATGCACGAGTGGTGCAAACACATCGCGACCCACTTGAAGTGGTCGGCTCGATTGCCAGCCACGGCACCGTGCTTCGCGCGGCGTTCGCGCGGGGTGTCGACCCGCATCGTGTCGCGCGTGAATGGGCGGACAGTTGGGCGGGTGCACTTGATCGCAGCCTGGCCTTTCGCGACCAGCACCCGCAACTGGCGAAGCAGTTTACGGACCTGAATTACCGTGATCTGGTTTCAAACCCGTTACAGGCAGTCGGGCGCGTGTACGCGCATGGGCAGGTGGATTTGAGCCAACCAGCTCGCTTGAGCATGAGCGCCTACCTGAGCGCGAATCCACAGAATAAGCATGGCAAACATACTTATACGTTGGCGCAGTATGGCCTGAACGCGGCGCAGATGCGCAAGCGTTTCGAGGCCTACGTCCAACGCTACGAGCTGGACATTTCAGCTTAATCTGCGCTAGGCCATTGCTCTGGAGTATGGGCAGGGATTCCTCGCAGCACCCGCTTGATCCAGCCGGTATAATCGCCACGCCGCCCTATATGCGGCGTTGCCCGTATCTTGGGCGTCCATCCATCCATGATTGATCTATCCGAGGAACTCGATGCCAGGCACCAAGTTTGTACTTGAAGTACAACCACGGCTTCCCGCCGCGCTCATACGATTGCAGGATCTTGCCAGCGATTTGTACTACAGCTGGAACAAACCCGTTGTGGATCTGTTCAGTCGGCTAGACCGCCAGTTGTGGGAACGTACCGGGCACAGCCCGCGGGTGTTCCTGCGGCGAGTCAGCCAGCGCACGCTGGACGAGGCGGCGCTTGATCGCGTGTACATGCAGGAATTTAATCAGGCAGTGGCGGCCTACGATACTTATCTAAGTATTGATCGCAGTGCGGTGCCGCCTGAGGTGCTGGATCCGGCGACGGACCTGATCGCGTATTCCTGCTTTGAGTACGGTATTCATGAGAGTTTTCCGTTGTACTCCGGTGGCCTTGGCATTCTAGCGGGCGATCATTGCAAGGCAGCCAGTGATATGGGGGTGCCGTTCGTGGCCATCGGCATGCTCTACCGGCTGGGATTTTTCCGCCAGGAGATCGATGGCCAGGGCGATCAGGTGGTGCGCCATCCGTTTACCCACTATGACGATGTGCCGATGAAGGTGGTGACCGATGCGCAAGGACAGGAGCTGCGCTTGACCGTCGATTTGCCCGGGCGTGCCGTACAGGTACGTATCTGGCATGCCAAGTGCGGACATATCGCTTTGTATCTGCTGGACGCGGATGTTGAGCAAAACAGCGAGGCCGACCGGCGCATCTCCTATCAACTGTACGGCGGTGACAGCACCACACGCATACAGCAGGAGATGGTGCTTGGCGTCGGTGGGGTGCGGGCGATGCGCGCGCTGGGTCTTACGCCCACGGTGTGGCACATCAACGAAGGCCATGCG